>NZ_NEHH01000017.1:0-79116 GCF_002112305.1 Pseudomonas sp. R45(2017) | reverse complement strand
CGGGGGACTCAATCAGTATCAGTACGTGCCGAATCCGACGGGGTGGGTGGATCCGCTGGGGTTGACGTCCAACTGTCCTCCAAAGAGTGAACGCTCAGCCATTTGCCCTAATCCGGGTGAACCTGAGCAGCCAGACATCTCAAGACGAGGAGCATTCAGACAGGCAAAAGCTGACGCTGGGATTCCGAGGGGTCAGCAGCCGGACATACAGATAGACAAGGTAAATGGACGCCAGCGTCAATATACTTACACGAACATGACTAATAAAAGTGGAAAAAATATTCTATCCAGCACCGGGATGCCGATCCCGACTAGAGAGTATAGGTTCACTAGAGAGGACGGATTCATTGTGATACTGCAAGACCATACTGCCGGTCACAAATTCGGAGCTACCGACAATAAAGGCGATCAAGGCTCTCATTTTAACGTACGACCTGCAGACGATCCTAGAAACGGAAAAGTTGACAACACACATGAGCACTATCCATTCAGGAGGTAAAAATGCAGTACTGGAACGACCTTGAAGGGAGTACTTTTTTTTCTATGGTGTTCAGCAATCGCATCGAGATTGGTGAAATAAAGCTGTTCTCCATAGATATTGATAGCAATCAATCTTTGGTTACTATGGCCTTCGACATAAGGGAAGTACCCGACAAACCGCCAAGAAAGTGGCAATCAGCTCAATATAATGCTTGCCGAATTGGAATCACCTGCAGTGAGGTTGAGAGCATTACAATTAAAAATCTCCCAACCAATACACCATTGAAATTGACAATCCTTGGAAATGACCTCCGGTTTAAGGTAACGGCAATTTCGGAGAATTCCGCCATTGAGTTCACGACATCTTTTCTGAGACTTAGAGACCCCACAGTTTATCTAACCGAGACTCCTTTTTGATTAGCACGGTATATCCTTTAATCGGGACCAACTGGAAAGATGAAGCAAAATTTGCTTTCGTGGATACCAACACAAATGATGAAATCACGATTCTACACACCAAAAGTAGAAAAGAGTTTTTGCGGACAATTAATGGTAATGCACAAGATAAAACAGTAAGACCTTCTCGTGACTAAGACACACAAAGCATTGGTCGTCGAAATAGACCATTTGGTAGAAGACGCTGTCTTGCTGACTGTTGAGGGCGTTGAGGTTAGGTGCTTCGCAAGCTACAGCCCTTCGAAAATTGAGGTCGGAAATACTTACGACGTTGAGTTCGAAATGGTGTTGTCTGGTGAGGAATTTGCGTCAGCTACACAATGCAAAAAAAAGCAGATCAAGATGCTCGGTAGCGGATTCCCCTGTGAGGTTTATGGCTACCTGGATGGCAAGATTTTCCGGTCGTTTGTTGATTTTACGGATCAGGATATCCACTACGAATACCCAAATCTGGATGGGCAGTTCGTCAAAATTAACGCGGACAGGATTGATGTCTCGTTTGTTTGAGCGAATGGCGGGGTTAGAACACTGCTCACTCGCTGAAGACTCTAAATAGAATTTCCAATATTCGACGAAACGAGCATCCAATCACTCATCATCATCAAAATCCTCATACTCAAGCTCTTCCTCACCCTCCAAAAGCGGAACCGTCGCATCATCCATCAACGACCCCGGGTCTTCATTCCCCGGATCATTGATAAACGGCAATCCGCTCGGGCCTTTTTCTTCATTGCCTTCGGTTTCGGGAGTCATGGCGCACCTCGTCAGTCGCATTCGTATACGACGTTCGAAAATTATGGTCGCTATTCGTTCCTGCGCATGACGCGCAGGCGCAAAAAACCCGGCATAAAGCCGGGTTTCCGTAGAACCGGTCACTCAACGATGACGGTTCTTGTGTTTGTTCTTGTGCTTGTGACCACCGCCGGAGTGCGACTTGCCGCCATCGTCACCCAGGTTGTTGCCGACCGCGCCACCCGCTGCGCCGCCCAACCCTGCGCCGATAGTCGAACCGGTGGAGCCGCCGAGGCTGTTGCCGACGACGGACCCGCCTGCGGCGCCGAGGCCACCGCCAATGGCGGCTTCCGTGCGATTGCGTTTGTTCGCTCCGACGGCACTGCCGGCCGCGCCACCAACGCCAGCACCCACCGCAGCACCGGTGCTGCCGCCGAGTTGGCCGCCGACCACATTGCCCAACGCGCCACCCAATCCACCACCCACGGCGGCCGTGCCATCACCGGCGGCCATGGCGCCTTGGGCCACGAACAATCCCAAAACCAATGCGGATAATGTCAATCGCATACAGACCTCACAGGTCCCGAGTCGGGACGGTTCGCCCGCGGAGGGGGCTACGTAGCATTGGAGGCGAATTCGGGAAAAACGTTCAGCAACGAAAAGGCCCGGCATAAAGCCGGGCCTTTTCAGTCACGCGTTGGCAATCAGTGACGCTTGTGACCCTTGGACAAGTTGCTGCCCACTGCGCCGCCAGCAGCACCGCCCAAGCCGGCACCGATAGTCGCACCGTTCTTGCCACCCAGGCTGTTACCGATGATCGAACCACCCGCTGCACCGACACCACCGCCAATAGCCGCCTTTGTGCGGGCTCCCTTCTTCGCTGCCAACGCACCGCCAGCCGCGCCGGCCAGGCCAGCGCCAATGGCCGCGCCGTTGCTGCCGCCCATTTTCTGGCCAACCACGTTACCCAGCGCGCCGCCCAGACCGCCACCCAGTGCGGCGGTACCGTCGCCAGCCATTGCACCTTGAGCAACCAGAAGCCCCAGAACCAGAGCAGGCAGAGTTAAACGCATGACGAAAAACCTCAACAGAAGGAATAAAAAAGGGCGCAGATTGAATGCTGTTGCCGCGGCAATGTCCAGCGTCGCCGCGTACTTGGCGCCGATTGGACAGCGATTATGGAAAAGGTTTTATGGCAGGCAAAAAAAAGCCCGCTGGGGAGACGGGCTGGAGACTTGCTTTCTAACGGATGGCTTCACCCTACTCAGCCGGGTGTGAAAAGTTTGTGAAAGAAACCAAACGAATTTGCAATTTCTGTAGGGCATTTCTCAAATAAAAGAAACAAAAAACCCCGCTCAATGGCGGGGCCGTGTGGCATCCGGATTACTTCCTGGAACGTGCCGTCACCTTGGGCAGAAATTTTGCTTTAGGCCCCTTGGGTGCCGTGGACTTGATCTTGCCGGTCTGCACCGGATCCTCACCGAATCCGGCCTGATACTCCGTCTGGCCGCAGCGCACGCAATTGTTGAATGAAAACTCAGCCCCGTCGTCTTCGATGTACGGATCAGTCATCTCTTCACCCCTTTCCAAATGCGGGCCGACACCGGCAAACCCTTTTGCCTGAAAAAATATCGACCTCCAAGGCTTTTGAGACTAGCCGGTCATTCCTGGACTTGTGATTCAGATCACCCGAAGCCCGACGAATGGCCTAAGGAAATTAAACACATTGAGGAACCGTTGGTCCCACGCGGCTAAAGATTTGCGGCGACCGGCCGCTGCCCTTTTTCGTACGCAATGAATCTCAAGGAGAGAACATGGAAATCAAAGGATTCCCCACACTGCCCGTTGTAAAGCTCACGGATGAACAGATCGCCGCCGGCAAAGCCGGGGCGGAGAAACTCAAGGAAAAGATCGCTTCAGGTGAAATTGTCATCAAGCAGCCGACCGGACCGAGTCCGTTGCAGCCTGGCGTCATCTACCACCCGGACCCGGTTCAGCCAGTTCAACCCGGCGATACACCGCCTCTCGTCGCGATCGACACGCCGCTGACCTACGACTCGAAAGGCACTATCCTGCTCAAACCACAGGGCTGATTGTCAGCAAAGAGCCCATTCCGTTGAATGGGCTCACAAGCGGAAACCAATGCTCAGCGCAACTTGACCGCTGTACCGGTCGCAAACACCACTACCATGCCGCCCTTCCCTGCCGGCATGCTGATCTCGAAATCCACCCCGACCACCGCATCCGCCTGCAAGGCCCGCGCGCGCTCCCTGATCTCGTCAGTCGCCTGAACACGCGCCTCCTTCAACGCCCGCTCCAGCGTCTGCGAACGCCCGCCGAAAAAGTCCCGCATGCCCGCGAACATATCGCGAATCACATTCACGCCCTGCACCGACTCGGCACTGACGATGTCCAGATACGCCGTAATCTGCCGGCCTTCGATGGAGTGGGTGGTGGAAATGATCATGGAGGTCGTCCTTTTACTTGCCGGATAAAGCCGCGATTGTAATGCCCTGGCAAAGGGAAGCCGAACCGATCTCTGTGACCAAAAAAATCCGGACGCCAGAATGCACAAAACCCCTGGCTTCTTTCGAAACCAGGGGTTTTGTTTACATCGAATTTGGCGGTGAAGGAGAGATTCGAACTCTCGATACAGTTTCCTGTATACACACTTTCCAGGCGTGCTCCTTAAGCCACTCGGACACTTCACCGTATCTCTTCAAACATGTTCTGTCTGTCGAGGCGCGCTAATGTAGTCGAAAGCTTTTCTGATGGCAAACTTTTTTTCAGAATTTTCATGCGGTTAAGAGAAAAAGTCGCTTCCACCTTCTAGGGGCCATGGCAATCCGGCCAATCTCGGGTGGGCGCAGCCCTTCTATATAGGTGCGCAGGCGTCAGGCGCGGGGCGTGTTGCAGCGCATCGGCCGGTAAACGGTGACTGGCGGGTCAGTCACAGTGCTTTACCTGACCGGCGACGGTGGGTAACGTCTGCCCATCTTTCTTATAAGGAATTGCGCCATGAGCGACCTGATTGCCTACCACCTCGAAGACGGTATCGCGACCCTGACCCTGAGCAACGGCAAGGTCAACGCCATTTCCCCGGACGTGATCGCGGCCTTCAACGCGGCGCTGGATCAGGCGGTGGCGGATCGTGCCATTGTGATCATCACCGGTCAGCCGGGCATTCTCTCTGGCGGCTACGACCTGAAAGTGATGACTGCCGGCCCTAAAGAAGCCGTGTCGCTGGTGACCGCCGGCTCGACCCTGGCCCGCCGCCTGTTGTCGCACCCGTTCCCGGTGATTGTTGCTTGCCCGGGGCATGCCGTAGCCAAAGGCGCATTCATTCTGTTGTCCGCCGATTACCGGATCGGTGTCGACGGCCCGTTCAGCATTGGTCTGAACGAAGTGCAGATCGGCATGACCATGCACCACGCCGGCATCGAGCTGGCCCGTGATCGCCTGCGTCGCTCGGCCTTCCACCGCTCGGTCATCAATGGCGAGATGTTCGATCCGCAAAGCGCAGTGGATGCCGGCTTCCTCGACAAAGTGGTCGCGGCCGAAGAACTGCAAGGCGCCGCCCTCGCCGCCGCGCGTCAGTTGAAAAAGATCAACATGACCGCACACAAGAACACCAAGTTGAAAGTGCGCAAGGCGCTGCTGGAAACCCTGGACAACGCGATCATCCAGGATCAGGAGCATCTGGGGTGACACCCGGCTCATACCGATTCAGAAAAGCCCCACCGTCGTGTCGGGCTTTTTCTTACGCGGCTTGTTGAAAACTCCGCGGCAGCTCTAGGACGCCTCTGACCAACAAGTCGGAAACATGCGCTTAAACATCGCCCATCTCCGGACTCTATAGCGGCAATTGCCGAAAACAGTGCACATCCGTACACTGCGCCACCTTTTGTCCCGATGGGCCTGAAAATGCTGTTTGTGTTTCGTATGTTATTGATGGGCCTGCACTTTATTCTGGCGGGGATACTCGGAGTGATCCTCGGGCTGTGCCGGCCATTCAATCCGGACAACAGTCGCCTGTGCGCCCGCCTCTATGCACTGCCGGCCATGTGCATTTTGCGTCTGCGAGTGAAGGCCGAAGTCGGCCCGTTGATGAACAAACCCGACAGCTGCGTGATCATCGCCAATCATCAGTCCAACTATGACCTGTTCGTGTTCGGCAACGTGGTGCCGCGTCGGACGGTGTGCATCGGCAAAAAGAGCCTGAAGTGGGTGCCGCTGTTCGGGCAGCTGTTCTGGCTGGCGGGCAATGTGTTGATCGATCGTGGGAACGCGCACAAGGCGCGCCAGTCGATGCTGACCACCACCGACACCTTGCAGCACAAAGACACCTCGATCTGGGTGTTCCCGGAAGGCACGCGCAACCTGGGTGAGGAACTGCTGCCATTCAAGAAAGGCGCGTTCCAGATGGCCATCGCCGCCGGGGTGCCGATCGTTCCGGTGTGTGTCAGCAGCTACATCAAGCACATGCGTCTGAACCGCTGGCACAGCGGGAAAGTTCTCATACGCTCGCTGCCGGCAATTCCTACCGTCGGCCTGACCATGGATGACATGCCCATGCTGATCAACCAGTGCCGCGAACAGATGCGCGAATGCATCGATGCGATGGACCGGCAGCTGCAAGCTGCGTGAAAAAGAAGCCCGCCCTGTGCGGGTTTTCTTTTGCCCGGTGAACTGTGCAGATTTCACTGACTCTCAAGCAGCGACACGGCTAAGCTGAAGCCATGTCTCCCCTGCCATCTGCCAAGAAGAAGTGAATCACCACCATGGGTCGAGTTGTTGCTGCTGCGGTTTACAGCGCCGGTAAGAAAGTCACCAATATTTCCCTCGACGAAGGCGCGGCCTGGGCCGCCAAGACCGGCCACTTCGTCTGGATCGGCCTCGAAGAGCCGAGCGCCCAGGAACTGTCCAACCTGCAACGTCAGTTCAACCTGCACGAACTGGCCATCGAAGACGCCCTGGAAAAGCACAGCCGGCCGAAGCTGGAAACCTTTGGCGACGCGCTGTTCATCGTCACCTACTCGCCGGTGCGCGAACACGGGATTCTGCAGTTCATCGAAACCCACATCTTCGCCGGCAAGGGCTACATCATCACTGCCCGCAATGGCCACTCGGCGTCCTACGCCCACGTCCGCCAACGCTGTGAGGCGCGGCCGCTGTTGTTGGAGCACGGGGAAGATTTCGTACTGTATGCGCTGCTGGATTTCGTGATCGAAAACTATCAGCCAGTGGGCGAAGCGATCCACGCCGAGATCGATGAACTGGAACGCAACGTGTTGTGCAGCGCATTGAATGAATACGACATCCAGAAGCTGCACGGCCTGCGTCGCGACGTCCTGCGCCTGCGCCGTTACGCCGCGCCAATGGTGGAAATCGGCGAAGAACTGCAGAAGCTGAGCTTCCCCTTCATCGACAAGAACATGCGCCCGTACTTTCGCGACGTGCAGATCCACGTGAACCGGCAGATGGAAGATCTGACCACCCTGGCCGATATCGCCAGCCAGACCATCGAAATCGGCGTGCTGCTGGAAGCATCACGCCAGAGCGTGGTGCAGCGCAAATTCGCTGCATGGGCGGCGATTCTGGCGTTCCCGACAGCGGTGGCCGGGATCTACGGGATGAACTTCCAGAACATGCCGGAGCTGAGCTGGCACTACGGCTATTTCGGCGTGCTGGGCTTTATCACGGTCGGCTGCGTGAGCCTGTGGGCGAGCTTCAAGAAATCCGGCTGGCTATAAGAAAAAACGCCCCCGTGTAAAACACGGGGGCGTCTGGATTCAAGCAGCGGTCGGCTTGTGCGCCACGAAACGCATCATCCATTCCGCGACGGTGGTGCCGTGGTGCTGATGCTCCAGACTGGCCACACCCTTACTGTAAACCTGCTCGCCCAGCGCTTCCTGACGCAGATCCAGCAGCGCTCGCGAGTAGTCGTGAATGAATTCCGGATGACCCTGGAAGCACAGCACCTGATCGTTGATGTGGTACGCGGCAAACGGGCAGAAATCGCTCGACGCAATCACCGTTGCATTCTCCGGCAGCGCCGTCACCTGGTCCTGGTGACTGATCAACAGCGTCAGCTCTTCACGCACCGGGCTCATCCACGGCGCCTTGGCCGCCAGTTTGTAGTTGTGGATGCCGACACCCCAGCCTTGCGTGGCGCGCTCGCTCTTGCCGCCCAGCAGCAGCGCCAGCAGTTGATGGCCGAAGCACACGCCGAGCAGTTTGTCGCCGCGCTCATAGCGGGTCAGCAGGTATTGCTTGAGGGTCTGGATCCACGGGTCGGTACCGAACGAGTCGGCCTTGCTGCCGGTGACCAGGTACGCATCGAAGGTCAGGTCATCACTCGGATAATCGCCCTGCATCACGTTGTACACCGTGAACTCGGCGGCGATCGGCTGTTGCGAGAACAGGCGCTGGAACATCTGCCCGTAACCCTGATATTCATCGACCAGTTCCGGACGCAGGATGTCGGTTTCCAGAATGCAGATGCGTAGCGACATAAAAAATACCTGACACGTGATGGGAATAATGCACACCCCAGAGCCTGCCTTGAAACCACCCGGCAAGGCAAGCCCCGAAATGCGTCCCCAGCCCGTTAGAACAATTCGCCCCTCGCAGCCTTCTCAAGCAGCAACGCTGGCGGTGCGAAACGCTCGCCGTACTGCTCCGCCAGATACTGCGCCCGCGCGACGAAATCCTTCACGCCATATTGATTGATGAACTGCAACGCGCCGCCCGTCCATGCCGCAAAACCGATGCCGAAAATCGAGCCGACGTTGGCGTCCGCCGTCGACGTCAGCACGCCCTCCTCCAAGCAACGCACGGTTTCGATGGCCTGCACGAACAGCAGTCGATCACGCACATCCTTCGGCGATATCTGCCCGTCGGCTTTCTCGAACCGGGTTTTCAGCTCGGGCCACAGATGTTTCTGCCCACCCGCCGGGTACTCATAAAAACCGCCTCCCGCTGCCTTGCCCGGCCGCTTGTATTCGTTGAGCAGCAAGTCAATCACGGCGAACGCCGGGTGCTCAATCAGCGGTTTCCCTTCTGCTTGAAGGTCTTTGGCCGTTTGCTGACGGATATGGCTCATCAGGCTGAGGGAAACTTCGTCAGAGATCGCCAGCGGTCCTACAGGCATGCCGGCCTTGCGCGCTTCGGTCTCGATCATCGGCGCGCTGACGCCCTCACCCAGCATCGCAATGCCTTCATTGGTGAAAGTGCCGAATACTCGCGAAGTGAAGAAACCACGACTGTCGTTGACCACAATCGGGGTTTTCTTGATTTGCAGTACGAAATCGAACCCGCGTGCGAGGGTTTCGTCGCTGGTTTGCGCGCCCTTGATGATTTCCACCAGCGGCATCTTTTCCACCGGGCTGAAGAAGTGCAGGCCGATAAACTTGCTTTGATCCGGTACTGCGGTCGCCAAGCCAGTGATGGGCAAGGTCGATGTGTTGGAAGCAATCACAGCGTCGGCGCCAACCACCTGTTGCGCTGCTGCCGAGACCTTGGCCTTGAGTTGACGATCCTCGAACACCGCCTCGATGATCAGATCGCAACCCGCCAGATCGGCATCGCTTTCGGTCGGGTGAATACGCGCCAGCACCGCTTCACGCTGCTGCGCAGACATTTGCCCGCGAGCGACTTTCTTGTCCAGCAACGCCGCCGAATGCGCCTTGCCCTTTTCCGCAGCCGCGAGGTTGATGTCCTTGAGCACCACGTCGATCCCGGCCGATGCGCTGACATAGGCGATCCCGGCGCCCATCATGCCCGCGCCGAGTACGCCCACGCGTTTCGTCACATAAGGCGCAAAACCCTGCGGCCGCGAACCGCCGGCATTGATTTCATTGAGCTGGAACCAGAACGTACCGATCAGGTTTTTCGAGATCTGGCCGGTGGTCAGTTCGGTGAAGTAGCGGGTTTCGATCAGGTGCGCCGTGTCGAAATCCACCTGCGCGCCTTCCACCGCCGCGCACAGAATCTTCTCCGGCGCCGGCAACGTGCCCTGGGTTTTGGTGCGCAGGATCGACGGCGCAATCGCCAGCATCTGAGCAACTTTCGGGTTCGACGGAGTGCCGCCGGGAATCTGATAACCCTTCACATCCCAACGCTGCACGGCCGCAGGATTGGCCAGAATCCAGGCCCGGGCCTTGGCCAGTAGCTCATCGCGATCCGCCGCCAGCTCATCGATCAATCCGGCCTGCAACGCCTGCTGCGGACGGACTTTCTTGCCTTCAAGCAAATACGGCAAAGCCTTTTCGATGCCCAGCATCCGCACCATCCGCACCACGCCACCGCCGCCCGGCAACAGGCCGAGGGTCACTTCCGGCAAACCGAGTTGCACCGATGCATCGTCCAACGCAACGCGGTGGTGGCAGGCCAGGCAGATTTCCCAGCCGCCGCCGAGCGCCGCGCCGTTGATCGCCGCGACCACCGGTTTGCCGAGGGTTTCCAGAGTGCGCAACTGGCCCTTGAGGGTCAGCACCATGTCGTAGAACGCCTTGGCTTCGGGCTTACCGACCTTGATCAATTCATTCAGGTCGCCGCCGGCGAAGAAGGTTTTCTTGGCCGAAGTGATGATCACCCCGGCGATGTCATCTTTTTCCGCCTGCAGTCGGGCGACGCTGTCGGCCATGGCCTCGCGGTACACCGCGTTCATGGTGTTGGCGCTCTGGCCCGGCATGTCGATGGTCAGGAGAACGATACCGTCCTGGCCTTTTTCGTAACGAATGGCTTGGGTCATGACAGGATTCCTTGGGGTCAGAGGCGTTCGATGATGGTGGCGATGCCCATGCCGCCGCCGACGCACAGCGTCGCGAGGCCGTAGCGCAGGCGCCGGGCTTCCAGTTCATCGAGCAAGGTGCCGAGGATCGCGCAACCGGTGGCGCCCAGCGGATGGCCCATGGCGATCGAGCCGCCATTGACGTTGACCTTGTCCGGGTCGACAGCCATGTCCTTGATGAATTTGAGCACCACCGAGGCGAACGCCTCGTTGACTTCAAACAGGTCGATGTCCTCCACCCGCAGCCCGGCCTTGGCCAGCGCCTTGCGAGTGGCCGGCGCCGGGCCGGTGAGCATGATGGTCGGGTCGGTGCTGGTGACCGCCGTGGCGACAATCCGCGCCCGAGGTTGCAGACCCAACGCACGCCCCTTCGCTTCGGAGCCAATCAGCATCAGCGCCGCGCCGTCGACGATCCCCGAGCTGTTGCCCGGCGTGTGCACATGATTGATTCGCTCGACATGGCTGTAGACCCGCAATGCCGTGGCGTCGAAGCCCATCTGACCGATCATTTCGAAACTCGGCTTGAGCTTGCCCAGGCCTTCAAGGGTCGACTCGGCGCGAATGAATTCATCGTGATCGAGCAGGATGATGCCGTTCTGGTCCTGCACCGGCACCAGCGACTTGCTGAACGAACCGTCGGCCCGGGCGCGGGCAGCTTTCTGCTGCGAGTGCAGCGCGTAGGCATCGACGTCCTGCCGGCTGAAGCCTTCAAGGGTGGCGATCAGGTCGGCGCCGACGCCTTGTGGTGTGAAGTGGCTGTGCAGGTTGGTTTGCGGGTCCAGCGCCCAGGCGCCACCGTCGCTGCCCATCGGCACTCGGGACATGGATTCGACGCCACCAACTACCACCAGGTCTTCGAACCCGGAGCGCACTTTCATCGCCCCCAGGTTCACCGCTTCCAGCCCCGAGGCGCAGAAGCGGTTGATCTGCACGCCCGCGACGCTGACGTCCCAATCAGCCACCTGCACGGCGGTCTTGGCGATGTCCGAGCCCTGATCGCCAATCGGCGTGACGCAACCGAGCACCACGTCATCGATCTGGCTGGTGTCCAGCGCCGTACGTGCCTGCAAAGCGGTCAGCAGCCCGGCCACCAGGTTCACCGGTTTGACGCTGTGCAGCGATCCGTCGGCCTTGCCCTTGCCACGGGGCGTGCGTAACGCGTCGAAAATCAAAGCTTGGGTCATGACGTCCTCGAACCTGTGCGGTGAGTGAAATTCGTACTGTCACTGTTGTCTTCGCAGGCCATCGATTCAATGACCACAGCGCTCAATGACGTTGACGCGCACGCTCAGACGGACGGTCATCCGTGGCTTGATTAACCGGTTCAGGTGCGCGAGCTGTCTAGCAAACGGGCGGCAAAGAAGCTGGCAATGGGCCTCATGCCTTTTTAATCGCGACAGGTAGCAAATACATACGAAATGGATCTAAGCGAAGCGTGACGCGGGCCCTAAGGTGAAGATGTACGTCGTTGTCGTCGGGTTTTGCCGAGACAGGCGTTCGCTACAGGAAGTGCAGCGCTTGCCGTCATGGATATGCAGGCAGGCATCAGGAAATAACAAAAAAGGCGGTCAAGCCATGTTCAAACAACCGAAAGTACGGCAAGCAGGGCTCATTCTTTTCGCCACGACGCTGTTGTTGATTCTGCCGAACCTGACCAAGGTCATCGGCTGATTCAAGCGGCAGGTATTGTTTATCGCCACTGAAAATGTGACTGGCCCGCTACCCGGGCCAGCGTGGCTGTGCCAACCTTTGCGCACTTCCACGACACGGACGGCGATCACTTGAAAACGCTCATTCTATTCGGGGCCATGCTGCTGAGCATGCCCCTGTCTGCCGCGCAGCTGAATCTGGAGCTGGGCGCGAACAGCCGCACCTGGCAGACCGAGGAGTTGCTCAAGCATCCTCAGGTACAAACCCTCACGGTCAAGAATGATGTGTCCTACAAGAAGGACATGACTTTTCGCGCCGTACCGATGGCCGCGCTGCTGACCGGCATCAAACCGGACGATCACCTGCAAGCCGTGGCACTGGACGGTTTTGCCGCAGAGCTGTCCGCCGCACCGCTACTGAACGACAAAGGCTCACGCGCCTGGCTCGCCATCGAAGATCCGGCGCAACCCTGGCCGCCGCTGTCGGAAGGCAAGCACAGCGCCGGGCCGTTCTATCTGGTGTGGACCGATCCGCAGGCCGGCAATATCAGCCCGGAACAATGGCCGTTCGAAGTGGCGAGCATCAAGCGCATGGCGCCGGTGGCCGAGCGCTTCCCTGCCCTGCTGCCGGATCCTGCGTTGAAGGCCGATGACCCGGTGAATCAGGGTTTTGCGCTGTTCCAGAAGAACTGCCTGGCCTGCCATCGCCTGAATGGCGCGGGCGATGCGCAGTTCGGGCCGGACCTGAATATTCCGTACAACCCGACCGAGTACTTCGGCGCGGACTTCCTCAAGCGCTACATTCGCGACCCACAGAGTCTGCGTCAGTGGCCGCAAGCGAAGATGCCAGGGTTTTCTGCCGAGGTGTTGCCGGATGCGGATCTGCAGAAGCTGATCGGGTATTTGCAGCACATGGCCGGGCGCAAGGTTGCGCCGGCCAAGTAATCCAATTACGCCGCTTACTGCTGCTGCACCGAGATGATTGGCGCTGGTGTCGGCGACACCAGCACTTTCGCGTGCATCTGCTCAGACCCGCCGCCCCGGCGCATGCCGCGCACCGGGCAGGCGTCGAGGTAATCCAGACCCACCGCCAGTTTCAGGTGCCGCTCCGGCCGCGCCAGCTCATTGGTCACATCAAAGCTGTACCAGGCGTCATCGATCCAGGCTTCGGCCCAGGCGTGACTGGCCAGATGCTCGCAATCCTCGCTGTACAGATAACCCGACACATACCGCGACGGCACACCGAGGCTGCGCGCGCAGGCGAGAAACGCGTGGGCGTGATCCTGGCAAACACCCGCCCGGCCGGCAAATGCCTCGGCGGCGCTGGTGTCGACTTCGGTGGCGCCCGGTTTGTAGGTCATGTGCTGGTTCAGCCCATGCATCAGGTCGATCAGTGCATTGCGGTCGCGTCGTTGTTTGCAGGATTTCTCGGCAAACGCCCGCAGCGCCTCGTCAGCCTCGGTGAGCCGGGTGAAACGCAGGAACGGCAGCGCCGACTGACTCTCGTGCTCCGCTTCGCGCAACTCGTCGATATCGACCTGCCCCCGGGCGCCGATGATGATCGCTTCGTGGGGCTCGTCCATGGTCAGCACGTGCAGGATGTTGCCGAACGGATCGAGCTGGGCACGCACCGGGCGCGGCAGGTCGAGCTGCCAGCTCAGCACGTGCTGACGCTCGCTGTCATGGGGCGTCAGGCGCAGGTACTGGATGCTCGCGCGCACCTGATCTTCGTAGTGATAGGTGGTCTCGTGGCTGATGGAAAGTCTCATGCGGCCTCCAGGTAGGAACTGTGAATGGCGTTGCCCAGCTGGCGCACCAGCGGGATGAATTCGGTGAGCCAGGCGTGCAGCCCTTCCTCAAGGATTTCTTGAATACCGGTGTAGCGCAGACGCGCGTCCATTTCCGCCGCCAGCCGTTGCGCGGGACGACCGTTGGCCCCCGGCAGTTGCGCGAGAATCTGGTCGATCTCTTCGGTACAGGCACGCAGCGAACGCGGCACGTCGGCGCGCAACAACAGCAGCTCGGCCACATGCCGGGCGCCCGGCGCATCGCGATAAATCTCGGTGTATGCCTCGAACGATGACAAGGCTCGCAACAAGGCGCTCCACTGGTAATAGGCATGGGCAGTGCCGTCGCTGACAGCTTCCGCCTGATCGCCAGCCATTTCGTAACGGGCGTCCAGCAGGCGCAAGGTGTTGTCCGCCCGCTCAATGAATGTACCCAGGCGAATGAAACGAAACGCGTCGTTGCGCATGATGGTGCCGTAGGACGCGCCCCGAAACAGGTGCGAACGTTCCTTGATCCACTCGCAGAAACGGCTCATGCCATAACGGCTGAGGCCCTGATTGGCGATGCCGCGGATCTCCAGCCAGGTGGCGTTGATGTTCTCCCACATGTCGGCGGTGATTCGTCCGCGCACCGCATGGGCGCTGGCCCGCGCCGCGCCGAGGCAACTGTAGATGCTCGCCGGGTTGGCCGCATCGAGGGCGAAGAAATGCAGCAAGCGCTCGGCATGCAGCTCGCCGTGACGTTCCAGGTAATCGTCCAGCGTGCCGGTGATCAGCAACGGCATCGCCAGTTCGTGCAGACCGTCGCCACGGCCGTCCTGCGGCATCAGCGACAGCGAATAGCTGACATCGAGCATCCGTGCGAGGTTTTCCGCCCGCTCCAGGTAACGCGACATCCAGTACAGATCCGAGGCAGTTCTACTTAACATGGCAGGCTTCCTTCAATCCTCGACCACCCAGGTGTCCTTGGTTCCGCCGCCCTGGGATGAGTTCACCACCAGAGAGCCTTCACGCAGGGCGACACGGGTCAAACCGCCGGGCACGACCCGGGTTTCGCGGCCGGACAATACGAACGGACGCAGGTCGATATGGCGCGGCGCAATGCCGTTTTCGACAAAGGTCGGACAGGTCGACAGCGACAGCGTCGGTTGCGCGATGTACGCGTGGGGCTTGGCCTTGATCCGCTCACGGAACGCATCGATTTCCGCGGTCGTCGCCGCCGGCCCCACCAGCATTCCGTAACCGCCGGAGCCCTGGGTTTCCTTGACCACCAGCTCCGGAAGATTGGCCAGTACATGGGAAAGTTCAGACGGATTGCGGCATTGCCAGGTCGGCACATTCTTCAGGATCGGTTCTTCGTCGAGGTAGAAACGGATCATCTCGGTGACAAACGGGTACACCGATTTGTCGTCCGCCACGCCGGTGCCGATGGCATTTGCCAGCACCACGTTGCCCGAGCGATAGGACGACAGCAGCCCCGGCACGCCGAGCATCGAATCCGGGCGGAACGCCAGCGGATCGAGGAATGCGTCGTCGAGCCGGCGGTAGATCACGTCCACGGCTTTCGGGCCGTCGGTGGTGCGCATGAAGACCTTGTCGTCGCGCACGAACAGGTCCGCGCCCTCCACCAGCTCCACGCCCATTTCCCGGGCCAGGAACGCATGCTCGAAAAACGCGCTGTTGAACCGACCCGGCGTCAGCACCACGACACTCGGGTCGTCGATCGGGCTTGAGCTTTTCAGGGTGTCGAGCAGCAGGTTCGGGTAATGGTCGATGGGAGCGATGCGCTGGGCCGCGAACAGTTCGGGGAACAGGCGCATCATCATCTTGCGGTCTTCGAGCATGTAGCTCACGCCGCTCGGCGTGCGCAGGTTGTCCTCGAGCACGTAGTACGTGCCGTCGCCGTCGCGCACCAGATCGACGCCGGAGATGTGCGAATAGATATCGCGGTGCAGGTCCAGCCCCTGCATCGCCAACTGATATTGCTCGTTGGCCAGCACCTGTTCGGCGGGAATGATCCCGGCCTTGATGATGCGCTGCTCGTGGTAAAGGTCGGCGAGGAACATGTTCAACGCCTTGACCCGCTGAATGCAGCCGCGCTCGACGATCCGCCACTCGCTGGCGGGAATGCTGCGCGGAATGGTGTCGAAGGGAATCAGGCGTTCTGTCCCTTGCTCGTCCCCGTAGAGCGTGAAAGTGATCCCGGCACGATGGAACAGCAGATCGGCCTCGCGCCGCCGCTGGGCCAGCAGTTCGTCAGGCGTTTCGGCCAGCCAGCGGGCAAACTCCCGGTAATGCGGGCGGATCTGGCCGCCGGCATCGTACATTTCATCAAAATAGGTGCGGATCATGCCGTACTCCTTGTCACCCCGGACATACAGGCCTTCGCAAGGCCCGTGCCATCGGCATAAACGCTTTGATTTCAATCGGTTGGATATTCACGCCACACGCACCGCACCATTCCTGTGCGGCAAATGCCCCAACCTGATCGCCCCCGCTTCATTGCGACGCAGTCCCGTCGCCTATCACCAGCATAGTCAGAGTTGATTTCACTGCTCGGTGCCGGCTGCGGATAATCCGCGCATCCGCTGCAAAAACCTCGCTGACGAAGTACGCAGCCCCACTGATCCGGCTTGCCTCGGCAGCCATCCCGGCCGTAACCCTGAGCGGTTTCCTCTCCTTCCGGTCTTCCCTTTCAGCCACCTTTTCAGGTGGCTTTTTTTTGCGCCGGTTTCTTGTTTCAGGGTTTTGCCATGGGGTGTTCAGGGGGGCAGAAACGACAACGGCCGACCCGAAGGTCAGCCGTAGCTCGACGTGTTGCGAGAGTGATCAGTTCAAACGGTGCCGGTTGCGGATCTCCTGTTTCACGCCCCAGCCTTCGATGATGCCGCCCAAGGGCTCGACCACCGCCGAAAAGCCCTGCTCGAAATCGCCAATGTCGTCGTAGGTTGCGTACATCACCTTGCTCAATTCCAGAGACCAGGCGCCGTCGTCGCGCGCACTGACCTGGGCATTGATGGATTCACCGCGAAATTTGCCTGCCGCCCTGCGCGCCCGCTCCTCGTCCGGGAAAATGGCGTAGAACTCGATGGGATGGAATCGGGAAAAATCGAAACCGCCTTCTTTCATGCGGCGCAGCACACTGCTGCTGATGTCTTCTTGATAGGCTGTGCTCATGAATCGTCCCCCTCGCATAGATGGATAGACTTTCCGTATTCCCTGCACTGGCCCAATGGGCCCGGGTGCTTACGGCAACCGCGTTGCCGGCGGGAAACAAGCATGTAGCTGACAAGACCAGACCTTAGCGATCCGTTCGCTGATCTCGCTTGCAGAGTAGCCCCAAGATAGAGCCGCTGCCAAGGCCTGGTACATGAAGAAAATGAAGATTCAGATTGGGGTGATGCTGCGGATTTCGATGCTGTTCTGGGTTTTCAGGCTTTTCACGCCGGCATCGGCGGTGCGCCCTTCCAGATCGTTCAGGTCAAGCTCGGCGGCGACCGGCAACAACCGTTCCTTGATGAGGCGGGCTGCCCGTTCATGACTGGGGCATTCCTCGCACTCGAAGACTTCGTCGATCGTTTCACCATGATCGTCCACGAAAGTGACTTTCCACTTTGACATCGGAGCCTCCTCGATCAAACCCGCAAATGGGCTTACACCTATCTCGACTTTTGTCAGGATTGATCGTTCAAAAGGTTTACACCGATGCAACATGAAAAAAGCCGAGGCCGGCGTGTTTTCGCACACCGGCCTCGGCTTTTTCTGACCCGCGAACGATCAGTCGTTGCTTGGCTTGTTCACCGCTTGCAACACGTATTGCGGCAAGGCGAAAGCGCCGATGTGGATTTCCGGGTTGTAGTAGCGGGTGACGATGCCGCTGCCGATGAAGCGCTGTTGCAGCACTTCGCGGCTCAGCTTGCGGTACGCAGGGTTGGTCGAACCCCAGGCGAAGGTCATCGAACCGCCGATGTAGGTCGGCACGGCTGCCTGATAGAAGTGCCAGTCCGGGAACAGGCTGCGCAGGCGGCCGGCGGTGGTTTTCACTTCTTCGATCTGCATGAACGGCGTGCCGTTCTGGGTCACGAGGATGCCGCCCTCGTTCAGGCAGCGGTGGCAGGCCTGGTAGAAGTTTTCCGAGAACAGCACTTCGCCCGGGCCGATCGGGTCGGTGGAGTCGGAAATGATCACGTCGAACTTTTCGGTGGTGGTGGCGACGAAACGCATGCCGTCGTCGATTACCAGGTTCAGGCGTGGATCGTCGTAGGCGCCCTTGGAGTGGTTCGGCAGGAATTCCTTGCACATGTCGACCACGGTGCCGTCGATCTCGACCATGGTGATGTGCTCGACGCTGGCGTGTTTGGTCACTTCGCGCAGCATGCCGCCGTCGCCGCCGCCGATGATCAGCACGCGCTTGGCGGTGCCGTGGGCTAGGATCGGCACGTGGGTGAGCATTTCGTGGTAGATGAATTCATCGGCTTCGGTGGTCTGGATCACGCCGTCCAGCGCCATCACCCGGCCCATGCGCGGGTTCTGGAAGATCACCAGGTGCTGGTGTTCGGTGCGCACTTCGTGCAGCAGTTTTTCCATGCGAAAACGCTGGCCGTAGCCTTCGTAGAGGGTTTCCAGGTATTCGCTGGTTTTGGTGACGGTCATGGTGAAGTGCTCCGATGAATGCGCGGGCGCCAATCGTCAGGTTCGATTGCCCGGGAAAGGCGCGCATTCTACGTTGCCGAAGATGACAGGTCGAACCTCAGTTCATCGGCCCGACCCAATCAGGCTGCGAACGGTCAGATCCGCACATTGCCCCGCGGCCCGGCAATCGCCCAGATGATCAGGCCCAGCACCGGCAGGAGAATGATCAACAGCACCCATAGGATTTTCATCCCGGTCTCGGCGCCGCTTTTCAGCACGTTGATGATCGCCCAGATGTCGAGCGCAAGAATGATCAGGCCGACCAGGCCGTTGAACGTGGAACCCATGGTGTCGCTCCAGAATAGTGGCATGCACTTTTAGGATAGACGGTCGCGCACAGGGTTCCCTTTTATTGCGTTCAGACGTGAACGGCGACCTTCAGGGCTTCCAGCGACGGCGCGGCGGCAATGCCGACTTCGGCGCACAGTTCCAGCACGCGCGGTACGTCGTTGCCGTAGACCAGCACCACTTGCAGCTCATCATCGAGCAACTGGCTGAAGTTCATCAGCGTGTAACCGCCGTTTTCCTTGTTCAGGCTGCTCATCTGCACCTGGATGCGGTTGAGCGCGGTCAGCGCCTCGGTCTTGGCCAGTTGCTTGGGCTTGAGGTTGAACTCGACGCCCGGGCCGAACGAAGCAACGATCTGCGCGAACAGGTCGGCGTAAGTGTCAGCCTGGAACAGCACGGTCTCCGGCAGGCTGCCGACCACGACCCACTCGCCCAGCGGAATCGGGAAAGTGTCGTCGTAGTTGATATCCGGGTTGGCGGTCAGAAAAGCTTCGGCATCGGCGTAGGCCTGTGCCGCTTCGTCAGCGACCTTCTGAATCTCGTCGTCGCCCATGCAGCCGGAGCTGATTTTGCTGATGAGTTCGGCGAGTGCGGCTTTCATGGGAGCGGATCCTGTGGCGAAGGGAATTTTGAGGGCGCGAAGGATAGCGCATTCTCGCCTTCGCCACAGAGCGGGTTCCGGCCAGCGGCTTCAGCCCAACAGTTTTTCCAGCTGCGCAGTGGTGTCGACGGCGCCCATGGTGCGGGCCGCGTCCAGCGCGGTGATGCCGTTGGCATCCTTGGCTTTCGGGTCGGCGCCCTGGTCGATCAGGAAGTCGACGATTTCAACGCGGTTGAACATCGCCGCCATCATCAACGCCGTGCGGCCGTCGAAGGAGGCGCCTTCGATCTGCGCCCCACCGGCGACCAATGCCTTGACCACGGCCAGGTCACCCTTGAACGCGGCGCCGGCAATCGGGCTCTGGCCGTTGCCGTTGCGTTGTTCCGGGTCAGCCTTGTGCTTGAGCAGCACTTGCACCGCGTCCACATGCCCGTAATAACTGGCGAGCATCAGCAGGGTGTCGCCCTTGCTGTTGGTCAGGTTCACCGGCAGACCGGCAGTGATCAGGCGATCGAGCATCACCGCATCGCCCTCGCGCGCCTTGTTGAACACCTGTTCAGTGAATTCGGCTGCTTCTTCGGGGGTCATCTGGCGGCTTTGGTCGGACATGGGGCAACTCCACTTTCGGTCAATCGGAAAACCGATAGTTTCCCGAGCGCGGCGATAGCTGTCATCCCCTTTTTTCCAAGACTGCCGATAGCCAATATCAATAGCGGTACTTGCCTGCCCGGATGTCGGCAAGAGTTTCATCCGTGACCTGCACGTAGGTTTCGGTCCCCGGCAGCCAGGCATAAATCGGGTCATCCCCCGTCAGGCCGGGGTCGAAGCCTTCGTTTTTCAGGCGGGTCTTCTGATATTTGAAAGTGCCGGTGGTTTCCATCTTGACCTTGACCCGCAGGAACAGCGGCACCGCGTAGGCCGGCATGCGTTGGCGGGCGAAGGCCAGCAATTCGGCGAAATCCAGGGTCGCCAGAGACTCGGCCGGGGTGATCGCCGCCATTCCGGCGCGGCCATTGGTGTTGGGGATTTCCACGCCATAGGCCACCGCTTCGGAAATATGCGGGTGCTGGAGCAGCAGATTTTCGACCTCGGTGGTCGAGACGTTCTCGCCCTTCCAGCGGTAGGTGTCGCCGAGACGGTCGACAAACTGTGCGTGGCCGAAACCGATGTTGCGCAGCAGATCGCCGGTGTTGAAGAAGCGGTCGCCCTTGGTGAACACGTCCTGTAGCACGACTTTCGCGGTTTTCTGTGGGTCGGTGTAGCCGTCCAGCGGCGCCTTGTCGTCGATCCGCGCCAGCAGCAGGCCTCGCTCACCCCGACCGACCTTGCGCATGAATCCGTCATCGCCGCGAATCGGCTCGCCGCTGTCCTGGTCGTAGGCGACCAGTTCCCAGGCCATCAGCGAGAAACCGATGGTGTTGTCGAAATTGAGGATGTTGGTGAAGCCGATATTGCCGTCGCTGGCGGCGTAAAGCTCACAGATGTGATCCACGCCGAAGCGGGTCTTGAACTCGGCCCACGCACCGGGCCGCAGGCCGTTGCCGATCATCTTTCGCACATCATGACGACTGTCGTCGGCACTGAGCGGCTGATCCACCAGATACCGGCACAACTCGCCGACGTAACCGATGGTGGTTGCGCGATAGCGACGCACATCGCTCCAGAACTGGCGGGCGCTGAACTTGCGGCGAATCGCGAAACCCGACGCGCCATTGACCGCCGAACCCCAGCACACGCAAAGCCCGGTGGCGTGGTACAGCGGCAAGGTGCAATAGACGATGTCGTCCGGGCGCATGTCGAGGGCGATCATGCCGAAGCTCGCCGAACTGCGCATCCAGCGGCCGTGCTTGAACACCCCGGCCTTGGGCAAACCGGTGGTGCCGGAGGTGTAGATGTAGAAACAGGGGTCGTCGAAGAAAATCTGCCGGCTGCTGGCCGGGTTGTCGACAGGTGCGTCGGCGCTGGCGCTGATCAGGTTGATATAGCCCTCGGGCGCGATGCCCGGATGGCTGAAGGTATCCTGATCGGCGACGAACCATGCGCGCGCTGCCGGGATCGCTACTTGCTCGCGTACCGCCGCAAATGCCGGCAGCAACTCTTCACCGACAACAATCGCCGCCGGGGTCACCAGATTGATGCTGTGGATCAGCGTATCGCGGGTCTGCGAGGTATTGAGCAGCGCGCTGACAGCGCCGACCTTGGCCAGCGCCAGAATCGTCACCAGCAGTTCCGGGCGGTTCTCGATGAACACCGCCACCACATCGCCCTTGCCGATGCCCTGCCCGATCAGGTAGTGGGCGATGCGGTTGGCCCACTGGTTGACCTGTGAATAACTCAGCAACACCTCGCCCGACAGCAGCGCGGGGCCCTCGGGATTGCGCAGGGTCGCTTGCTCGAATGTCCAGCCCAGGCCACAGGTTTGGGTCGGATCCGTGACGTTGGCCACCTTCATGCCTTTCACCACCCGTGGAATGGCTTTGGCAATCATCGGCAGTTTGCGGAGCATCATGCCCCAGGTAATCGTGTCGCTCGGCGCTTGGTGCATGGCAGCTCCCGTTCGACCTTGACGTGCAGGCCGGATTTTTATTGTCGGGCAATCGGGTGAGACAACCGACGCTTCTCGAGCGAGGGTCGAGGCCGAAAATACGTCAGGGCTTCGCGGGCTGTACACGCGGTTTTTGCAATGTTTTGTATCCGCCCCGGCACTACTAAACGCCGCATGATTACAGCCAAGGGTATTGGTTCAATCGAATCGACAATGATCCCGCAAAATGCAGGATGCACGATGGCCATTCATGCAGATTGCACGACAGCCAAAACCAGTAGATTTTATAAATTACTGATTTATAAGGATTTTTAAAAACTCAAATACTGGCACAATCGCTGCAACTCCCTATACATGCTTGCCATTCAAGTGCATACGGAGCTGAAAGACATGAACCTGATCCAAGAAAAATTTACCTCCCTGTTTTCCAACTTCGCCGTCACCACCCAGCCCCGTCCCGATGGCGGGATCCTGCTGACGCTGAAGAGTGCCGACGGCAAAGTGTTCAAACGTGCGCTCACGTATCAGCAACTGCATACCGGTGATCAACTGTCGTGGGCAATCAGCGCGATCCGTCGTGACCTGGCAGAACAAGCCAGCGAGCTGCCGCAGATCGGCATGCTGCAAAGCCAGCAGCGTTTTGCCCTGCCGACCTATCACTCGATGTAATTCGAACACCGTATAAACAGACAGGCCGTGGAGCTTTCGCTTCACGGCCTGTTTTTTTTGCGCGTCGATTGGGTGAACTCAGAACGCTTCCGGCTCAATCCCGGTGAAGCTGTCGACGGTCACATGCCCTGCCAACTCCCCGCCTTCACGGGCCAGGCCGCAGGTTTGCAGGCCAGCAGCCTGGGCGGCATCGAGTTCTTGCACGATGTCGGACAGGAACAGAATCTCCTCTGGTTCGACCCCGATGGCTTGCTGGATGTTGCTGTACGACTGCGCCTCGCGCTTGGGGCCCGACGTGGTGTCGAAGTAGCCGCTGAACAGCGGCGTCAGATCCCCTGCTTCCGAGCAGCCGAAAATCAGCTTCTGCGCCTGGATCGAACCGGACGAATAAACAAACAGTTGATAACCGGCCTGATGCCAGCGCTGGAGCGCTTCAACGGCGTCCGGGTAAACATGGCCTTTCAACTGCCCGGCCTGATAACCCTGCTCCCAGACCATGCCCTGCAACGCTTTCAGCGGCGTGGCCTTGCGGTCTTCGGCGATCCAGGCCAGCAGAATTTCCACGACTCGCTCGACATCAGCCTGCGGTTCGTTGCTGTCGCGGCGCACGGCGTCCAGTTGCTCGGCAACGTCGGCACACTGGGCGTTCTGGCGAACGAAGTCTGGCAGGTGCTTCGCCGCATACGGGAACAGCACGTCGAACACAAAACTCACTGCGCTGGTGGTGCCTTCGATGTCGGTGAGAATGACCTTGATCGACATCGGCTCAGTCCTCCAGACGCGGGAAGCGGCCGGCGATGTCTTCGCCGGTGAAGTTGGCGACCCAGCCTTCAGGGTTGTTGAACAGGCGGATCGCCACGAAATGCGGGTTCTCGCCCATGTCGAACCAGTGCTTGGTGCCGGCCGGCACCGAAATCAGGTCGTTCTTCTCGCACAGTACGGCGTAGACGTAATCGTCGATGTGCAAGGTAAACAGGCCACGACCGGCGACGAAGAAACGCACTTCGTCTTCACCATGGCGATGTTCTTCGAGGAACTTGGCGCGCAATTCGGCTTTTTGCGGATGGTCACTGTTGAGGCTGATCACATCGACCGTAATGTAACCGCGCTCGGTCATCAGTTTGTCGATCTGCTCTTTATAGGCACCGATCACTTCTTCCTGGCTCGCGCCGGGCTGGATCTTTGCGGCGGCTTGCCAGCGGTCGAAGCGCACGCCCTGCTCGGCCAGGGTCGAAGCGATGTCTTCGAAATGGGTCAGCACCTTGTTCGGAATCTCGGGGCTGGAAACGTGATAGACGGACAGGCTGCTCATGGGGCATTCCTCGGTATCGGCCTTGCCGTCCGGTTCTTCGAGACCGGTCGGGCACTGCATTCATCAGGCAAAGGGGCTGGTTCTGGTGAAGTCAGCCTTGGCGGTTCATGACGCTGCGGGTCTTCAACTCGCATTCGAACAGGAATTCAAAGGCCTCGATCTGACGCAGCGCGTCACTCATCTGCGCGCCCCAGGTGTAGAGGCCGTGGCCGCGAATCAGATAACCGACGCAATCAGGATGGGCGTCGAGCCAAGGCTGCACCTTGGCGGCGAGGCGCGCAATGTCCTGATCGTTGTCGAAGATCGGCACGCGCACCCGGGATTCGTGGGTCGAGATGCCGCTGAAAGCTTTTTGCAGTTCGTAGTCTTCGAACTCGATGAAGTCTTGTGGCGTCAGTCGCGACAGCACCGTGGCGTTCACCGAGTGGGTGTGCAACACCGCGCCGATTTCCGGACGCCAGCTGTAGAGCTGGGTGTGCAGCAGGGTTTCGGCGGACGGTTTTTTGCCGGGCTCAAGACTGTTGCCGGACAGGTCGGTGGCGAGCACGTCGTCCGGGCCCAACTGGCCCTTGTGCTTGCCGGACACGGTCAGCAGCGCTTCGCTCGGCGACAGACGCGTCGAGTAATTGCTGCTGGTGGCCGGCGACCAGCCGCGACCATAAAGAAAACGCCCGGCGTCGACAATTTGCTGGGCAAGCTGTTCACGGGTAAGGCTCATGGCCTGTCCTCTTGCATTCGAATGGCAATGATAACGGCAGCGGCGAGCGCTGCGAGACTGGCAATACTAAAGGTCAATGTCGCGCCGAGGGCATTCCAGCTGTAACCGGAATACAACGCGCCGAGCGCACCGCCGGTGCCGGCCAGCGCGGCATACAACGCCTGGCCCTGCCCTTGCTGGCGCGCGCCGAAGCTACGTTGCACGAACGCGATGGCAGCCGCATGAAAGCTGCCGAAGGTCGCCGCGTGCAGCACTTGGGCAAACAGCAAGACCCAGAGGAACTCGGCGAACGAACCTAGCTGCAACCAGCGCAACGCCGCCAGCAGAAAACTCGCCATCAGCACCCGCCGCAGGGAAAAACGCGCGAGGATCCGGCTCATGGCCATGAACATCAGCACTTCCGCCACCACGCCGACCGCCCAGAGCATGCCGATCACGCCACGGCTGTAACCCAGTCGCTCAAGGTGCAGAGTCAAAAACGTGTAATACGGCCCGTGGCTCATCTGCATCAGCGCCACGCAACCGTAGAATGCCAGCACCCCAGGATTGCGCAATTGCTTGAGAAAGCCCTCGCCTGTCGGCCGGTTGCCCTGAGGCGGCTGAGCGTTCGGCACCCACAGACTGCTGAGCACGATGCCGGCCATGATCAACACCAGCGCCGCCGGGTAGATGTCGAGGCTGAGCCATTCGAACAGGCGACCGAGGGCGACCACAGTGATGATGAAACCGATGGAACCCCACAGCCGAATCTGACTGTAGCGGGAGGTCTGGCCTTGCAGATGCGCGAGGGTGATGACTTCAAACTGCGGCAGCACGGCGTGCCAGAAGAACGCATGCAACGCCATGACCATCGCCAGCCAGGCGTAGGTCTTGCTGACGAAAATCAATGAGAACGTCAGCAGCGTACACACCGCGCCGAAGCGCACGATGGCCAGGCGCCTGCCGGTGTAATCGCCGAGCCAGCCCCAGATGTTCGGCGCCACGCAGCGCATCAGCATCGGGATCGCCACCAGCTCGCCGATGCGCGCGGCGCTGAATCCGAGGTGATCGAAGTACAGCGCCAGAAACGGCGCCGTCGAACCGAGCAAGGCGAAATAGAACAGATAGAAACTGGACAGCCGCCAGTACGGGAGCGCCGCCACGGTCAGACCGCGGCGGCTTTGAGATCACCCATCAAAGCTGACCCAGCACCGGGGTGCTCACGCGCACATCGGCGTTCTGGCCACGGTGACGCAGCAGGTGATCCATCAGCACGATGGCCATCATCGCCTCGGCAATCGGCGTAGCGCGGATACCGACACATGGGTCGTGACGGCCCTTGGTAATGACATCGACAGGGTTGCCGTCAATGTCGATCGAACGGCCCGGGGTGGTGATGCTCGAGGTCGGCTTCAACGCCAGGTGCGCGACGATCGGCTGACCCGAAGAGATCCCGCCGAGAATGCCGCCGGCGTTGTTGCTGAGGAAACCTTCCGGAGTCAGCTCATCACGGTGTTCGGTGCCGCGCTGGGCAACGCAGGCGAAACCGGCGCCGATTTCCACGCCTTTGACCGCGTTGATGCTCATCAGTGCGTGGGCCAGTTCGGCGTCGAGACGGTCGAAGATCGGCTCGCCCAGGCCCGGCATCACGCCTTCGGCGACCACGGTGATCTTCGCGCCGACGGAGTCCTGATCGCGACGCAGCTGGTCCATGTAGGCTTCCAGCTCCGGAACCTTGTCCGGGTCCGGGCTGAAGAAGGCGTTCTGCTCGACCGATTCCCAGGTCTTGAACGGGATTTCGATCGGGCCGAGCTGGCTCATGTAGCCGCGAATGACGATGCCCTGGCTGGCCAGGTATTTCTTGGCGATGGCGCCGGCCGCGACGCGCATGGCGGTTTCCCGCGCGGAGCTGCGACCGCCGCCGCGATAATCGCGCTCGCCGTATTTGTGGTGGTAGGTGTAGTCGGCGTGGGCCGGGCGGAACAGATCCTTGATCGCCGAGTAGTCCTTGGACTTCTGGTCGGTGTTGCGGATCAGCAGGCCGATGGAGCAGCCGGTGGTGCGGCCCTCGAACACGCCGGAAAGGATTTCGACTTCGTCGGCTTCCTGGCGCTGGGTGGTGTGCCGGCTGGTGCCCGGCTTGCGGCGATCGAGGTCGCGTTGCAGGTCCTCAATGGAAATCTCCAGGCCCGGCGGGCAGCCGTCGACAATGGCGACCAACGCCGGACCATGGCTTTCGCCCGCGGTGGTGACAGTGAACAGCTTGCCGTAGGTATTGCCGGACATGCAGGACGCTCCGTGAAATCGAACCCAAATTCGTGATGCGCGCCAGTATACGCAGGCTAACCGAGTAGTTCATCCTCGAACCTTAGCGGTGTGGGTGAGTCCAACCGGCACCTTGGCAAATGATGGCGTGATGATGCTGCGAGTTTTGATCTTGAGCCTTTCCCTGTTTACCGGCTTCGTCCAGGCAACTGTCCTGCAACGACCGGTCACGTTGACTACCGACAATGGCGAACTTTTCGGCTCGCTGTTGCTGCCGAAATCCGACAACCCGGTGCCGGTTGTCCTGATCCTTTCTGGCTCGGGTCCTACCGATCGTGACGGAAACAACCCCGACGGCGGGCGCAATGACAGCCTCAAGCGACTGGCCTGGGTGCTGGCCAAACACAATGTCGCCAGCGTGCGTTTCGACAAGCGCGGGGTGGCGGCCAGCCTTGCGGCAACCCCGGACGAGCGAAACCTGTCGGTGGAAGCCTATGTGGCGGACGCCGTGGCCTGGGGTCAGAAGCTGAAAGCCGATCCGCGCTTCGGCCCGTTGATCCTGCTCGGCCACAGCGAAGGCGCGCTGATTGCCAGCCTGGCGGCGCCAAAGGTCGACGCGGCGGCGGTCATCTCGCTCTCCGGCACGGCCCGACCGATCGATCAGGTGCTGCGTCGGCAACTGGCCCGCAGCCTCCCTCCCCCGCTGATGCTGCGCAGCAACGAACTGCTCGACAGCCTCAAGGCCGGGCGCACCGACGACAATGTGCCGGCGCCGTTGCAGGTGATCTTCCGTCCGAGTGTACAGCCGTACCTGATTTCGCTGTTCCGTCAGGATCCGGCGGCGGCCTTCGCCCAGCTGAAAATGCCGGCGCTGATCGTGCAAGGCAGCAACGACATTCAGGTTCAGGTCGATGATGCGAAATTGCTCAAGGCCGCCAAACCGGACGCGCAACTGGCGCTGATCGAAGGCATGAACCACGTGTTGCGCATCGTGCCCAACGACGTGAAGCGGCAACTGGCCTCCTACAAGGACCCGAATTTGCCCCTGGCGGCTGAACTGGGGACACGCGTTCTTGAATTTATTGACGGACTTCGCACCCGTTAAGCTCTTTTACCCTCTAGGACTTTGAAAAACGGCCGATAAGCCTTTGTCGCCAGCGTACTGGCTGGCGGCAAGCAGCTTGGACAGGATCTCGCCGTTATGACTGATACCCAGACTTCACCCGACACCACCGCTGAAAAAGACGCACCGCCAGCGGTCGAGCTGCCATGGGCGGATGTCCACGTCGAGCACCACAAGATGCTCCGCCTGGCGCCGTTGCAGACCGACCGCAACACCGGCGGGCGGCCGCTGCGCTTCGTTGAATTCGGTTACGCCGAGCGCAACGGCAAAGAACACAGTCTGATGCGCATGGCGATCAAGTTGCCCGCTCAGCGCGTGCGCAAAGAGCAGAATCACCTGGACGTGTGGGTCGACCATACGACCAAACGCGTGCATTTCGGCCCGGACAGCGGTTTGCAGATCGAACCGATGAACCGTGGCATCGGCCGTTTCATGGCTGCCCAGGGCATCAACTGGGCAAAAAAACGCTGGCCCACCTACACCGTCGACGGCATGGACTTGAACAACAAGGACGCGCTGAACGAGGACACTCGCCTGCGCCGCGATCACTTTTTGCGGGTGCACGGCTTTGATGTGGTTTACGCCGACGCCCAGCATTTGAAGGGTAGCGTCAAAGAAGTGAAGGTCGGCGACCTGCTGGGTGACTGGAACAGCGAAAAGCTGCAGATCGTCGAAATTCTTGAAGCTGCGCAGATGTTGCAGCAGGCCGAGCAGAATCTGGCCGAACAGGAAGTGAAGCTGAAGAAGCAGGAAGACAAGGTCAGCAAGTTCAAGCGTGAAGACGCCGGTTTGCGTTTCACCATTACTTGCCTGGTGGCGTTTGCGGTGTTTCAGGCCGGGTTGCTGATCTGGATTGCAACGCACCGCTGAGTGATCGTTTCCAAGCTCTGCGTTGCCCGGATGGGACGCGGAGCGTCCCGGGCTGCATTCCCACGCAGACGGTTCGACGCCTCGACGTGGGAACGATCGACGTCAGTCAGACGCGGGAAGCGAACAGTGCCTGATGGGCGCGGCACTGTTCGGCGGTCAGCATGAACACGCCATGCCCGCCGCGCTCGAACTCCAGCCAGGCGAAATCGACTTCCGGGTACAGCGCCTCGACGTGGACCTGGCTGTTGCCCACCTCGACAATCAGCAAACCCTTCTCGGTCAGATGATCCGCCGCTTCGGCGAGCATCCGGCGCACCAGGTTCAAACCGTCATCGCCGCAGGCCAGGCCCAGTTCCGGCTCGTGCTGGTATTCGTCCGGCATGTCGGCGAAATCTTCCGCATCGACGTAGGGCGGGTTCGACACGATCAGGTCGAAACGTTGACCCGGCAGGCCGTCGAAACCATCGCCCTGCACGGTGAACACACGCTCATCGACGCCATGACGCTCGATGTTCTGGTTCGCCACTTCCAGCGCTTCGAACGACAGATCCGCCAGCACCACTTCGGCGTTCTGGAACTCGTAGGCGCAGGCGATGCCGATGCAGCCGGAGCCGGTGCACAGATCGAGAATGCGCGCGGGTTCGTCGCCGATCCATGGGGCAAAACGGTTTTCGATCAGCTCGCCAATCGGCGAACGCGGGATCAGCACGCGCTCATCGACGATGAACGACATGCCGCAGAACCATGCCTCGCCCAGCAAGTAAGCGGTCGGAATGCGCTCTTCGATGCGGCGCTTGAGCAGGCGCTGAAGATTGACCAGCTCATCGTCCTCCAGCGCGCAATCCAGATAGCTGTCGGCGATTTCCCATGGCAGGTGCAAGGCACCGAGCACCAGCTGCCGGGCTTCGTCCCATGCATTGTCGGTGCCATGGCCGAAAAACAGATCCTCCCCATGGAAGCGGCTGACGGCCCAACGGATGTGGTCGCGCAGGGTACGAAGTCGGGAAGTGATCACGGGGCAGAACTCCAGAAAAAACGACTGGCGATTCTAACAGCCAAAACGCGCCGCGACGACGCAGGAAAGATTCCGGGGCGACGGTAGGACGCTTCCGATTTTCCCCTCGGCTATTGAACAGATCGTGTAACTTGACAAGGCTGCAGGCCAGCAACGACGGTGTCTACGATGGTAGCGATTCACAGAACCGCTCAGCCAGAGGACAATGTCGCAAAAGCCCCACCCGAAGGAGCCCCAGAATGTCCGTTCCAAAAACGATGTTTCAACTCAGCGGTCGCGGTTACGCAGCGGCCACGTTGAGCCATGCCACCGTGGTCATCATCGATGCCCAGAAAGAGTACCTCAGCGGCCCGCTGGCCCTGAGCGGCATGGACGCGGCTGTCGCGAACATCAAACAACTGGTTGCCGCCGCCCGCGCAGCCGGCCGACCGATCGTGCATGTGCGCCACCTCGGCACCGTCGGCGGTCTGTTCGACCCGCAGGGCGAACGCGGCGAGTTCATCCCCGGCCTGGAACCCCAGGGCGATGAAACCATCATCGGCAAACTGCTGCCGAGCGCCTTCCACGGCACCGAACTCTACGATCGTCTGCAAACCATCGGCTCGCTGGACCTGATCGTCTGCGGTTTCATGAGCCACTCCAGCGTCAGCACCACCGTGCGCGCGGCGAAGAACCTGGGTTTCCGCTGCACCCTGGTCGAAGACGCCTGCGCCACCCGCGATCTGCCGTTCAAGGGCCGCGTACTCAGCGCCGAACAGGTACAGGAAGCGGAAATGGCGATCATGGCCGACAACTTCGCCACCCTCGCGCTGACTCAGGACCTGATCTGATCGACCGTAAATGAGCGGCTCAGCTCGCCGCTCATCTGCAAAAACCTCGCATTTGCTTCAATTACCCTAGCCTCAGGAACAACCCGGTCAACTCCCGGTCGAAGGGCCGATACCCATTGAGGAAGGTCGGAATGAAGTTATCCGATGGATTTGACGCACGCCGCTTGCGGCCCAAAGGCCAAAGCAACTGGCGATTTCGATTCGGCGCGGCGATCGCGGCCATTCTGGCCACGTTCGGCGTGCTGCTGGCGATGGCCGGGGCCGCCAGCCTGCTGGGGCGCCCACCGGCGCTCGGCGATCTGAATGCAACACCGCTCGGCTCGGCGATCATTCTCGCGGTCGGCCTGCTGTTCCTGTATTTCGGTGTGGCCCTGTGGCGTCGTTGCCGGCGTCGCGCACGGCAATCGCGGGAATTGAACATGTCCCCGCACCTGATGAAAAAACACGATTGATCGACGGCCTGGCTTTTTGCCGGGCCGTTTTGTGTCTGTTTGGGTAAACTGGCCGCCCTTCGCGGAGGCTGACATGCAAGACGACGATTTTTCCCTGTTCAAAAGTGCGATCCAAGGCGTCAAGCCGATCAAGCACGACCGCGCCGACACCGGCAAACCCAAGGCTGACCGTGACCGGATCGCCAAGCTGCGCCAGTCCGCCACCGTGCGCACCGACACCACTACCGTTGACGGCCTGTCCGATCAGTTCGTGATCGACGTCGGTCCCGAAGACGAGCTGATATGGGCCCGCGACGGGGTGCAGGAAAGCCAGATGCGCAAGCTCAAGATCGGGCAGATTCCGTTCGAAGGCAGCCTCGACCTGCACGGCATGAGCGTGGAAAAAGCCCGCGAAACCCTTTGGGCCTTTCTCGCCGAAGCGACCAGATTCGAAATCCGCTGCGTGCGCGTCACCCACGGCAAGGCCGTGCGTCTGGACGGCAAGCGGCCGATGATCAAAAGCCACGTCAACACCTGGCTGCGCCAGCATGCGCAAGTACTCGGCTTCTGCTCGTGCCAGGCGAAACATGGCGGCGCCGGCGCGGTTTACGTGATGCTCAAACGCACCATGATGGAAGGCCGCGACGAATAATCCCGTCACACCGAACTTGCAGGGTCGTGTCCGCCACCGTACCCTTGCCCTTTGCGAAAATCCCCACAGGTAGTTTCATGTCCCTGGAACAGAATTACACCGCGATTCTCGGCCAATTGGGCGAGGACGTCTCCCGCGAGGGCCTGCTCGACACGCCAAAGCGTGCCGCCAAAGCCATGCAGTACCTCTGCCGCGGTTATGAACAGACGCTCGAAGAGGTCACCAACGGTGCCCTGTTCAGCTCCGACAACAGCGAAATGGTGCTGGTCAAGGACATCGAGCTCTACTCGTTGTGCGAACACCACCTGCTGCCGTTCATCGGCAAGGCCCACGTCGCGTACATCCCGAGCGGCAAAGTGCTGGGCCTGTCGAAGGTCGCGCGGATCGTCGACATGTACGCCCGCCGCCTGCAGATCCAGGAAAACCTCAGCCGCCAGATCGCCGATGCGGTCCAGCAGGTCACCGGCGCGCTGGGCGTTGCCGTGGTGATCGAGGCCAAGCACATGTGCATGATGATGCGCGGTGTCGAGAAACAGAATTCGTCGATGATCACTTCGGTGATGCTCGGTGAGTTCCGCGAAAACGCGGCGACCCGCAGCGAGTTTCTCAGCCTGATCAAGTAATGCGTGACACAAAAAAACCGGCGTTGATCGCCGGTTTTTTTCGTCCGTGAAAAATCGGGTAAGCTGCGCGCCTTCTTCAATGTCCCTGTGAGGCTTGTAACGTGTTCGTCAAAGCGCTTCGTGTCGGCCTCGGCCAACTGATCATCTTCGTTGATTTCCTCACCCGCCCGGGCAAGAAACAGCGCCCCGCCGCTGCCCAGGCTCAGGTTGATGCCGCCGCAAAGGACCTGACCCTGTATCAGTTCCACGCCTGCCCGTTCTGCGTGAAGACCCGCCGCAGCCTGCGCCGCCTGAACGTTCCGGTGGCCCTGAAGGATGCGAAAAACAACGAGCAGGATCGCCAGACCCTGCTGGAACAGGGCGGCAAGATCAAGGTGCCGTGCCTGCGCATCGAAGAGAACGGCCAGACCACCTGGATGTATGAGTCCAACACGATCATCGAATATCTGAACAAGCGGTTCGCCGCAGTCTGATCCAAAAAAACCGGCATGATGGCCGGTTTTTTCATGCCGCCTGCGCGGCCTGTGCCTGGCGCACCACCGCCGCCAGACGCTTGAGCCCTTCATCGAGTCGTGCCGGATCGATGTGGCTGAAGTTCAGGCGAAGATGGCCGGGGTTGCGATCCGGCTCGGGGAAGAACGGTTCGCCCGGCATGAACGCCACATCATTGGCCAGCGCGGTGTTCAGCAAGGTGCGGGTGTCCAGCGGTTGCTTCAGGGTCAGCCAGAAAAACAGCCCGCCCTGGGGTGTGTTCCAGTCCGCCAGATCGCCGAAGTGAGTTTCCAGCGCTGATTGAAATGCATCGCGACGCTGACGGTAGAAGCCACGCAATTCACTCAAGTGCTGCTGATATTTCTCACTGCCGATCCACTGCAACGCCTGCCACTGACCAATGCGGTTGGTGTGCAGATCCGCCGATTGTTTGAGCTTGAGCAGATGCGGAAACAGATCCGGGCTGGCGATCAGATAGCCGACGCGCAGACCTGGCAGCAGGGTTTTCGACACGGTGCCGGTGTAGATCCAGCTGGATTTTTTCAGGCGTCCGGCAATCGGCTGGGCACTGCCGCCGTCGAAGGTCAGTTCGCGATAGGGCTCGTCTTCGATCAGGGTCACGCCGAATTCGTCGAGCAATGCAGCAACGGCTTCGCGCTTGGCTTCGCTGTAGCGCACGGCGGACGGGTTCTGGAAGGTCGGAATCAAATAGATGAACGCCGGACGATGCTGCTCCAGGCGCTGACGCAATTGCGCAAGGTTCGGACCGTCAGCCTCCAGCGGCACGGTCAGGCAATCGGCGCCGAACAGTTGGAAAATCTGCAAGGCCGCCAGATAGGTCGGCGCTTCGAGCAGGATTTCGGTGCCCTTGTCGATGTACAGCTTGGCCGCCAGATCGAGGGTTTGCTGGGAGCCACTGACCACCAGCACCTGACTCGCCTCACACGGCAAACCCAACGCCCTCGCCTCTGCCGCCAGCGCTTCGCGCAGTGCTGGCTCGCCTTCACTCATGCCGTACTGGCCGAGAGACAGCGGCATCTCAGCCCATTCAACTTTCGGCAGCATCGCTTCGGCCGGTAAACCACCGGCGAATGACATGACCTCCGGGCGCTGGGCCGCGGCAAGGATTTCACGGATCAGAGAACTTTTGAGGCGCGAGACACGTTCGGAAAAAGCCATGGAAGTCACCGCTAGCGAGGCATGGGAAAAATGAGTCAAACTTGTTGACTGAAATTACGACACCCTCTCTGGAAACGTCAATATGCTTGACCTTAAAAACTGCGCCAGCCAGCAACAAGCCATGGAAGCGTTTTTCTTCGGTTACCAGGCGTTCACCGCCAAGGCCGATGAAATGCTCGAGCGTCGCGGCTTGTCCCGCGTGCATCAACGCATCGTGTTTTTCATCGCCCGTTACCCGAACCTGAGCGTCAAGGAATTGCTCGCGCTGCTCGGTGTCAGCAAGCAGGCGCTGAACATGCCGCTGCGGCAATTGCAGGAAATGCATCTGGTGAACAGCGTGGCGTCCGAGACCGACAAGCGTAAACGCCTGCTGGAGCTGACTGCTGAAGGCGCGAAATTTGAACAGGCTCTGCGTCGGGAACAGGTGAAATTGCTTGAACGCGTCTTTGCCGAAGCCGGCGAAACGGCGGTCAACGGCTGGCTGGCGGTGAATCTGGCGCTGGGAGCCAATCGCCCGAACGAGTGATATAGCTTGATCGCCAGTATTTTCGTCTACAAAACCAAAAACAATATTTGCTTTATTTGTACACAAAAGCATAATCCACAGCGTGCGAGTTCCTGACCGCATGGTCAACAAATTCGCGTATGCCTCAAAGGGCCGCTGCCACCCCTCATGGGTCCGGTCCTGGAAATAACAATAAAACTCTTGAGGAGTACTCGCTGTGGAAAGCCGCAAATCCGAAGCATCGACGCTGGAACTCTCGCCGCCGTTACGCAATGGCCTGCTGGAGCGCATCTTCAAACTCAGCTTGCATGGCACCACGGTGAAGACCGAGCTGATTGCCGGTCTGACAACCTTCATCACCATGGCTTACATCATTTTCGTCAACCCGAACATCATGGCCGATGCCGGGATCGATCACGGTGCAGCCTTCGTTGCCACCTGTATCGCCGCCGCGCTGGGCTGCCTGCTGATGGGCCTCTACGCCAACTGGCCGGTAGGCCTGGCGCCGGGCATGGGCCTCAACGCGTTTTTCACCTACACCGTGGTCGGCACCATGGGCTACAACTGGGAAACCGCGCTCGGTGCGGTGTTCGTCTCGGGCGTGCTGTTCATGATCCTGACCTTTTCGCGGATTCGCGAATGGCTGCTCAACAGCATTCCGGTCAGCCTGCGCTATGCGATGGGCGCCGGTGTGGGTCTGTTCCTCGGGCTGATCGGCCTCAAAACCGCCGGCATCGTCGTCGATAGCCCGGCCACCCTGATCAAACTTGGCTCGCTGCGTGAACCCGGTCCGCTGCTTGCCGCCATCTGCTTCCTGATGATCGCGATCCTCAGCTATCACAAAGTGTTCGGCGCGATCCTCATCAGCATCATCACCGTGACCCTGGCCGGCTGGGGGATTGGTCTGGTGCACTACGAGGGCATCATGTCCGCCCCGCCAAGCCTGGCGCCGACCTTCATGGCCATGAACGTCGCCGGCGTGTTCAACGTCAGCATGATCAGCGTGGTCCTGGCCTTCCTCTTCGTGCACATGTTCGACACCGCCGGCACCCTGATGGGCGTCGCCCAGCGCGCCAACCTGGTGAACGCTGACGGTCGTATCGAAAACCTCTCCCGCGCCATGAAAGCCGACTCCGCCTCCAGCGTTTTCGGCGCAGTGGTCGGCGTTCCGCCGGTCACCAGTTACGTGGAAAGTGCCGCCGGCGTAGCGGCTGGTGGTCGGACTGGTCTTACCGCAGTCACCGTGGGTGTGCTATTTATAGCCGCGATGTTCTTTGCACCGCTGGCCGGCATGATTCCCGCCTATGCCACCGCCGGCGCGCTGATTTACGTAGCGATGCTGATGATGGGCGGCATGGCGCACATCGAATGGGACGAAGCGACCGACAGCATTCCGGCGATCGTCACCGCGATCATGATGCCGCTGACCTTCTCGGTCGCCGACGGTATCGCGCTGGGCTTCATTACCTATGTCGCGCTGAAGGCCGGCACCGGTAAATACAAAGAGATCTCCGTCAGCCTGTGGGTGCTCTGCGCGATCTTCATCGCCAAGTTCATCTTCCTGTAAGCGCTGCGCGGTTCACGCTTCAAAACAGCCTCACCCCACCGGGTGGGGCTTTTGCACATTCTTGATAACGATAAAAAGGAGCAAGTGATGAGTCTGGAAACCTGGCTGCTGTTCAGCGGCGCTGCGCTGGTGGTGATCCTGATTCCGGGGCCGCTGTCGTTGCTGATGATCAGCAACAGTCTGAATTACGGTCTGCGTCGATCGTACCCGGCGTTTCTCGGTGGCGTGTTCGCCTCGATCTGCCTGCTCAGTGCCTCGGCGCTGGGGCTGGGCGCCCTGCTGCTGGCGTCCGAAAAACTGTTCAGCGCCCTGAAGATCGTCGGCGCGATTTACCTGTTCTACCTCGCCTGGCAGAGCTGGCAGCAATCGCGCCAGCCGTCGGTGGGGGCCGAAGTGCCTCAGGCCGCACCGGTTCCTAAGTTCCGCGCATTGTTCAGCCGGGCCTTCGTGCTTGGCGCCAGCAATCCTAAAGACATTTTGTTTTTCGCCGCGTTTCTGCCGCAATTCCTCAGCGCCGAGCAACCGTTCCTGCCGCAACTGCTGGTGATGATCGCCACCTGGACGCTGCTCGATCTGCTGTGCAAATTGACCTACGGCCTCGGTGCCCATGGTGCAGCGCGTTACCTGCGCAGTGGCAAGGGCCAGAGCTGGTTCAACCGCATCAGCGCCGGATTGTTCGGCGGTGCCGGTGCCGCATCGCTGCTCAGCGGGCACTGATACTTGCAGACAATGTTCTGAGTCTCAGATGATTTGAATCTGACTGCCAGTTTCGACACTCACGTCCTGCATCGAAACTGGCAGCAACTTCCGCTTCCAAAACGCAACACACCGCAACACCCCGCCGATGTACTTCGTTTGAACCCTTTTCCTAAGATGACGGCGCAGCACAACCTCATCTCAGAACAAGGATGTTCAAATGGCCACGCTTATTCACCCGTCCTCGATCGAATATAACGACGCAGACATTGCCGACATGCAACTTGTCGCCAATGAACGGCAACCTTCAACGATCGACTATGACGACGACAATTCCCGCCCGCCCTCTCCTGCGCTCAAAAACAAAAGAGCGCAGCTTAAAACCGTGGACCAAGTCTTCGGCCCGCTGCAGATAGGCGAATACTCCATTAGCCGCAGAGCGCTGGACACATTGGGCGCAACGGTCGACGGGCACCCCCTGGATGGCAAGAACACGTTTTTCCGTACCCCAGGAAAGCGCTTTATCAACGCCCTGCAATTTGACCCGGTCGCCATTGAAGCGCGGATGAAAACAACGACCGGCGCAGACGACTATTTACTGCCGGCCCTGCTCTTCGAAATGGCCAGCCGACGCCCTCTCACGGCACCTCCCTTGTTGATTGATCCACTCGATACTCAAACCGATCCAGGTGCTTATCAGGCCAAGCTGAAACAACTTCTGAACTCGGCGCAGAGACTCAATATCCGCCATGCCCATATCGAGGAGCCACTTCCCAACTGGGTCAAACGCTCAAGCAGCCGAACCATGGCCAGCACCGGTATCGGACTTCAGGCGTTCGGTATCTACAGTGGTCTTCGCGGTCTGCAGGATGCGATCAGAGACAAGGATTCGTATGGCATTGTGTTCAACAGCTCGGCGTTCACCGCCGATGTCGCTTCGATAGCGATCGATCTGGCCGTCGCCCGCAAAGCCACACAAATGCTCAAAGCCAGCGAGAGTGCCTACAAGGGATTTGCCAAAACCAGTTTCGCCCTCAAGTTGGGTCGCGGCGGTGGCTTGATCGGCGGTGCCCTGACGCTGCCGTTCGATGTCATTTCTGCAGTGGATGGTTTCAAAGCGGCAGCCAGGACAACCGGGAAAGAGTCGATCAATAATTATGTGAATGCCGGGCTGAGCGTCACCAGCGCGACCATGACCGTGCTGCTCGGCGCCGCGGCCCTGGCCGGATTTTCCTCGGCCGGCCCGATCGGGCTGGTCGCGGGTTTGCTGCTGGTCGCGGGATCGCGAGTCTGGGCGGCAATCAATGTAGTCGATGACATTGACGATTACATCACGCTGACCACCGAAGAGCGTCTGCGTACCGGCTGGTTCGCTTTCTGGGGCATCAGCCCGGATGAAAGCATTGAAGATCGTCACCTCATTGCCAGATCGGCTGCCCGACATTCACAACAACTTCAAACCACCGCCCGCAAGTTGCTGGACGAAACACTCAAGGATCAGACCGAAGCCATCATCAATGGCAGTTTCCGGGTGGAAGTCGAATCACTCCAGGTCGCGACTTATGAGTGGACCCCGGAAAACCCGAAGTACAAAACCATCAAGCGTCCACGAATCAGCGATAACAACGACAACATCGACGCACATGCAGGCGTCACCCAAGACACACCCGGGGCAGTGTTTGGAACTTCTGCCGACGACAAAGACATCCTATGGTTTATCGGTGGCGGTAACGACACGATTCTGGGGGTAAAGAAAAAACCGAACAGGTTCTATTACGGTGCCGGCCATAAATCCCTGAACGGTGGCGAGAAAGCCGACGAGTTCATCTTCGAGGGCGCTGCCGACCTGCTGAAAACCGGCACGCAAGAAACACTGATTTCCGAACTGCAAGGTGATGCAGGTAACGACACGCTGAAACTGGCGGGGCACTTTCCGCAAACCAACGAAGATCGTTACGGATTCCGAGTTGATTTGCATAAGGGCGAGATGTCGCTGCTGGTCAAGCCGCTCACTCCAAAAGAGCAGGCCTACAGGCTGCACAGTCATCTGCAAAGTATCGAAAACGTCGAGACGCTGGCCGGTGCAACCAATGAAGTCATCGGTAGTGACGGTCCGAACATCATCAAGTCCCGTGGTCGCGACGAGATTGATGCAGGCCCCGGCGAGGACCAGATTTATTTACTCGGCAGTTACGTATCGGCCAATGGCGGCAAAGGCAAGGATGCCTACGCAATCGCTCACGTCCCCGGCATGGTATCGATTATTGAAGACGGCGCAGATGAAAGCATCATTGCGCTGGACTGGCGCTGCGAGCTGATCGAAAGCTGGAAGATTGAAAAACGGGAACTGGTCATCACGTCAGGATTCGAATTCGACGATACCAGCAAGAAAATTGTCCGGATCAAGAATGTCTACCAGCAAACCGGGGACAAACGATTGCTACAGAATGGAAAACTGACCTTCATCAGCAAAGATGGATTTCATCTCGTGCCGGAACTTCCAGCCAGCATAGAAACGCCGCTAGCGGTCGATGTGGAAGTGGTGATCCTGCGACAGGGAACACGCCAGCTTCCGGTCATTGTGTTTGATAAGCAGCTCACCGTCCCCAACGACAGAAGTTCGAGCTACTGGCTGTCACGCAACAATATCCAGACGGTTTTCCAGGTAACAACGCCCGGTAATACAGGGGTCACTACGCTGCACATCGATTGTGCCAGCACAGAACTGACTCACGTCGAGGCTTATTACAACGCCGACCTCATGCGCGGAACTCATTTCAACTACATAATGTACAAGGAATGCGGGCTGACCCTGCATTTCGGCAGCAAACAGCTATCGATCAAAAATCTTGCCTCTTCGACCGTGTCCGGCATGCGCGATCTCAAGCCCCGGTTGAAGGCCCCCGAGCTGGCAACCAACCACTCGTTCATTCTGATCATGAACGACGGCGCGTCTTATCGACTTATCCAACCCCCTGTCACCGACAGTCATTTTTTGAACGACACGTTTGAAATAAGCGGCCCGATGCATTGGACCAGCAACGTGCCTCTGCCACTTTCCCCCAGAGCGGGAACGCATCAATACCTGCAACCGCTCGACAACCAGACACATGCGCTAGGTAGCGGGGAGAAGTGCGTCATGCTCAAACCGGCTGCGCAACAGACTGCCGTGGAAAGCCTCACCGGTGAAGGTTCGAAGTACCTCGTCCACCTCAACCCCGGCATGTCGTTGCGCATTTCCACGCCAGGCGCATTGGCGACCGCGAGCCAGCAACTGGCCTTTTCCTCGACCTGGGAATTCGACGCCTCCAGCCTGGGCGAGGTGGAGATCAGGCTCATCGACAACCAGTTGCAGATCGGGCAGACGATCATCTATCTGCCGCAATACCAGAACACGGGCGACCTGATCGACCAGGTTCGCGTGATAACCGCGCAGGGCATTGTCTGGGCGGTCGATCTGATTTTCGAGGCGGTCTATATCGAAGCGATAGACGCACGGTTCCTGGTACCGGCAACCGATGTTTCGACCTCCTTGCCTGCCGGGCTGAAGCAACATCCGGAAGACCACATACTTGTACGCAACATGGTCATGAAAGATGGCAGCCTCGGTGCACTGCGGTATCACCTGACACAGCGCAAATGGATGCTCGACACAGACAAGTCCCGCACCATTGCCCCCCGGGATCTGCAGACAACCAATCACTGTACCCACCAATTGAAACTGTTCGAAGAAGTGGCACAGATCGGTCTCGCTTACTCTCCTCCACTTGGCGAGCAAGCTTTGAGAGCCTTGCGCGATCAATGCGTCAGGCTGATGGGCGATCTCTCGCTGGATTACCCGGCAAAACTGGAACAGGCGAAACACCTCGCCTGGCTTTTATCCGGACAATCGCACTACAACTGACGCCCTCGGGAGTCACGGACTCCGCTGGAAACGCTTTGCATCAGTCGCTTGCGCCAATTGATATATGTACCACACGCCAGAAGCCTGCTTTGACGATCATTCAGCCCCCTTTAGCCAGCACCACTCCATGGCTTTACACCGCTGAATCAGTCGTACATCGGAGCACTTCAAATGGCCAAGCCACCCAAGCAGATTCCTCCCGCGAGTTCGTCGCCTCCCAGGTCCTTGACAGACACGCCTCCTATCAATGTCGATCACGTTTCGAACATTCGCCCCGGCACGCATTTGCCAACCGTCGAGCTGACGTTCGCCGGACATTCATCGCAACACACGGCAGACCATGGCGGGGGCAAACAGCCCTCGGTCGAGGTCAGCGAGATGCTGACCCGCCAGCATCCACACGGGTCAGTCATTGCACCTGACGCCTCGGCGAGGCCGACATCACCCGTGTTCATTCCCGTTCATCTGGCCCTCAGGCTGACCCCGGCAGCAGACTCACCGCAAGGCATTCGCCGTGACGGTCGTGAACGAACCTATGTCGACATGCGCGAAGGCACTGCCATGGTTCATCAACACCCTGACGGCCGCTATCAACTGACCTCGGCCAGCGAGTTGACGCCATCCGGTTTTCAAGTCGAGCGGATCCATGGCACGAATCTGTGGCAAAAACGCCAAGCCATCGCGGCACGTCGCTCGCATGTCGACGAGCCGGACGAGCAAGCCGGTCCGAGCAAACGCCCGCGACTGAATGAGGATGACGCGTCGACCGATCCGGACCCGTTCGCCGACAAGGCTTCGACAACCATCCAGCAACCACTGGACCTGTCCAGCAAGCCATGGCGAAGCTGGGGTCAACCGACAAAACCCACCAGCGGTCAATCGGTTGAAGTAGATGGGCTGCACTACCCGATCGTGTCGCAGATTGTTCGCTCCAATACACCCATCGTCTGCATCAAGCACCCGCGCTTCAACCCGGAACGCTTCGAAGCTTTCGAACAGATGCTCGTAGACAATCGCACGCTACAACCGCGCTGGGCAGCCCGTGCCCCGGACAACCGGTGGGTCGTTGCAGACGATCACCTGCCATTCGAAAAACCGCTGACGCAATACGTCGCCGATACCTTCGAGTACTTGTCCGGGCAATCCGCCAGGGCCGTGGCCAAGGCCATGTTCAGCGCGTCACGTGGCGCCGAAGTGATCAATGGTGAGGGATTGCAGGCACTGAGCCAGACGTTCCGTTACTGGGAAAACAGGACCATCCCCGCCCACCGACAGCTCGCAGATCCGCTGATGTTGCTGCCGATCCAGCCCATCATCGATGACGGCACTTTCGGGGGAGGGATCGTACTGCCCCCGACAAGCGGGCCAAGCCTGCAGCGAGTCGATATTGATCCGCAGAAATTTTCGCAGCAATGGAATGAATATACGGCTGAACCGGGGGCTGCGAGCTTGCAAAAGCTCTTCTACAAAATTCTGGTCAAGAGCGGCTACACGGTCAGTCCGCCAGATCCCCTGCTGCTGGAAAACTCGCTGGTTTTCCGTCGGGAAGGACTGGACTCGCTTTTCGTACTGAAGCTCCCGCTCGTCTCCTCCGACTTCATCCCGCGATACACCCGACCGGGTTCCGAACTGACCAGCTCGGCAGCGCTGATGACACTCGACGAAACCGGACGGCAACGGCTGAACACCCTGCTGGCACAAGACAAAATCAACTATCTGGTGGGCGGCATTCAACGACCGAGTCCGGACCAACCCACCCTCTTCATTCTTCGCGAAGGCTGATCATCAATGAGCCCCAAACGCCCCACCCGACCGAAAACGGATACACCGGACTCCACGCCTGTCGTACGAGACACCACGCCGGACATTCCAGTCCCCCCACGCCTGACGCCCGACACCTTGATCGACCCAACCCTCACGCATCCGGCCTGGCAATTGCCTGCGCCGCCCGTGACTCGCCGTCAGATGATCGAAATCTACGATCTTCCTGCCGAGACACAGGTCAGGGCCAGCACCGCGCAAAGGCCGATCGGCAGTTATTTTCTTGCACCCGGGCTGGTCAACAGGTTGCCGCCTCCCGACTTGCCGAGCGGCATTCGTTCCGCCGGACGCTATGCCTATGTCGATCTTGTCGAGGGTGGCACCGTGCTGATCGACCCCGATGCACAGGATGGAGTAAGAGCTCGTTTATCGAACGAACTCTTCGCGTCCGGTCCGTTGCTGGAGCGGGTTGAAGGGACGCTGATGTGGCGCCCGGTTCCCGTGGAAACCGCGCCAGATACTTCCAGGCTGACCATCACACGCCACCGATTGCCGGATGATGAACCGTCAGCCGTACCGTCAAAACGCTCTCGCCTGGAAGAGACGCCGTGGAGCGATTGGGGCATCGACCCGCAACATGCCACCCCGGGTGACATTCGCGTCGACGGTATCCAGTACAAAGTCATTCCGCCAGGCGATGCGAGAGATCCGATCGTCTATATCAAGAACCCGAGTCACCTGATCTACGACTTCGACCTGCTGGAGCGCACACTCCGACTGGACCCGCAGCAACAGCCGCGAGGCGCCATTCAGGTTCCGCCTGCCCAGCACTGGCAAATCGATCCGACGTTGCCATTCGATCGTCCATTGACGAATTACGTCGCTCGATACTTTCCCGAGTTGTCCGCGAGCTCGCAGGAGAATGTCGCGTTTCACCAGTTTGTGCTGGCAAACGGAACCAATACCGCCACCGGCTCGGGACTGACCTTGCTGCGACAAACCTTCAACGACTGGGAAACCGGAAACGACACTCCACGCCAGCAATTGGCGGATCCGTTGCTGATGTTGCCGATCCTGCCAACGTCGGGCGCTGGAACGATCCGTGTGATCGAACTACCGACGCCGGAATCGGGTGGTCCGCTGCAGCGACTGGATTTCGATCCGGCGCTGTTTCGCCAGGAATGGCTGTATTCGACCAATACCCAATCGGCGGTGGATCTCAAACGCTTCATGGCGACGCTGCTGACCCGTAACGGTTACGCCGTGTTCGATCCTAGCCCTTCCAACTCGTATCCGGCATTGGTGTTCAAGCGCACCGGGCATGACTATGTATTCTTCATCAGCCTGCATCGCATCCGGGGCCGCAAGATCAACCAGACTCTGAATGTCGATCAGAACAGCGCCAGCTTGCGCCTGCATATTCAGGTGGGCGCACCGGCGGCGGCAGCGGTGATCGCAGCAAATGCCAGAAACAAAGTCGTCTGGCTCAGGGGCGGCCCGCAGACGCTTGCAAACGCTGACGACACAGTGTTTATCGTGCGCGACGGGCACCCACGGCTGTGATCGCAGATTGCTGAATGACAGACGAAAAAAAGCCCGCAGTGTGAGCGGGCGAAAGACCAAAGAAGCTATATGCGCAGTCGCTTCCCGGTAGGGGCAGCTGCTTGGGGGTCAGCTGCCCCGATAGGTGGAATAGCTGTAAGGCGAGATCAGCAACGGTACGTGGTAGTGATCCTGTTCGGCAGAAATGCCGAACCGCAGCACGACCACGTCCAGGAATGCCGGCTCCGGCAACTGGACGCCACGGGCGCGGTAGTAATCGCCGGCGTGGAACTGAACCTGATAGACACCGGTACGGTAGTCATCGCCTTGCAGCAGTGGCGCATCGACCCGGCCATCGCTGTTGGTAAGCGCACTGGCGACCAATTCCAGGTGCGAACCTTCAACGCGGTACAGCTCGACCTTGATCGAGCTGCCCGGGCAACCGTGTGCAGCGTCCAAAACGTGTGTTGTCAAACGTCCCATTGATTCTGCGCGCCTGCCTGCGTGGAGCAGTCAGACCTCGCGCCTCCCGAAGTCAGTTGAAAAGGAGACCGCACCGTTTCGGAGCACGAAAAGCTGCGGCGAGCGATTGATTAAGACACTTTTCAAAAAAATTGTACACAATAAAAACGACATTTTTGCTGCTACCCCCGCCATCCTTCGATTTCCCGGTGATTTGCCCCATAACCTCGCATTCATTGAACCCCCAATCCATTAGCTGACTGGTCAGGCAGGTTTCTTGCAGGTTCACGCCATTAACAGCAAAAGATGACAGCCGGTGAAAAATGCGAAAATTCAGGCTTACAAATTGAGAATAAAGTTGTATACAATCAGCCCATCGCTGTGACGCCAGCCTGCCATTCAAACTTCAGGGCGCCACACAATCTGTCAACGAATAAGAAGGAAGACTGCAGTGAGCGCTGACTACCCACGCGACCTGATCGGTTACGGCAGTAACCCTCCTCACCCACACTGGCCGGGCAATGCCCGGATCGCCCTGTCGTTCGTACTCAATTACGAAGAAGGCGGCGAGCGCAACATTCTGCACGGCGACAAAGAATCGGAAGCCTTCCTGTCCGAGATGGTTGCTGCCCAGCCTCTGCAAGGCGCGCGCAATATGAGCATGGAATCGCTTTACGAGTATGGCAGCCGTGCCGGCGTCTGGCGGATCCTGAAACTGTTCAAGGAATTCGATATTCCGCTGACCATCTTCGCCGTGGCCATGGCCGCCCAGCGTCACCCGGACGTGATCCGCGCGATGGTCGAGGCCGGTCACGAGATCTGCAGCCACGGCTACCGCTGGATCGACTACCAGTACATGGACGAAGCGCAGGAACGCGAGCACATGCTCGAAGCGATCCGCATCCTCACCGAACTCACCGGCGAGCGCCCACTGGGCTGGTACACCGGTCGCACTGGCCCGAACACCCGTCGCCTGGTGATGGAAGAAGGCGGTTTCCTCTACGACTGCGACACCTATGACGACGACCTGCCCTACTGGGAACCGAACAACCCGACCGGCAAGCCGCACCTGGTGATCCCGTACACCCTGGACACCAACGACATGCGTTTCACCCAGGTCCAGGGTTTCAACAAGGGCGACGATTTCTTCGAATACCTCAAAGATGCGTTCGACGTGCTTTATGCCGAAGGCGCCGAAGCACCGAAGATGCTGTCGATCGGTCTGCACTGCCGTCTGGTGGGCCGTCCGGCGCGTCTGGCTTCGCTCAAGCGCTTTATCGAATACGCTAAAAGTCATGAACAGGTGTGGTTCAGCCGCCGCGTCGACATCGCGCGTCACTGGCACGAAACCCACCCGTACCAAGGGGCTGCCAAATGAGCACCTTTCAAACCCTGCAACCGTCGACCCTGAGCCGCGACGCCTTCGTCAAAGCCTTCGCCGACATCTACGAACATTCGCCATGGGTGGCCGAGAAGGCCTTCGACCTGGGCCAGGACGCATCGATCGACCAGATCGAAACCCTGCACCAGCGCATGAGCGACATCCTGTTGAGCGCCGATCACGCCAGTCAGCTGGCACTGATCAACGCTCACCCGGACCTGGCCGGCAAAGCTGCCGTCCAGGGCGAGTTGACCGAAGCCAGCACCAATGAACAGGCTGGCGCCGGTATTCACCAATGCACGGCCGAAGAGTTCCAGCGCTTCACCGAGCTGAACGACGCCTACAAAGCCAAGTTCAAGTTTCCCTTCATCATGGCGGTAAAAGGCAGCAACCGGCATCAGATCCTCGCGGCGTTCGAAACGCGCATTCACAACCCGGTCGACACCGAGTTCAAATGTGCGCTGGCGGAGATCAACAAGATCGCCCTGTTCCGATTACTGACTCTCTAGCGAGCCTGGCCCGAGAAGCCTCTAGAACGCTTGTGTTTCCCAGGGCCCTGCAAGCATCCCAAGCCACTTATTTAAAGGCAGACAAGAAGAATGAAAGCTTACGCCGTACCTTTCGAGAAGTTCGTCAACCTGGCCGATGCCCGTCTGGGCACCAAAATCATCTCGGTCACCGATGACTGGTTCGCAGACGCCAATCGTCTGTTTCAGCCGACCCCGGCCGTGTGGAAGGAGGGCGTGTTCGATGACAACGGCAAGTGGATGGACGGCTGGGAATCGCGCCGCAAGCGCTTCGAAGGCTACGACAGCGCGGTGATCCGCCTGGGCGTACCGGGTTCGATCAAAGGCGTGGACATCGACACTTCATTCTTCACCGGCAACTTCCCGCCATCGGCCTCGCTGGAAGCCTGCTTCCTGGCGTCGGGCGAGCCGGACGAAAACACCCAGTGGACTGAAGTGCTGTCGGCCGTCGAGCTGCAGGGCAACAGCCACCACTACCACGAAATCAGCAACGACAAGGCGTTCAGCCACCTGCGCTTCAACATCTACCCGGATGGCGGCGTGGCCCGTCTGCGCGTGTACGGCATTCCGTTCCGCGACTGGTCGGCGGTTGGCGACAACGAGCAAGTGGACCTGGCAGCAGCCCTCAACGGTGGCCGCGCCCTCGCCTGCTCCGACGAACACTTCGGCCGCATGAGCAACATTCTCAACCCGGGCCGTGGCATCAACATGGGCGACGGCTGGGAAACCGCACGTCGTCGCACCCCGGGCAATGACTGGGTGATCGTCGCGCTGGGCCACCCGGGCGAGATCGAAAAAATCATCGTCGACACCCTGCACTTCAAGGGCAACTACCCGGACACCTGCTCGATCCAGGGCGCGTTCGTCAAGGGCGGCACCGACAGCCAGATCGAAACCCAGTCGCTGTTCTGGCGCGAGCTGCTGCCAAGCCAGAAGCTGGAAATGCACGCCGAACACACCTTCGTCGAGCAGATCAAGGCACTGGGCCCGATCACCCACATCCGTCTGAACGTGTTCCCGGATGGTGGTGTGAGCCGCCTGCGCGTACTGGGCAAGGTCGCTAAATAAGCGCTGAACCCGATCGCCAGCAGGCTGGCTCCCACAAGGGAATGTATTCCAGATGTGGGAGCTGGCCTGCCAGCGATAGCAACAGAACCAACAACACAGAATTCGGATAAGAAGAACAGCATGCGCACACTGACGATTGAACCGCTGACCAAAGAAGCCTTCGCCCCTTTCGGTGACGTGATCGAAACCGACGGCAGCGATCACTTCATGATCAACAACGGTTCGACCATGCGCTTCCACAAACTGGCGACGGTCGAAACCGCGACGCCTGAGGACAACGCGATCATCAGCATCTTCCGCGCCGACGCGCAGGACATGCCGCTGACCGTCAGCATGCTGGAACGCCATCCGCTGGGCAGCCAGGCTTTCATTCCGCTGCTCGGCAACCCCTTTCTGATCGTGGTCGCGCCACTTGGCGATGAACCTGTATCAGGCTTGGTCCGCGCCTTCGTCACCAACGGCAGGCAGGGCATCAATTACCATCGCGGCGTCTGGCACCACCCGGTGCTGACGATCGAAAAGCGGGATGACTTCCTGGTGGTTGATCGCAGTGGCACAGGCAATAACTGCGATGAGCATTTTTTCAAAGAGGATGAGCGTTTGATCCTCGCCCCCCACCAATAAGAGAAGGTCCGATCACTCGACAACAAGAGTGACGGGCGAGAGGTAAAGACTGTGGAAGCACATCTGTTGGAATGGCTGAACCTGAGCGTGCGCTGGGTTCACATGATCACTGGCGTGGCCTGGATCGGCGCGTCGTTCTACTTCGTCTGGCTGGAGAACAACCTCAACCGCGTCAACCCGAAAACCGGTCTTGCCGGTGATCTGTGGGCGATCCACGGCGGCGGTATCTATCACCTGGAAAAATACAAACTGGCCCCTCCGTCGATGCCGGAGAACCTGCACTGGTTCAAATGGGAAGCCTATTTCACCTGGATGTCGGGGATCGCGCTGCTGTGCGTGGTGTTCTACTCCAACCCCGTGCTCTACCTCGTGGCACCCGGCAGCGGCCTGACCGGCCCTGAAGGCGTGGCCATCGGCATCGGTTCGCTGATCGCCGGCTGGTTCATCTACGACTTCCTCTGCGATTCGCCTCTGGGCAAAAAACCTGCCCTGCTCGGCTTCATCCTGTTCGTGCTGATCATCGGCGCGGCGTTTGGCTTCAGCAAGGTGTTCAGCGGTCGTGGTGCGTACCTGCACGTCGGCGCGATCATCGGCACCATCATGGTCGGCAACGTGTTCCGCATCATCATGCCGGCCCAGCGCGCACTGGTGGCCGCGATCGCCGAGAACCGCACGCCGGATCCGGCCCTGCCGGCCAAAGGCCTGCTGCGTTCGCGTCACAACAACTACTTCACCCTGCCGGTGCTGTTCATCATGATCAGCAACCACTTCCCGAGCACTTACGGCAGCCAGTACAACTGGCTGATCCTGGCCGGGATCGCAGTGTTGGCGGTGTTGGTGCGTCACTACTTCAACACCCGTCACGACAGCCACAAGTTTGCCTGGACCCTGCCTGTGGCAGCGGTGGGCATGATCAGTCTGGCGTACGTCACCGGCCCTGCGCCGATGTCGACCGCTCCAGACGTGGCCAAGGCGCCTGCGAAAATCGAGTACCAGCCACTGCCGGAAACGGCGCTGGGTGGTGGCGCGAAACCGGCTGAAGCTGCACAACCGGCCGCCCCTGCTGCACCGGCCGCCGCTCCGGCTCAGGCGTCCAACGCCGGTCCTGCGTTCGACAAGGTGCACAACGTGATCCAGGAACGCTGCGCGGTCTGTCACTCGGCCAAACCGACCAGCCCGCTGTTCAGCGCTGCACCGGCCGGCGTGATGTTCGACACCCCCGAGCAGATCCGCCAGAACGCGGCACGGATCCAGGCGCAAGCCATCACCACGCAGATCATGCCACTGGGCAACATCACACAGATGACCCAGCAGGAACGTGACCTGATCGGTGCATGGATCGCCCAGGGAGCCCAGACCAACTAAGCAGTAAAAGCATCGCTGGCAAGCCAGCTCCCACAGGGTTTTGCACTGCCTGTGTGGGAGCTGGCTTGCCAGCGATTAGCCGCAACGCGGCTTACCTGATGCAAAGAAACAGCTGTGAGCAACCCGGCAGCTGTTAATCACAAGAATAAAAAAGATCCGAGGTGTTGCATGTCCGAGCTGTCCAAAGCGCGCATCCCCGACGCACCCGCCATTCAGCGTTTGCCCCTTTTGCAACTGATCCTGGTCGGTTTGCAACATGTACTGCTGATGTACGGCGGCGCCATCGCGGTACCGCTGATCATTGGACAGGCCGCTGGCCTGAGTCGTGAAGAAATCGCCTTCCTGATCAACGCCGACCTGCTGGTCGCTGGCATCGCCACCATCGTGCAATCTCTGGGCATCGGCCCGATGGGCATTCGCATGCCGGTAATGATGGGCGCCAGTTTCGCCGCCGTCGGCAGCATGGTCGCCATGGCCGGCATGCCCGGCATCGGTCTGCAGGGAATCTTCGGCGCCACCATCGCCGCCGGGTTCTTCGGCATGATCATCGCGCCGTTCATGTCCAAGGTCGTACGCTTCTTCCCGCCTCTGGTGACCGGCACGGTCATCACCTCGATCGGTTTGTCGCTGTTCCCCGTGGCCGTAAACTGGGCCGGCGGCGGCGCTGGCGCTGCTCAATTCGGTTCACCGATTTACCTGGCCATCGCCGCACTGGTGCTGGCCACCATTCTGTTGATCCACCGCTTCATGCGCGGTTTCTGGGTCAACATTTCCGTGCTGATCGGCATGTGCCTGGGCTACGTGCTCTGCGGCGCCATCGGCATGGTCGACCTGAGCGGCATGGCCAACGCGCCGTGGGTTCAGTTCGTCACCCCGCTGCATTTCGGCATGCCGAAGTTCGAACTGGCACCGATCCTGTCGATGTGCCTGGTGGTGGTGATCATCTTCGTCGAGTCCACCGGGATGTTCCTCGCGCTGGGCAAGATCACCGGCCAGGAAGTCTGCCCGCGCATGCTGCGTCGCGGCCTGCTGTGTGATGCCGGCGCGTCGTTCTTCGCCGGCTTCTTCAACACCTTCACCCACTCCTCCTTCGCGCAGAACATCGGCCTGGTGCAGATGACCGGCGTGCGCTGCCGCTCGGTGACCATCGTTGCCGGCGGTCTGCTGATCGTCCTGAGCCTGCTGCCGAAAGCGGCGTTCCTGGTGGCATCGATTCCACCGGCGGTGCTGGGTGGCGCGGCGATTGCGATGTTCGGCATGGTGGCGGCGACCGGCATCAAGATCCTGCAGGAAGCCGACATCGGCGACCGCCGCAATCAATTGCTGGTAGCCGTGAGCATCGGCATGGGCCTGATCCCGGTGGTGCGTCCGGAATTTTTCGCCCACCTGCCGTTGTGGATGAGCCCGATCACCCACAGCGGGATCGCCATGGCCACCCTCAGCGCGCTGACGCTGAACCTGTTGTTCAACATCCTCGGCGGCGCCGAACGCGCCGCGATCAACGACTGCCACGCACACCCGCACTGATCCGAAGAGTAAAAAAGGGGGCTCGCCCAAGCCTGCCCCCTCGCGACAGCTTTGCCTCAAACAATAAAAACAAGAGGGAGCAACAGATGATCCGGACTCAAACCAACGTGTTGTTGAGCGGCGGCCTGCTGGCCGCATCGCAAGCCATGGCCGGCGATTTATTGCTGTGGCAGACCAACAGCCTGAGCTACCTGTACGGCAAGAACTTCGCGATCAACCCGTCGATCCAGCAGACGGTGACGTTCGAGCACGCCGACAAGTGGAAGTACGGCGACAACTTCCTGTTCGTCGACAAGATCTTCTACAACGGCCAGGAAGACCGCAACAAAGGCCCCCACGCGTTCTACGGCGAATTCAGCCCGCGCCTGTCGTTCGGCAAGATCTTCGACAGGAAGCTGGAGTTCGGCCCGATCAAGGACGTGCTGCTGGCCATGACCTACGAGTACGGCGAAGGCGACAGCGAGGCCTATCTGATCGGCCCCGGCTTCGACCTCAAGGTACCGGGCTTCAACTATTTCACCCTGAACTTCTACCGCCGCCAGACCGAAGGCCCGCGCCCGGGCGACGGCGTCTGGCAGATCACGCCCGGCTGGTCCTACAGCATTCCCGTGGGCAATTCCGACCTGCTGATCGACGGCTATCTGGACTGGGTGGTCGACAACGACCAGAACTCCCGTGGCACCTATCACGCAAACCTGCACATCAACCCGCAGATCAAATACGACCTGGGCAAAGCCCTCGGCTGGGGTGAAAAGCAGGTGTACGTCGGCACCGAATACAGCTACTGGAAAAACAAATACGGGGTCGAAAGCACCCACAGTTTCGACACCAACCAGAACACCGCCAGCCTGCTGGTGAAGGTGCACTTCTAAGATGACCCGCAACCGTGCCCCCTACCTGTCGTCGGTGCTCTGTTGCGGGGCACTTGAGGCCTGGCCGTTGAGTCAGTATTCTCCGCGGCCTCCTGAATTCGGTCTAAAAAAAAGCCCGAATTTAATTCCTGACCGAAAAGCCAACTTATCCAGGCTTCGGTCAGTACCGAGGCATCCCGAAAACACGCTCAATCGACTGTTTTTCAGCAGCCGACGGGCGTTTTTTTGCTTTTCGAAAAGCCTTGGCTCAGCTCTTGCTAACAGCATGAAAGCTGACCGGATGGATGACTTTTGCAGCAACGAAAAAAGGCGCCACACCAGAGCGCCGACTCAAAAAAATAAACGTGGAACACCTACTTTGGGAGCAACCGAATGAAACGTATGTGCACCAGCCTGATGCTTGCGGGATCGCTGCTGGCAGGGGGTCAGGCCATGGCCGACGGCCTGCTGCAATGGCAGAACAACAGCCTGACCTACCTCTACGGCAAAGACTTCAAGGTCAACCCGGCCATCCAGCAGACCGTGACCTTCGAGCACGCCGATGCGTGGAAGTACGGGGACAACTTCTTCTTCCTCGACAAGATCTTCTACAACGGTGACAAGGACTTCAACAACGGTCCGAACACCTACTACGGCGAGTTCCAGCCACGCATCTCGCTGGGCAAGGTGCTCGACCAGAAGATCGAGTTCGGCCCGATCAAGGACGTCCTGCTGGCGATGACCTACGAGTTCGGCGAGGGTGACACCGAGTCCTACCTGATCGGCCCCGGCTTCGACCTGGCCATTCCGGGCTTCGACTACTTCCAGCTGAACTTCTACCAGCGTCACACCGAAGGCTCGCGTGCGGGTGACAACGTCTGGCAGATCACACCAGTGTGGTCCTACACCATTCCGGTGGGCGACTCGAACATCCTGATCGACGGCTACATGGACTGGGTGGTCGACAACGACGTCAACAACAAAGGCGAATACCACGCCAACCTGCACTTCAACCCGCAGGTCAAATACGACCTGGGCAAGGCGCTGAATTTCGGCGAGAAGCAGTTGTACGTCGGTGTTGAATACGACTACTGGAAAGACAAGTACGGTATCGACGACACCAAGGCCTTCACCACCAATCAGAACGTGACCAGCTTCCTGGTGAAGTTCCACTTCTGATGAAGGTTCAGATGGCGCCCGCTCGGGCGCCATCGTTCTCAGGCCGGAACCAGCGCCTCGCCAATCCCGAGAAACCGGCACAGCTCATCGCGCTTGGCCAAGGCATCGCGCCGTCCAAGGTCGATCAATTCACTGCAATACCCCGCCTCGAACAGCAAGTAACTCAACACCCCTGCCCCGCTCGTCTTGGTCGCTCCCGGCCCACGCAGAAACAGCCGCAACGCCGCCGGCAGTTCTTGGCGATGCCGCGCCGCGATTTCATCGATCGGCTGACTCGGCGAGATCACCAGCACTTCCACCGGCGCCACACCCAGCGCGCGGGTCGGCGTGCCTTCGGGCATCAGATGACTGAACTGGTTCAGGCGCTGAAGCAACTCGATATCGCTTTCCAGGCTATCAATGAACGTACTGTTGAGCATGTGCCCGCCGATCTGCGCCAGCGTCGGCTGCTGCCCGGTGTAGGTGCGTTCCAGCGGTTGCGCCGGATCGAAACCGCGCGGGTTGCCGCTGACGCCCACCACCAGCACCCGACTCGCGCCCAGGTGCAGTGCCGGGCTGATCGGTGCCGACTGCCGCACCGCGCCATCACCGAAATATTCATCGCCGATCTTCACCGGCGCGAACAACAGCGGGATCGCCGAACTGGCCAGCAAGTGCTCCACCGCCAACTGCGTCGGTACACCGATGCGCCGATGACGCAGCCAGGAGTCAATAGTCCCGCCGCCCTCGTAGAAGGTCACCGCCTGCCCCGACTCGTAGCCGAACGCCGTCACCGCCACCGCGTGCAGTTGCTTGCGCGCGATGGACTCGGCGATGCCGGGCAGATGCAGTTTTTCGTTGAGCAGATGACGCAGCGGCGAACTGTCGAGCAGCGCCACCGGCATTTGCCGGCCCATGCCCAACAGACTGTGACTGACGAAACGGCTGGCCTGGCGGATCACCCCCGGCCAGTCGCTGCGCAACACGCGATGGCTGCGAAAGCCTTGCCAGAACAGCGTCAGGCGTTCGATGGCGGCGCGAAAATCCGTGGCACCGCTGGCCAGGCTGACCGCGTTGATCGCCCCGGCCGACGTGCCGACAATCACCGGAAACGGATTGTCCGCCCCCAACGGCAGCAATTCGGCAATCGCCGCCAGAACCCCCACCTGATACGCCGCCCGAGCCCCGCCGCCGGAAAGAATCAAACCTGTGACCGGTTCAGCTGGGCTCATCGCAACGCTCCGTGGTGCTTATGGGGATGGGTCAATCAACCGCGTTTGGCGTACAGCTTCGGCTCACCCGGTGGCCGGCTCTTGAAGCGCCGGTGTGCCCACAGGTATTGCTCGGGGCATTCACGCAACACGCCTTCGACCCACTGATTGATGCGGATGCAATCTTCCTCTTCGGTCTCGCCCGGGAAACCTTCCAGCGGCGGATGAATCACCAGACGATAACCGCTGCCGTCGGCCAGACGCTCCTGAGTGAACGGCACCACCAGTGCCTTGCCCAGTCGGGCAAACTTGCTGGTGGCGGTGACCGTCGCGGCCTGAATCCCGAACAGCGGCACGAATATGCTTTGCTTGGCGCCGTAGTCCTGATCCGGTGCGTACCAGATCGCCCGGCCCGCGCGCAGCAGCTTGAGCATGCCGCGCACGTCGTCACGTTCCACCGCCAGCGAATCGAGGTTGTGCCGCTCGCGGCCCTGACGCTGGACGAAGTCGAACAACGGGTTCTTGTGTTCGCGGTACATGCCGTCGATGGTGTGTTGCTGGCCGAGCAGCGCTGCGCCGATTTCCAGGGTGGTGAAATGCACCGCCATCAGAATCACGCCCTTGCCTTCGCGCTGGGCCTTTTGCAGGTGTTCAAGACCTTCGACATGAGCCAGTTTCGCCAGGCGCTGACGCGACCACCACCAGCTCATCGCCATTTCAAAGAAGGCGATGCCGGTGGACGCGAAGTTTTCCTTGAGCAGACGCTTGCGTTCGGCGGCGGACTTTTCCGGGAAACACAGTTCCAGATTGCGCTTGGCGATACGCCGCCGGTCGCCGGCGAAGCGATACATCAGGGCACCAAGAAAACGACCGATGGCCAGCAAGGCTGGATACGGCAGCTGCACGATCAGCCACAACAGCCCGAGGCCGCACCAGAGCGGCCAGAAGCGTGGGGCAAGAAATGCTTTTCGAAAACGCGGGCGATCCATTAAAGCTTCCGTAAATACAGTGGCCGCGCATTCTACATCGTTCGACCCGGCTTGCGGCCTGCGGGCGTTCTCGTTATAAGTCTCGGCACTTTTAGTGACAAGCCGTTGTATGCCGACATGAGCCAAACCGAACCGCTAGACCAAGATCCCGTGTTCCAGCTGAAGGGCAGCATGCTCGCCATTACGGTGCTGGAGCTGTCCCGCAATAACCTGGACAGCCTCGATCGGCAACTGGCCGCCAAAGTCGCCCAGGCACCGAATTTCTTCAGCAACGCGCCGCTGGTTCTGGCGCTGGACAAACTGCCGCCAAGCGAAGGCGCCGTCGACCTGCCGGGCCTGATGCGCGTGTGCCGCCAGCACGGTCTGCGCACCCTGGCGATCCGCGCCAGCCGCATCGAAGACATCGCCGCCGCCATCGCCATCGACATCCCGGTGCTGCCGCCGTCCGGCGCCCGCGAACGACCGCTGGAAAGCGCCGACCCCGTCGCACCGAAGAAGCCGGAAAAACCACCGGAGCCAGCCGTCAAACCGACCCGCGTCATCACCACGCCAGTACGTGGTGGCCAACAGATATATGCGCAAGGTGGCGATCTGGTGGTGGTTTCTTCGGTCAGTCCGGGGGCGGAACTTCTCGCCGATGGCAACATCCATGTATACGGCCCGATGCGCGGTCGTGCGCTGGCCGGGGTCAAGGGCGACACCAAGGCGCGGATTTTCTGTCAGCAATTGAGCGCTGAACTGATCTCCATCGCAGGCCATTACAAGGTTTCCGAGGACCTGCGTCGCGATCCGATGTGGGGTTCGGGCGTACAGGTCAGCCTGTCGGGCGACGTGTTGAACATCATTCGGCTTTAACGGATACTGCCGCATTTTCCAAGCATCTCTAAAACGTAGCGAAAACGGCTCAAACGAAGTAGGAAAAAGGCCAAAAGCCGAATTCCAGCCAAGGCTGTCCGACTGCAGTAGTTTTCTAGAGATGTTTTTCAGGGGCTGAACAGTCCTTCTTCCTTAGGGGTGAAACACCTTGGCCAAGATTCTCGTGGTTACATCCGGCAAGGGTGGTGTGGGTAAGACCACCACCAGCGCCGCTATCGGTACCGGCCTCGCTCTGCGCGGCCACAAAACAGTGATCGTCGACTTCGACGTGGGCTTGCGTAACCTTGACCTGATCATGGGCTGCGAGCGCCGCGTGGTGTATGACTTCGTCAACGTCGTGAACGGCGAAGCCAACCTGCAACAGGCCCTGATCAAAGACAAGCGCCTGGAAAACCTCTATGTGCTGGCCGCCAGCCAGACCCGCGACAAAGACGCACTGACCGTCGAAGGCGTGGAAAAAGTCCTGATGGAGCTCAAGGAACAATTCGAGTTCGTGGTCTGCGACTCCCCTGCCGGCATCGAGAAAGGCGCCCACCTGGCCATGTACTTCGCTGACGAAGCGATCGTCGTGACCAACCCGGAAGTGTCCTCGGTACGTGACTCGGACCGCATGCTCGGCCTGCTGGCCAGCAAGTCCCGTCGCGCCGAACGTGGCGAAGAGCCGATCCAGGAACACCTGCTGATCACCCGCTACCACCCGGAGCGCGTCGAAAAAGGCGAAATGCTCGGCGTCGAAGACGTCAAGGAAATCCTCGCCGTACGCCTGTTGGGCGTCATCCCGGAATCCCAGGCCGTACTCAAGGCCTCCAACCAGGGCGTACCTGTGATCCTCGATGATCAGAGCGACGCCGGCCAGGCCTACAGCGATACCGTTGATCGCCTGCTGGGCAAGGAAAAAGAACACCGGTTCCTGAATGTCGAGAAGAAGGGATTCTTCGAGCGTCTGTTTGGAGGTAGGTAATGAACCTTTTTGACTTCTTTCGTGCCAACAAAAAGCCAAGTACCGCCTCGGTCGCGAAAGAGCGTCTACAGATCATCGTGGCGCATGAACGCGGCCAGCGCAGCACCCCTGACTACCTGCCATCCTTGCAGAAGGAACTGGTGGAAGTGATCCGCAAATACGTCAACATCGGCAACGACGACGTACACGTGGCACTGGAGAGCCAGGGCAGCTGCTCGATTCTGGAACTCAACATCACCCTGCCAGATCGCTGAGTCGATCCGGCAGGAACGACGGCGGCTCAGGGCCCTTCCGACACCGGAGGGGCCCTGAGCCGCCGTTGGCATTTGTTACGAGGCTGTTTTAATGCCGTTGTCCAACGTCCAAATCATTCATCAGGACGCCGCCGTACTGGTGGTGAACAAACCCACCCTGTTGCTCTCCGTCCCTGGCCGGGCCGACGACAACAAGGACTGCCTGATCACCCGCCTGCAGGAAAACGGCTACCCGGAAGCGCGTATCGTCCATCGCCTGGACTGGGAAACCTCGGGGATCATTCTGCTCGCCCGCGACGCCGATACCCACCGCGAACTGTCGCGCCAGTTTCATGATCGCGAAACCGAAAAGGCCTACACCGCTTTGGCCTGGGGTCAGCCGGAACTGGACAGCGGCAGCATCGACCTGCCGTTGCGCTACGATCCACCGACCAAACCACGGCATGTGGTCGATCATGAATCAGGCAAGCATGCGCTGACGTTCTGGAAGGTTCTGGAACGTTGCGGCGACTGGTGCCGTGTCGAACTGACACCGATCACCGGCCGCTCGCATCAATTGCGCGTGCACATGTTGTCGATCGGTCATCCGCTGCTCGGTGACGGGCTCTACGCCCACGAGCAAGCGCTGGCGGCCTGGCCCCGCCTGTGCCTGCACGCGAGCATGCTCAGTTTCACTCATCCGCAAAGCGGCGAGCGCCTGCGCTTCGAGTGCCCGGCACCCTTCTGAATCGCGTCTGCCTCTGAAAGCCCTTCCTGATGAAGGGCTTTTTTTTGTCCTGTCAAAATCCCACCGGCAATAGATTGACGTAAAGAACTGTCATAAAATTGTAATCAATTATAAATTTTGGCACCTCGACATCAGGCAGGAGGCCTTTTCCCGTGTTATGCAGTAAAACGCTCCAATCCGAATATCCAATCATCTATGCATTCGGTAACACTACCCTGCACCTGAGCGAACCACCCAGCATCCCGGCGCGCGAGGCCCTCGAGCAGCTGATAAAAAAACGTCGCGCGCGCAAACTGACCCGGGCCAGCGCACCGCTGTCCTCGTGTGAAACCCCGCTCTTTGCCAAGGTCCAGCCATTGGACACTTTCAAGGCAAAGGTGCGGGTGAGCCTGAACAAACCGCAACGCAACGGGCGCTTCGACTGGCCGCTCGAAGAGTTGATGAACTCCCTCGAAGCTCAGCGCCGGGGCGTGGATATGCCGCCATTGAAGGGCTATGGCTATACCCGCAGCAGGCTTGGCCTGACCGAGGAATTTTTCCTTCTGACACACCTGCTCGAAGGCCATATTGATGGCGCTCAGTGCATCAGACGCAATCCCCAGAACATCGAAGCTTTCATCCTCGACGCGTTTCAACTGCTCAGCTCGCTGGCCAGCAAAAACATCACTCACATGGATTTCTGGGTGGGCAACATCATGGTGCCCGAGCAAACGCACAGACCACTGAAAGCCATCGACTTTGAAAACTGCTTCGCCGGCCCGACCGCGCACTTGAGTGAAACACTCGGTTTTCAACTGGGCTTTTTCTATCGTCGGGAAGTCTACAAATTCATTACCGAAGCCGCCTACGATCAACTGGTCGATCAATACCTCAGTGCGCTGCCCGATTTATCTCGAGACAAGTTCGAAGCGGTCTATCAGTCGAGCAAGCATGAAGACATCGGTCGCAAGCAACGCCGTGAAGTCTTCCTCAATGGCAGACTGATCACCGGTTGAGACCCTGCCAGGCAACACCTTGAAGCATGTGTGTGACCAGCAAATCGGCCGTCATGAATGGTGGGGCACAAGCGCATCGGTCATCACTCCTGACAATACCCGCGCAACCACGTCCCAATGGGGCGGAGTGATGCGTTAAACTCCCGCCCATTGCTGTCTGGAGCTTCTTATGCGCGAAGAGTTGAACCAAGGCCTGATCGACTTCCTCAAGGCCTCCCCTACCCCGTTCCACGCCACCGCCAGCCTTGTTCAACGCCTGGAGGCCGCCGGTTATGTGCGCCTCGACGAGCGCGAAACCTGGCACACCGAAGCCAATGGTCGTTACTACGTCACCCGTAACGATTCCTCGATTGTCGCGATCAAGATGGGCCGCAACTCGCCGCTGCACGACGGCATCCGTCTGGTCGGCGCCCACACCGATAGCCCGTGCCTGCGGGTCAAGCCACAACCTGAACTGCAACGCCAGGGCTTCTGGCAGCTCGGTGTCGAAGTCTACGGCGGCGCGCTGTTGGCGCCGTGGTTCGACCGCGACCTGTCGCTGGCCGGCCGCGTCACCTTCCGCCGCGACGGCAAAGTCGAGAGCCAGCTGATCGACTTCAAGGCCCCGATCGCGATCATTCCCAACCTGGCCATCCACCTCAATCGTGAAGCCAACCAAGGCTGGGCTATCAACGCCCAGACCGAACTGCCGCCGATTCTCGCGCAGTTCGCCGGTGACGAGCGCGTGGACTTCCGCGCGGTACTCACCGATCAACTGGCTCGCGAACACGGCCTCAACGCCGACGTGGTGCTCGATTACGAGCTGAGTTTCTACGATACCCAGAGCGCTGCGGTCATCGGCCTGCATGGCGACTTCATCGCCGGCGCACGCCTCGATAACCTGCTGTCGTGCTACGCCGGCCTGCAAGCCTTGCTGACCGCCGACACCGAAGAAACCTGCGTGCTGGTGTGCAACGACCACGAAGAAGTCGGCTCCTGCTCGGCGTGTGGCGCCGACGGCCCGATGCTGGAACAGACCCTGCGCCGTCTGCTGCCGGAAGGTGACGAATTCGTACGCACCATCCAGAAATCCCTGCTGGTTTCGGCCGACAACGCCCACGGCGTACACCCGAACTACGCCGAGAAGCACGACGCCAACCACGGCCCGAAACTCAACGCCGGCCCGGTGATCAAGGTCAACAGCAACCAGCGCTACGCCACCAACAGCGAAACCGCCGGTTTCTTCCGCCATCTGTGCATGGCCGAAGAAGTGCCGGTGCAAAGCTTCGTGGTGCGCAGCGACATGGGCTGTGGCTCGACCATCGGCCCGATCACCGCCAGCCACCTGGGCGTGCGCACCGTCGACATCGGCCTGCCGACCTTCGCCATGCACTCGATCCGCGAACTGTGCGGCAGCCATGACCTGGCCCACCTGGTCAAAGTGCTGAGCGCGTTCTACGCCAGTCGCGAATTGCCGTAGCAAGCAGCCGGGATCGCAGCGTGGAGCTGCGATCCCCCGGCCCGTAAAACCGGCTCATTTCTGATACACATCAGCACCGTCCATCGAAAACCCACCTAGACTTGAATCATTCCCTTCGACAAGGCTGTCGCCATGATCTCGATGTCTGCGTTCCACTCCATGCTCATTCCCATCCTCGGCGGAATGATTCTGCTGGCCATCGGTTTCAACTTCCGTGACAAGAACGCCGGTGTGTTCGCCATGTGGATCGGCATGCTGATGATCCTGGCCACCGTGGTCTACAAGATCCTCGCCAAACTCAACGAATAAATCCGCGCCCGGCTCGCATTGAATCTGGCGGGCTCGTACACTCGCCCGATCCGCCCCTTGCGAGGTTGACCGCCTAGTGTTCGCTCGTCTTTTTGCCCTGCCCTGCCTGTTTCTCGTCTGCCTGATGACCCTGATGTCGCCGGCGCCCGCCGACGCTGCCGGTCTGCCGGGACTGCTCACGGGTTCCGGCAAGGCCCAGCCCGAGGCTCAGGAACCGCTCGGCCAGTCGCTGGACGAAGTCATCAAGTCGCTGGAAAACGACAAGCAACGTGCCCAGTTGCTGACCGACCTGAAAAAACTCCGCGACGCCACGAAAAAAGCCCAGGCCAGCCCCGAAGAAGGTGTGCTGGGACTGATCGGCGGCACCCTCGCCACTTTCGAAAAACAGTTCACCGGCGCCGACAGCCCGCTCAATCGCTGGTCCGCCGAATTCGACATGGCCCAGGACGAGCTCAAAGGCCTGATGCTGCCGGCCAGCGAATGGCTGCCGATCATCTTCGCCTTCGCCGTGATCCTCGCGGTCTGGAGCCTGCTCGCCGCCGCGCTGATCTGGCTCGGCCACCGGGTACGCATGCGCTTCGGCCTGACCGAAGAACTGCCGCAAAACCCCCGGGCCCTCGACATGCTGCGCTTCGCCCTGCGCAAGCTCGGCCCCTGGCTGATCGCGTTGGTGATCACGGTCTACATGAGCTACGCATTGCCCTCGTCACTGGGCAAAAGCCTGGCGATGGTGCTGGCTTACGCACTGGTGGTCGGCACCTGTTTCTCGGCCATCTGCGTGATCGCCTTCTCCGTACTCGACGGTCCGCACCGGCACCGCGCGCTGTACATCCTGCGTCACCAGGCCTTTCGGCCGTTGTGGCTGATCGGCAGTTTCGCCGCCTTCGGTGAAGCCCTGAGCGATCCAAAACTGGTGGCCGCCCTCGGCGTGCACCTGGCCCACACCGCCGCCACCGTCGCCAACGTCCTCGCGGCGCTGTCGACCGGCCTGTTCATCCTGCGTTTCCGCCGGCCGATCGCCCACCTGATCCGCAACCAGCCGCTGTCCCGCCGCCTGACCCGCCGCGCCCTCAGTGACACCATCGAAATCCTCGGCACCTTCTGGTACATCCCGGCACTGGTGCTGGTGGGCATTTCCCTGTTCGCCACCTTCGTCTCCGCCGGCGACACCAGCACCGCCCTGCGCCAGTCGCTGATTTGCACCGTGCTGCTGGTGTTGTGCATGGTCATCAACGGCCTCGTCCGCCGCCACGCCCTCAAACCCCAACGCGGACCGAAACGCCACGCGCTGTATTCCGAACGCCTGAAAAGCTTCTTCTACACCCTCGCCCATTTGCTGGTGTGGCTGGCGTTCATCGAACTCGGCCTGCGGGTCTGGGGCATGTCGCTGATCGGCTTCACCGAAGGCGAAGGCCACGACATCAGCGTCAAACTGTTCAGCCTGATCGGCACGCTGATCTTCGCGTGGCTGATCTGGATCCTCAGCGACACCGCCGTCCACCACGCCCTCACCCGCTCACGCAAAGGCCTGGCCAACGCCCGCGCGCAAACCATGATGCCGCTGATCCGCAACGTGCTGTTCGTGGCGATCTTCATCATCGCCCTGATCGTCGCGCTGGCGAACATGGGCATGAACGTCACGCCCCTGCTGGCCGGTGCCGGCGTGATCGGCCTGGCCATCGGCTTCGGCGCGCAGTCGCTCGTAGCGGATCTGATCACCGGCCTGTTCATCATCATCGAAGACTCCCTGGCCATCGACGACTACGTCGACGTCGGCGGCCACCTGGGCACCGTCGAAGGCCTGACCATCCGCACCGTACGCCTGCGGGACATCGACGGCATCGTCCACACCATCCCGTTCAGCGAAATCAAAAGCATCAAAAACTACTCCCGCGAATTCGGCTACGCGATTTTCCGCGTGGCGGTGCCCTTCAACATGAGCATCGACGAAGCCATCAAACTGATGCGCGACGTCGGCCAGAAAATGCGCACCGACCCACTGCAGCGACGCAACATCTGGTCGCCACTGGAATTTCAGGGCGTGGAAAGCTTTGAATCCGGCAACGCGATATTGCGCGCAAGGTTCAAGACCGCACCGATCAAACAGTGGGAGGTTTCAAGGGCATTCAATTTGTCGCTGAAACGGCATCTGGACGAGGCCGGGCTGGACCTGGCGACGCCGAGGATGAATGTGCAGGTGATCACGGCGGGCGGTGGAGTGGAGACTGAAAAATAGTTACCGAATAAACCCCAATCGGAATGCACTTCGATTGGGGTCCTTTGATTTGGGCTTACCCTTTGAATCCGGGCATCCCGTTCTCCGCACGCCAGCTCTTCAGCGTTTGGAGTATTCCTTCAGGGCTATCATCTTCGCCATCCAGCGGATAATAAATAATTCCATTACCCCTTGGGTGATCCACTGCAGCGTCAAACTTTTCAACAAGGACCATGTATTCTCTTTCACTGCAGCTGGTTACATAACAGAGACCTTTCAAAAGCTCAAGAAACTCTGACTCCGTATAGTCTTCGAGTTTACGATGCATTTCTCCTCCACTAGCAGAATGAACTTCCACGTGCTGCTTAGGTGTCAACAATCTTAAGTTATCCATATCGTAGACCGCACCTCCATTCTTGATGAAATCCAGATGATGAATTTCATAAACTTTATTACCGCCTACCTGCTCACCAGGAATGGTAAATGGAGAATGCCCGCGCATTAACCGCTCTCTATTGGTATTGCCAAATTGTGAAGAGAGCTCGGAGTCTGCCCCTACTGCTTTCCAGAAGGACTCTCTGAACGTCCTGAAATCGCTGAACTGCCGACCTCTCAATTGCTCTGCAATCTGCGCCGGAATCGCCGCACCATTGCCTTGCGAAGCCGCCTCGAGCCACCCCGTCGCCACTGGCTCTCCGTACCCGGAAGCAATCCCGGAATCGTTTCGCGGATCCCGGAACATGATGTATTGCGGGGGGATGCCGGAATCCGGTGGAAAAACCAGAATCCAGTCATTGAAATCAAAATCACCCAGATCAGGATGACGATCAATTCGCCCCTCGACAGGGACGATGTCGCCGCCGGTATATTGCGCAGGATCCGGTTCGGGAACGGGCAATACAGTCGAACTGTCAGCGGGCGTAATTGACGGCGTCCATACCAATGTTTCTGATGGAATGTCGGTGGTCGTCGCGCGATAGGTGTTGTCCTGCGGGTTGTGAACGGCAGCAATCACCGGCACGCCGGTGGGAAACCTGACGCCATCGACTGGAATGACCAGCAGCTCGGTGTGATCGCCCTCGCCAGCTCTGGAATTGACACGCACGGGCAAATCCAGAGAACCACCGGTAGCCGCGAGCTGACCCAAGTCTGGCACGGGACCGGACAGCAGATCGGACAACGGCACGCTGACCAGAAACCGCTTGGGCAGCTCACCGTTTCCCAGCGCGGGCGAGTAAACCAGTGCTGCAACACCCACCATCAAACCCGACACCGTGCCCGCGGCCAGAGCGGATAATCCGGCCGACGCGGAACGGATGGCCGCCCGCAATCTCGACCTTGCGCTCTCGCGGATGGAAACCGGCCCGGTCGACGTCGAAAATACAAGTTGCGGATTCCAGGCAGCGTCCTGCAAATGGAAGGCTTGCGCCTCCCGGCGCGCCCGATCCGCGTCGCGCAATCGATCCTCAAGCAGTTGCCGTGCATGCTCATCGGCTTCACGTCGCGCCTGCTCTTCAGCCTTTTGACGAGCTTCATCAACGGCCGCCAGCCGGGCGATTTCTGCCGCTTGTGCAGCTACACGCGCCTGTTCCTCGGCCGCACGCCGGGCCTGATTCTGCGCAGCGATGCGCGCCTGCTCATGTGCAATTCGATTGGCCTCTTGCACCTGCACAGCCGCGATTACATTCCTGACCGTTGCGGACTGACTGTTCAACTGGCCGATGCCTTCTACCAGCAACTTGGCATTGAACAACTCGCTATAGGCCTGGCGAACGCTGACGTTACCGCCACGCCGATTGACCTGCGGTAACCGACCGCCATTGAAAAACGTTTCGACCTGCGCATGGCCAAACCGCTGAATCGCAATGTCCTTCGCCGCGATCAGCGCACCAAACTTTCTGGCGATCAGCGCATCCCGGAAACGCAGCTCACGCGCCAGCGTGTCCAAGGGAGGCAATAAACTCGAATCACCGCCAGCCCTGACCTGGGCAAGCTCAACTTCAAGGATTTGAGGCAAACTTCCGGAAAATGCCTTGTAGGTATTTTCCATATCCAGTATTTCCCCCAAGGGGGCAAAATCAATTGCCGGCCCGGAGCCATCACCGAGACCTAAGTAGTGCACATAAACATCTTGATTGTCCGGCCTCACGATTGAAGCTGGAAGCTCAATTCCACGCCGTGCCATAAATACATTCCTCCTTGAATTAAATGCGGTGCTCGACAACCGGAAACAAATTCAAACATTGCGTCCAGCGCCTGGAGAAATGTATGAAAATAACAACCACGGACTGCGTTATATATGTACCTCGCACAAAAAAATCTGTCGCGTCAGATGCAGGCGAACAACAAGTAGGAAACGTCCAGAAATCCAGGTCCGGATTCGCCCAATTGAAAAATTCAACTCAAACAGCAGAACCAACGCTTAAGAGGCGCACATCCAAAACACGATGAGCGTTAGCTCGAGTACCGCTTTTGACGTGCCGGCCCCGTTGGGAGGCTGAGTGGAGGGATTTATCCGGGGGAGGGAGCGCAGCGACCGTGCGGCGCAGCCGCATGCATCGAGAGGAGGTGCAGCGAAGCAAACCGTAGGCGATGCCCCCGGATGAATCCCGGAGCGAAGGAACCCCGAGCCTCAGCGAGGGGCCGAACGCAGGGGCCAAGCCTTTTGCTTACTTTTCGGCGTCTGGAAAAGTGAGCCGCTGTAAGAGCGGAACCGCCAGCCGCAGCCCCCCGAAAAAACGGATATTCACCCAAAACAACCCAAAACCTGGTCGGCCCAGAGGCCGCCAAGGTCAAACAACATCAACACCAACGTGAATCGCATCATGCCGCCAAAACTCCAGATCACAATCAATCAACCGCCCAGACTGATCATAATTAACCCGAGCAATCCTCAACCCCGGACTCCCCACCGACACCCGCAACGCCGCCGCCGCATCGACCGATAAAGACGTAGGCACAATCTCGAACCGCACCCGCCCATAGTGCAAATCGTAATGCCGCGCATACAGCTCGGTAATCGACTGATTCAGATCAAACTCGAGAATCCCCGGAAAAAACTGCGGATTCAGATAATGCTCCACATACAACACCAGCCGCCCATCGATCCGCCGCGACCGGCAAATCTGAATCACGCTCGACAACGCCGGCAACTGCAACCACGCACAGACCGCCGCTGAAGCCGGCTGCAACCGCGCCGAAATCACCTCGGTCGACGGCACCCGCCCCTGCGCACTGACCATCGCGTGAAAGTGACTGCGCTGCATCAGGTTATAGGCCAGACGCGGCGGCGACACGAACCAGCCCCGCCGCTCCTCGCGATAAATCTGCCCTTGCGCCTCCAGCTGCAACAAGGCTTCCCGTACCGTAATCCGCGTCGTGCCGAACAACTCACTGAGCTTGCGCTCGGCCGGCAACTTGCTCCCCGCCGCCAGCAACCCATGGTCGAGCTGCTCCTGAAGGATCTGGCCAATCGCTGTCACCGCTTTTGTTGCCTCATCGCGCATCAACGTTACCTATCTGGACTAGACCAGCACTGTTTCGGGGCAAAACCGCACAGCTAATGCGCCGTTTGGTTGTGTTGCAAGCCTAGGCAGTGCAGATGACCGAGAGATGACAAAACTACCGAACGGTCGCCCTGACAACTTGCAATACATCGGCCAAGTCCCTTGCCCACCGGGACTTTGCGGGTGGTCTACGCTTAGCGGGCAGCCGTCGATACAGGAGAAATAAAACGCGGGCCAGGTATCCGCCGACATCAAAGTGTCATCCAGCCCCCCTACATTGGCTCAGGTATTGCTGACCTAGACCAACACAAACCGCAATCGCAGCGTTGAACACGACCAAGGAGCTTCGGAATGAAACAGCTTTTCCTGGCAACACTGTTAGGCTCGACCATTGCCATGTGCACCGCCGCCATGGCGGCTGATGATCTGAAAACCCTCGAAGCCGCTGCGAAAGCGGAAGGCGCCGTCAACAGCGTCGGCATGCCCGATGACTGGGCCAACTGGAAAGGCACCTGGGAAGACCTGGCCAAGAAATACGGCCTGAAACACATCGACACCGACATGAGCTCGGCCCAGGAAATCGCCAAGTTCGCCGCTGAAAAAGACAATGCCACCGCCGACATCGGCGACGTCGGCGCGGCCTTCGGCCCGATCGCGGTCAAGCAAGGCGTGGTGCAACCGTACAAGCCGACCACCTGGGATCAAGTGCCGGACTGGGCCAAGGACAAGGACGGCAACTGGGCACTGGCCTACACCGGCACCATCGCCTTCATCGTCAACAAGAAGCTGCTTCACGGTTCCGAAGTACCGACCAAATGGGCTGACCTCAAGGCCGGCAAATACAAGGTTTCCATTGGTGACGTGAGCACCGCGGCCCAGGCTGCCAACGGCGTACTCGCCGCTGCACTGGCCAACGGCGGCGACGAGAAAAACCTCCAGCCTGCCCTGCTGCTGTTCGCAGACATCGCCAAGCAGGGTCGCCTGTCGATGGCCAACCCGACCATCGCCACCATGGAAAAAGGCGAGATCGAAGTCGGCGTGGTCTGGGACTTCAACGGCCTGAGCTACAAGGCCAAGATGGCCAATCCGGATGACTACGTGGTGCTGATCCCGTCCGACGGTTCGGTGATTTCCGGCTACACCACCATCATCAACAAGTACGCGAAAAACCCGAACGCCGCCAAGCTGACCCGCGAATACATCTTCAGCGACGCCGGCCAGACCAACCTCGCCCGCGGCAACGCCCGCCCGATCCGCGCCGAGCACCTGCAACTGCCGGAAGACGTGAAAGCCAAGCTGCTGCCGAACGATCAGTACAAGAAGGTCACCCCGATCAAGGACGCCGATGCGTGGGAAAAAACCTCCAAGGCCCTGCCGCAGAAGTGGAACGAAGAAGTCATCGTCGAGATGAAGTAAGTCGGTAGATCCCCACTGGGTCTGACGCAAAACCCTGTGGGAGCGGGCTTGCCCGCGATGGCAGTTTCACATTCAACACATGAGTTGATTGACATGACGCCTTCGCGGGCAAGCCCGCTCCCACAGGATCCGTGTCGACTTCGAGTTTCCCGTTTTTATTGTTTCGCGGAGTTTTTGCCCCTATGAAGCACACCGTCATCCTTGTCGTGCTCGACGGCCTCAACTACGAGGTTGCGCGTCACGCCATGGGGCATCTGCAGGCTTACGTTGGCGCAGGACGCGCCGCGCTCTACCAGTTGGAGTGCGAGTTGCCGGCTCTGTCCCGACCGCTTTACGAATGCATCCTCACGGGCGTACCGCCGATCGACAGCGGCATCGTCCACAACAACGTCTCGCGCCTGTCCAGTCAGCGCAGCATCTATCACTACGCCCGCGATGCCGGTCTGAAAACCGCCGCTGCGGCGTACCACTGGGTCAGCGAGCTCTACAACCGCTCGCCGTTCGTGGCAGCACGGGATCGGCATACCGATGACCCGACGCTACCGATCCAGCACGGCCACTTTTACTGGAACGATCACTATCCGGATTCGCACCTGTTCGCCGACGCCGAAAACCTGCGCCTGCGCCATGCACCGGACTTTCTGCTGATCCACCCGATGAACATCGACGACGCCGGGCACAAGCACGGCCTCGACACCCCGCAATACCGCAACACCGCGCGCAGCGCCGACATCATCCTCGCCGACTACCTGCAAGGCTGGCTCGACGCCGGTTGCCAGGTGCTGGTGACCGCCGACCACGGCATGAACAACGACCGCTCGCACAACGGCCTGCTGCCGGAAGAACGCCAGGTGCCGTTGTTTGTACTCGGTGACGCCTTCAGCTTAAACACCGACGCCACGCCGAAGCAGACCGACATCTGCGGCACCGTCTGCGAACTGCTCGGCGTGCCCCACGACAAACCTGTGTGCCGGGAGTTGCTCAAGTGAACTCAATGACTCGCGGCAAATGGCTGGCGGCCCTGTGCCTGGTGCCTTTCGCACTGTTCTTTATCGTGTTCGAAATCGCCCCGCTGATCTGGGTGATGATCAACAGCCTGCAATCGGAAGAATTCGGTTGGGGCTTCGCCAACTTCAGCAAGATCTTCAGTTCGAAGTTCTATCTGCAGGCGATCCAGTACAGCCTCGAAATCAGCTTCTGGTCGAGTGTGTTCGGGATCATCATCGCGGTGCTGGGCGCCTACTCCCTGCGCCGGGTCGATTCGAAGCTGCGCAACTTCGTCAACGCCTTCGCCAACATGACCAGCAACTTCGCCGGCGTGCCCCTGGCCTTTGCGTTCATCATCCTGCTCGGCTTCAACGGCAGCATCACGATCATGCTGAAGCAGGCCGGGATCATTGAGGACTTCAACCTGTACTCGAAAACCGGGTTGATCATTCTCTACACCTACTTCCAGATTCCCCTCGGCGTGTTGCTGCTGTACCCGGCATTCGACGCCCTGCGTGAAGACTGGCGCGAATCCGCCGCACTGCTCGGCGCTGACGGCTGGCAGTTCTGGCGCCACATTGGCCTGCCGGTACTGACCCCGGCCCTGCTCGGCACCTTCGTGATCCTGCTGGCCAACGCCCTTGGCGCCTACGCCACGGTCTACGCGCTGACCACCGGCAACTTCAACGTATTGCCGATCCGGATTGCGGCGATGGTCTCCGGCGACATTTCCCTCGACCCGAACCTGGCCAGTGCCCTGGCCGTGGTGCTGGTGGCGCTGATGACCCTGGTGACCGTCGTGCATCAACTGCTGCTGAAGAGGAGCTACCATGTCTCGCGCTGAATCCGGTCCGGCCGGCGTCTACCACCGCGTCGTGGTCTATCTGTTGTTCGCCATTTTGCTGCTGCCCTTGGTGGGCACGCTGATCTACTCGATCGCCAGCAGCTGGTCGGCCACCATCCTGCCCAGCGGTTTCACCTTCAAGTGGTATATCCAGTTGTGGAGCGATCCGCGTTTTCTGAACGCCTTCGGTCAGTCGCTGCTGGTGTGCGTCGGCGCGCTGATCCTGTCGGTGGTGCTGATCCTGCCGCTGCTGTTCGTGGTGCATTACCACTTCCCGAAACTCGATGCGCTGATGAACATCCTGATCCTGCTGCCCTTCGCCGTACCGCCGGTGGTGTCGTCGGTGGGCCTGTTGCAGCTCTACGGTTCCGGGCCGTTCGCGATGGTCGGCACGCCGTGGATCCTGATCGGTTGCTACTTCACCGTGGCGCTGCCGTTCATGTACCGGGCGATCACCAACAACCTGCAAGCGATCAACCTGCGCGACCTGATGGACGCCGCCCAACTGCTTGGCGCCAGCACTTTTCAGGCAGCTTTCCTGGTGGTGCTGCCGAACCTGCGCAAGGGCCTGATGGTCGCGTTGCTGCTGTCGTTCTCGTTCCTGTTCGGTGAGTTCGTGTTCGCCAACATCCTGGTCGGCACCCGCTACGAAACCCTGCAGGTTTATCTGAACAACATGCGCAACAGCAGCGGCCACTTCACCAGTGCGCTGGTGATCTCCTACTTCTTTTTCGTGCTGGTCCTGACCTGGGTCGCCAACATCTTGAACAAGGACAAAAGCGAATGAGCTATGTCAGCGTCCAACACCTTCAGAAAAACTACGCAGGCACCACGGTGTTCAGCGACATCAACTGCGAAATCAACAAGGGTGAATTCGTCACCCTGCTTGGTCCGTCCGGTTGCGGCAAATCCACCCTGCTGCGTTGCATCGCCGGGCTGACGCCGGTGGATGGCGGCAAGATTCTGCTCGATGGCGTCGACATCGTGCCGCTCACCCCGCAGAAGCGCGGGATCGGCATGGTGTTCCAGAGCTACGCGCTGTTCCCCAACATGACCGTCGAACAGAACGTCGCCTTCGGCCTGCGCATGCAAAAGGTCAACGCCGACGACAGCCACAAGCGGGTTGCCGAAGTGTTGAAACTGGTTGAACTCAACGATTTCGCCAGTCGCTATCCGCATCAGCTGTCCGGCGGCCAGTGTCAGCGTGTCGCCCTCGCCCGTTCGCTGGTGACCCGTCCGCGCCTGTTGCTGCTGGATGAACCGCTGTCGGCCCTCGATGCGCGAATTCGCAAACACCTGCGCGAACAGATCCGTCAGATCCAGCGCGAACTTGGCCTGACCACGATCTTCGTCACACACGATCAGGAAGAAGCCCTGACCATGTCTGACCGGATTTTCCTGATGAATCAGGGAAAGATCGTACAAAGCGGCGATGCCGAAACTCTCTACACCGCGCCGGTCGACGTATTCGCCGCCGGCTTCATCGGCAACTACAACCTGCTGGATGCCGAGAGCGCGTCGAAGCTGTTGCAGCGGCCGATCAACCATCGCATCGCGATTCGCCCGGAAGCCATTGAACTCAGCCTCAGCGGTGAACCCGATGCGCAAATCCGCAGCCACAGTCTGCTGGGCAACGTGATCCGCTACCGCGTCGAAGCCCGGGGCGTGGAACTGGTGGTGGATGTGCTCAACCGTTCGGCGGCGGATCTGCATCCCGATGGTCAGCGCCTGTCACTTTCCATCGATCCCACCGCCCTGTGTGAGGTAGCCTGATGACTTTGCTGACACCCAAGAGGGAACTGAACTGATGGCCCTGGCAATTTTTGATCTGGACGAAACCCTGATCCACGGCGACTGCGCCACCCTCTGGAGCGAGCAGATGGGGCGCCTGGGCTGGGTCGATCCCGAGTCGTTCATGCGCAAGAACAACGAGCTGATGGACGCCTACAGCCATGGCAAGTTGCGCATGGAAGACTACATGGACTTCAGCCTCGAGCCGCTGATCGGGCGCACCCCGGAAGAAGTCGAGCATCTGGTCGGACCGTGGGTGGAAGACTTCATCGAACCGATCATCTTCAGCGACGCCACCAAGACCATCGCCGCCCACCGCAAGGCCGGCGACCGGATTCTGGTGATCTCGGCCTCGGGTACGCACCTCGTGAAACCGATTGCCGATCGACTGGGCATCGACGAGGTGCTGGGGATCGAACTGGAAGTGGCGCATGGCGTGTACAGCGGCCACACCGTGGGCACCCTGACCTACCGCGAAGGCAAAATCACCCGCTTGCTGGAATGGCTGGATGCCGAAGAGGAAAACCTTGAGGGCGCGAGTTTCTATTCCGACTCACGCAATGATCTGCCGCTGCTGCTGAAAGTGGATTTCCCGCATGTGGTCAATCCGGATCCGGTGCTGCTTGCAGAGGCCGAGAAGTCCGGCTGGCCGATCCACCTCTGGAAGTAAGCGGTTGTCTTGTGGGAGCAAGCCTGCTCCCACAAGCATCGACGATCAGCTCAGGCTTTCGTCGATCACCAGCACCAGCTTCCCCGCCACCGTGTTGCTTGCCAGCTCGGCGAACGCTGCCTCGGCATCCTTGATCGGGAATGCCTTGGCCAGTTGTGGCTTCAGGCGCCCTTCGGAAAACAGCGGCCACACGTGCTGACTCAGATCGCTGAACAGATCGGCCTTGAACTGATCGTCACGGCTGCGCAGGGTCGAGCCCAGCAGTTGCACGCGTTTGGCCAGCACCTGGGCCAGATCCAGCTTCGCTTCGCGGCCGCCCATCAGGCCGATCAGCACCCAGCGGCCGTCCTGAGCCATCAACTTGAGGTTCAAAGCCGAATAATTGCCGCCCACCGGATCCAGAATCACATCGAACGGCCCGAAATCCCGCAGGCTTTCCAGATCGTCGGTGCGAACCACCCCGCCCTGGGCCCCCAGCGATTCACAGTAGGCCAGCCGCTCGGCCGAGCCGACGCTGACCCAGCAGGGATTGCCGAAAGCCTTGCACAGTTGAATGGCGGCTGAACCGATACCACTGGCTCCGGCGTGCAGAAGAACTTTCTCACCCGGTTTGAGCGCAGCGAGTTGAAACACATTCAGCCAGACGGTCGCGTACACCTCGGGCAACGCAGCGGCCTCGATCAGCGATACACCTTCCGGAACCGGCAGCACATGCCTTCCGTCGACGACCACCTCTTGCGCCATCCCGCCCCCGGCCAGCAAGGCGCAGACCCGGTCACCGACCTGCCAGGACGAGCCTGCGCCGACCTCGCTGATCACCCCGGAACACTCAAGACCCAGCACCTGGCTGGCACCTGGAGGGGGTGGATAAAGTCCAGCTTTCTGTAATAAATCCGCGCGATTGAGGCCCGCTGCCGCCACCCGGATGCGAACTTGTCCTACATCACATGTAGGACTTGGTTCATCAACCCATGCCACTTGACCTTCAACGCCTTGCAATGCCTTCACAGTGCCTCCATAGTGAGTCTGGACTGAGCCCGAAGCTGTAGCGCCGGGCTTTTTGCATTATGCGACCGGCCCTGGGGTCTGAACGAACGCTGAACAGCAGTTATCGTACAGAGCGTAGAGGTACCGGCGACTTCAAAGACGGCCTAATATGCGTTATCAATTGTCCCCGCGTCGAATCAGCATGAAGCATCTGCTCCCCAGCACCGCCCTCGCTCTTTTCATCGGTATCGGTCTGTTGCCGGTGTCGGGCACCACATTCGCAGCCAACAGCTGGGACAAGTTGCAGCCTGATCGCGACGAAGTGATCGCCAGTCTGAACGTCGTCGAGTTGCTCAAGCGTCACCACTACAGCAAGCCGCCGCTCGACGATGCGCGCTCGGTGATCATCTACGACAGCTACATCAAGCTGCTCGACCCGTCGCGCAGCTACTTCATGGCCAGCGACATCGCCGAATTCGACAAGTGGAAGACCCAGTTCGACGACTTCCTCAAGAGCGGCGACCTCAACGCCGGGTTCACCATCTACAAGCGCTACCTGGACCGCGTGAAAGCGCGTCTGGACTTCGCCCTTGCCGAGCTGAACAAAGGCGTCGACAAGATGGACTTCACCACCAAGGAAACCTTGCTGATCGATCGCAAGGACGCTCCGTGGCTCAAGTCCACCGCCGAACTCGATGACCTGTGGCGCAAACGCGTCAAGGACGAGGTGCTGCGGCAGAAGATCGCCGGCAAAGAGCCGAAGCAGATCCAGGAAACCCTGACCAAGCGCTACAAGAATCAACTGGCGCGTCTGGACCAGACCCGCGCCGAAGACATCTTCCAGGCGTACATCAACACCTTCGCCATGTCTTACGATCCGCACACCAACTATCTGTCGCCGGATAACGCGGAGAACTTCGACATCAACATGAGCCTGTCCCTCGAGGGTATCGGCGCCGTGTTGCAGAGCGACAACGACCAGGTGAAAGTCGTGCGTCTGGTGCCGGCAGGCCCGGCCGACAAGACCAAGCAGGTTGCTCCGGCCGACAAGATCATCGGCGTTGCCCAGGGCAACAAAGAGATGGTCGACGTGGTCGGCTGGCGTCTGGATGAAGTGGTCAAGCTGATCCGTGGCCCGAAAGGCACCGTGGTGCGTCTGGAAGTCATCCCGGCGAGCAATGCGCCGAACGACCAGACCAGCAAGATCGTGCCGATCACCCGTGAAGCGGTGAAGCTCGAAGACCAGGCCGTGAAGAAGTCCGTGCTGAACCTGAAACAGGACGGCCGAGACTACAAGCTCGGCGTGATCGAGATTCCGGCCTTCTACCTCGACTTCAAGGCCTTTCGTGCCGGCGATCCGGACTACAAGAGCACCACTCGCGACGTCAAGAAGCTGCTGACCGAACTGCAGAAAGAGAAAGTCGACGGCGTGGTCATCGACCTGCGCAACAACGGCGGCGGTTCCCTGCAGGAAGCCACCGAGCTGACCAGCCTGTTCATCGACAAGGGCCCTACCGTGCTCGTGCGTAACGCCGATGGCCGGGTCGATGTACTTGAAGATGAAAACCCGGGCGCCTTCTACAAAGGCCCGATGGCGCTGTTGGTCAACCGTCTGTCCGCCTCGGCTTCGGAGATCTTCGCTGGCGCCATGCAGGACTACCACCGCGCGCTGATCATCGGTGGCCAGACCTTCGGCAAAGGCACGGTGCAGACCATCCAGCCGCTGAACCATGGCGAACTGAAACTGACCCTGGCCAAGTTCTACCGGGTTTCCGGTCAGAGCACCCAGCATCAGGGCGTACTGCCGGACATCGATTACCCGTCGATCATCGACACCAAGGAAATCGGCGAAAGCGCCCTGCCGGAAGCCATGCCGTGGGACACCATCCGCGCGGCGATCAAACCGGCGAGCGATCCGTTCAAGCCGTACCTGGCCCAGCTGAAATCCGAGCATGACACCCGTTCCGCCAAGGACGCGGAGTTTGTGTTCATCCGTGACAAGCTGGCCCTGGCGCAGAAGCTGCTGGAAGAAAAAACCGTCAGCCTCAATGAAGCCGAACGCCGTGCCCAGCACGCCGACATCGACGCCAAGCAACTGGCGATGGAAAACATCCGTCGCAAGGCTAAAGGCGAAGAACCGCTCAAAGAGCTGAAGAAAGAAGACGAGGACGCCCTGGCGGCCGCCGAGCCGGACAAGGTCAAACCGGAAGACGACGCCTACCTGAGCGAGACCGGGCGCGTGCTGCTGGATTACCTGAAGCTGAGCAATCAGGTCGCAAAGAAGTAAGGTGATGGCAATTTAATGCTGACGATCCCCGGATCGTCATCAAACAGTCATCATTCTGTCGTGCAATAAAGGACTGGGAGCTGTTCTCTTCATCGAGAACGCTCCCAGTCCTTTTTTTATCGCCAGAGATTGCCATGACCACGACCGAACAGCTGAGTGCCTTGAGCTCGATCCTGACTCAAAGCGGATTACACAGCCTGTTCCAGCCGATCATTTGCCTCTCTGAACGGCGCATTCTCGGCTACGAAGCCCTGACCCGCGGCCCGTCCAACAGCCCGCTGCACTCCCCCATCGCCCTGTTCGCCGTGGCCCGCCAGGCCGGACGCTTGAGCGAACTGGAAATCGCCTGCCGCCAAAGCGCCTGTCGCCGTTTCAACGAACAGCAGTTGCCGGGCAAGCTGTTTCTCAACGTCTCTCCCGAATCCCTGCTTGAAGCCGCGCACCAGCCGGGGCGCACGCTGCAGCTGCTGCAGGATTTTGGTATCCCGCCGAGTCAGGTGGTGATCGAACTCACCGAACAAACGCCGATCGATGACTTTCAGTTGCTGCAAACTGCGCTGCATCACTATCGGGCGATGGGTTTTTCGATTGCCCTCGATGACCTTGGGGCTGGTTATTCGAGCCTGCGCCTGTGGTCGGAGCTGCGGCCGGATTACGTGAAGATCGACCGGCACTTTATCGACGGCATTCATCAGGACGCGTTGAAGCGCGAGTTTGTCGGATCGATCCTGCAAATCGCCAAGGCCTCAAGGGCGCAGGTGATTGCCGAAGGCATCGAATTGCCGGAAGAACTGGCGGTGCTGACCGAGATGGGTGTGGATCTGGTGCAGGGATACCTGCTCGGCCGCCCTCAGGAACACCCGCCGCGCGATGCCCGCGCCTTGATGCCCAAGCACGACAGCAGCGCCGTCACATTGAACGATGAAGGCAGCGACCTCAGCGCCCTGCTCAACGATCAACCGGCCGTGAATCGCGACACACCGACCGCTACCGTACTGGAAGCCTTCCGCCGTCAGGCCAACCTGAACTCACTGGCGGTGCTCGACGAACAGGGTCAGCCATGCGGCATCGTTCATCGTCACTCGCTGTCCGATGCGCTGCTCAAACCGTTCGCCACCGACCTGTTCGCCCGCAAACCGATCAGCCGCCTGATGAACGACGACTTCCTCGCCGTCGAAATGAGCCAGTCGCTGCAACAGGTCAGCCGCCTGATCACCAGCCGCGCCCGGCAACGCATCGAAGAAGATTTCATCATCACCCTCAATGGCAGCTACCTGGGCCTGGGCCGGGTGATTGACGTGCTCAAACTGATTACCGAACTGAAGATCCAGCAGGCCCGCTATGCCAATCCGCTGACTTTGTTGCCGGGGAATGTGCCGATTCAGCAATGCCTCACCCGCCTGCTGCAACAGGGGCGCGAGTCGGTCATTTGTTATGTCGACATCGACAGCTTCAAACCCTTTAACGATATCTATGGGTATGGGCGCGGGGATGAGGTGCTGCTGTGTCTGGCGCAATGCCTCAACGAACGCGTCGACCCGTCCCGCGATTTCGTCGGGCATATTGGGGGGGATGATTTCTTGTTGGTGCTCGGCCCGGAGGATTGGCGCAAACGGCTGAACCAATTGCTTGATGATTTCCAGAGCCAATGCCGGCGTTTCTACCGCCCGGAACATCTGGAGGCTGGGTGTTTTGTTGCGCCGAACCGCCAGGGCATTCGTCAGGAGTTTCCGTTGCTGTCATTGTCCATTGGCGTGGTGCATTTGCATCCCGAAGCGTGTGCGCAGTTGGATGCGAGTCAGTTGGCGGAAATGGCTTCGCAGGCGAAGCATCATGCGAAGAATGTTCCGGGGTATAGCGTGCATTTGATTGATAGTCTTACGGCTCCTGACCTTGATACACCGCAGGTTATTGGCCAACGCTGACGCCCCAAACAACACAAATCCCAGTGGGAGAAAGCTTGGTCGCGAAGGGGGCTGCCCAATCAGCCTGAACATTATTATCTCCATCCTTATCCCGTCAAAGCCGAGGACCACCAAACAAACTCAGGTCGAATCGTGCTCTGCAACTAAGATAGAACTCACCCTCAAGGCTAGTCTTATCATGACGAAAATCCATTATCTGCTTATAAAACGATTTTATGGCTGGATCATTCGAACTACTCATAGCATTAATCACCTCACACTTTTTATAAACCTGCTCCGCCACACTCATCACGCTCTCGAAATATTCCTCACGATTTTCAATTCCGAGAAATCTCGAAAACTGAAAGGGCAAATCTTGCCCTGACCGAAAAACATCGCAAAGACTAAGCACCAAAAGCTCTGCAAAGTACAAGCGCTCTCTGCAGTTTGGATTTGAGATCAATTCCAGTAACCCTGCGTCTCCACACTCGCCTATAATATTTAGATCCACAGCATCGGGATCTTCACTGTACTGATCACCAAATAGTTCTGCGTTCGATTCGCCGCGACCCCACCGCTTAAAGTCGTTGAATGACCATCTCCCCTCAATGACCTCAATCATTCAGTATTTCACCCCTTGATTTTTTCAAGCTGATATCTGACCAAACACTTCAGCAGAACCTGCATAAATCGGCGCTGATCCAAAATATCGTCGTCAAAATACGTCGTCATTCGCCCAAACACACGATCAAAACTGTCACCCTCTTTTAAAAAATGAGCGATGGTGTCTGTTAGAGAAGCCTGTTCGCGAGGGGTATAGTCCAAAAATTCAGGTTTCAAAAGAACATCAAACAACTCAGTTAGCTCTTCATCATTATTTACATTTCTGGAAACTATAGCCCTCTCCCTCTCGTCATTTCTTACATTCTCTATATCAAAAACAAAAAGCAGATTTTTTATATCGACAATCTCATAAGAAACTTTCATCAATCAAAATCCGTATATGCTGTCTTTACACGCCCACTTGCATCAAGAATAACTACCGCCTTCGTTTGCCTTCCATAATCAAGGCTTCCTTTCTTGTATCCCTCACCAATCACCTTCCCCATATCAATCGGCCTCTTCGATATTTGTAGGTTTGTGTATCGAAGAATCAGCTGTGCTCTATAAATAGCATTTAACTGATCTCTATGACTCAAAAAATGCGTGGCCGCCGATGGGATCATAGGCTGCCCTTTCTTTTTCCCACTGCTATAAACCTCCACGATTCCTGTCGTCGGATTTTTAGCTGAGGTCACTCGTTCAAATTGAGAGTTCAAGGTAGTTTGGGCACCGTGTTTTTCCAGAAAATGCTCTCCATTCGTTGGATCCTCCATGTCATGTAGACGCCTATAAGCATTTTCCTCAGCTAACGCATCAATCCTCGCCCGCCGCTCCTGCGCCGTCATCTTCGGCAGCGCTGGCTCACCTTCATGAACCTTGACGCCACTGACATCACCAGGCACCGAACAACCCGGCTTGTTCGGCGGCGGACAGTTGGACGTCAACCCTAACGGATCCACCCACCCCGTCGGATTCGGCACGTACCGGTACTGATTCAGCCCACCC
>NZ_NEHH01000016.1:0-81478 GCF_002112305.1 Pseudomonas sp. R45(2017) | reverse complement strand
CCGCCACCCCCACCGTTTCCACCGCCGCCGCCACCGCCGCTTCCTCCACCACCACCACTTCCCCCTTCCTTGGCCTGAACACTCGACACCCCGGACAGGTTGTCCGGAATCAGTACGGTAGACGCCGACAGGACTGCGCCGATGGCCATTGCGAGCACGAGCTTTTGAATGTGCATATCGTTCTCCGTCTTTGTTGTCTTGATTGGGAACGTGGATGTGGCTTGTTGCGTGTGATCCGACCCGTTCCCGAGGTCAGTGGATACTCGAAGCCAGTTCGAAGATCGGGATGTACATCAGGATCACGATCACCCCGATCAACAGGCCGATGAAAGTCATGAGCAGCGGTTCGAACAACCGCACGAACCACTCGATCCAGCGGCTGATTTCCTCGTCGTAGAAATCAGCGCTGCGTTCCATCATTTGCCCGAGGTTGCCGGACTGTTCGCCGGCGCGCAGCAGGCGCAGGGACACGGGCGTCACCAGACGGTTGAGCTCCAGCGCAGTGGACAACGACTGCCCCTCGCGCACCCGCTCGCAGGCCTGATCGAGCCGTGCTCGCGAGGCCACGGTGAGCAGGCCGCGCACCATGCCCATGGCCGTCACCAGCGGAATCCCGCCTTGCAGCAGAATCCCCAGCGACCGGTAAAACCGCGCCAGCTCATACATGAAAATTCGCTGGTGCACGGCGGGCAGTTTCTCCACCAGCCGATCCAGCCCACGGCGAAACGCCGGTTGTTTTTGCAGCACGGCGAGGGCGATGACGATTGTCGCCAACAGGCCGAAAAACTCACCCTGATGGGCGTGAAGAAACATGCCACTGCTCATCAGTATCTGCGACAGCCACGGCAGATTCGAGCCCAGCCCTTCGAACACCAGGCTGAAGCGCGGCACCACGTAACCCATCAGAAACAGCACCACGCCACCGCCGACCACCAACAACAAAAGCGGGTAGATCGAGGCGCTGACGATCTTCTGCCGCACTTCGTCCATGCGCTGGCGATAGCTCACGTAACGGCCCAGCGCATCACCAACCGCGCCGGTCTTCTCGCTGGACTGTACCAGCGCCACGTACAACGGCGGGAACACCGCCGACAACTGGCCGAGCGCCTGGGAGAACGATTTGCCCTCGTACAGCAGCCGCACCAGCTCGCTCAAGGTTTTGCGGGCGGCGGGGGCGGTTTCTTTTTCGGCCAGGCTCTCCAGCGCATCGATCAGCGGCAGGCCGGCGTTGAGCAGGGTGGTCAGTTCCTGGCTGAACAGCACCAGGTTGAAGGTCTCGCGCTTGCTCAGGCGCAACGAACGCCAGTGGCGCTCGGCGTGCAGGCTGACCACACGCAAGCCCTGATCCTCGGCGATGCGCCGCGCTTCGCTCTGGCCGGGCGCCTCGACGCTCAGCGACACCACCCCGGCCTTGCCCACTGCTTTGAGTTGAAATCGCATGCCGTGAGCTCCGCTTATTGCCAGTTGGTGACTTCGGCGTTTTCGCCCTCGCCGCCGGGCTGGCCGTCCTTGCCCATCGAGAGCAGGTCGTACTCGCTGTTTTCGCCGGGATAGCGGTAGGTGTAATTACGCCCCCACGGATCCTGCGGCAGTTTTTTCTGCAAGTACGGGCCCGTCCATTTGGCTTCGTCGCTCGGTGCGGTCACCAGCGCCTGCAAGCCCTGTTCGGTGGACGGGTAATGGCCGACCTCCAGTCGATAGAGATCCAGCGCCTTGCTCAGGCCTTCGATCTGCGCCTTGGCGACCTTCACCTCGGAACGCCCCAGCTGGGCGAAATATTTGGGCGCGACGATCCCGGCCAACAGGCCGAGCACCACCAGCACCACGAGCAATTCGAGCAGGGTGAAACCGCGTTGGGCGCGCGGACGAAAATGCAGCTTCATGATGACCTCCCGTGAGTGGCAGCCGTGTCGCCGAAAGGGCTTATGCAATTGCCATGCTCAGCCCCCGATAAATTCTGTGGTCGGGCTGAAGCCCTTGTATTACGGGCTTTTCAAGATTCGGCACAGTGCTTGCGTACGGCTGATCAACGACGGGTCAGTGGGGCATTTCCCCCAATTTTTCGGGGCCTGTCAGGGGAGGCCCAATGATCCATTCATTCACTGCAGGACTGCTCGGCTGCGTGCTGTCGGTTGGTGCCGCGCAAGCCGATGTCTTCGTTTCCATGGATGCCAAGGGCAGCTACGTGCTGTCCAACGTCCACCGTCCCGGACGCACCTACGAGCGGGTGATCCGCGAAGCCGATGCGCCACTGGTCAGCCTTGACCGGCAACCGCAATTGATCGCCAACCAGCCCTACGCGGAGCTGGTGTCAGCGGCGGCCAGCGCCAATCACCTGCCCGAAGCCTTGCTGCACGCGGTGATCAAGTCCGAATCCAACTACAACCCCGGCGCCACCTCGCCCAAGGGCGCCGGCGGACTGATGCAATTGATGCCCGACACCGCCCGCGAGCTGGGGGTGAAAGACGTCTACGACCCCAAGGCCAACATCCAGGGCGGGGCCAAATACCTCAAGCGCCTGATGACCCTGTTCGACAACGACATCGCCCTGGCCGTGGCGGCTTACAACGCCGGGCCGGACGCGGTGCTCAGCCGCGGCCGGGTGATTCCGCCCTTCGCCGAAACCCAGCGCTATGTCCCGAGCGTGCTGCGTCAGTACCGGCGCCTGCAGGGGCTGGCGGTGGATGCGCCGTTGTAAAGCTTTTTTTGAAAATCCAGCCCCGGCTTTCCCCACTATCGGGGCAAACCGATGGCCCCGGAAAAGTGGGGAATCGGGTGGGGAATATCCCCCGGGTTCTCAAGTGGTTTGTGTAACTGATTGAGATGAAAAGCAATTTTTTGTGGCACGCGGATTGCTCCAAGGGGTTTATCGAGAATCGTTCCCTGTGAGCACCCACTACGAGGTTTCCGATCATGGTTGGCATTCACCACGCACCGCCCCTGTTGAACTGGCTGCTGTTGCTGGTCTCGATGCTCAGCGTCGAACTGGCCAGCGCCGCCGTGCGCTGCGAGCGCAATCTGGTGGCCAATGTAGTCGCCTTCGATCAACCGCTGATGTTCAACCGCCTCGGTGCGCAGAATGCCAACGGCATGATGTACGCGCTGCGCCGCGACGTGGTCGATGACCATGACGTCTCGCTGGCCTATGGCGGCAGCGCGGTGCCGGGCAAGGTCTCGCTGCGTGCGGACAAGCGTCCACGGCCGCTGGTGCTGCGGGTGGCCGCCGGTGATTGCCTGACGATCAACCTGCAGAACCTGCTCGATTACCAGGCCAACCCGAACAAGCATTTCGAAGGGCCTGAAGGCGAGGAGGGCACCGTGAACCCCGGTGGCGCCGATGCCTTCAAGGTCGACGAGCAGGTAGCCGACCGCCATGTCGGTTTCCAGGTCAACGGCCTGCAAGCGGTGAACAGCATCGACGACATTTCCTCCTACACCGGGCGCAACGCCAACACCCTGGTGCCGCCGGGCGCGAGCCGTTCGTACGTGCTGTACGCCGAGCGCGAAGGGGCGTTTGCCGTCAGCAGCCGTGGCGCGACATTCGGCGGGGAAGGCGCGGCCGGCAACACCGCCAATGGCCTGTTCGGCCAGGTCGTGGTGGTGCCGAAGTCGGGACGCACCTATCGCAACACCCTCACTGAAGAAGAAATGCGTCTGGCGACCACCGGCCGTACACCGGCCGGTCACCCGATCGTCGATTACCAGGCCCGCTACCCGCAGCGCGAACCGTGGCTGCGTGAAGGCAAGGCCGGCACGCCGATCATCAGCATGGTCGACGGCAACGAAATCATCTCCAGCGAAAGCGACGCCATCGTCATGGGCAGCAACGCCGATGGCAGTTTTGCGCCCAGCACCTATCCGCTGGAATCTGTAGGCAAACGCAACCCGGCGATCCCCAACCGCCTCGAGCCGTTTCGCGATTTCGCCTCGCAGTTCCAGGACGAAACCGCCGCCACCCAGGCATTCCCCGCCTACTGGGCCGACCCGGTCATGGCCCATGTGCTGGAGCCGACCCGCGACTCGTTCATGATCAACTACGGTTCCGGGGGCATGGGCGCTGAAGTGGTCGCCAACCGCCTCGGCGTAGGGCCGATGCACGATTGCCTGTCGTGCGCCTACGAAGAATTCTTCCTCAGCTCGCACACCGTCGGCGACGTGGCGATGCTGGTGGACGTGCCGGCCAACACCGGGCTTGAGAACATCGCCCCCGGCCAGACACCGAGCGCCGATCAGGTCGGCGTCAAGGCCACCATGGCCCTGTATCCCTCGGAGCCTTCGAACGTCAACCACAGCTACATCGGTGACTTCGTCAAATTCCGCAACACCCATAACGGCCACGAACAGCACATCTTCCACCTGCACGGCCACCAGTGGCTGTTCAACCCCAACGACGACAACTCCGATTACGTCGACGCTCAAGGCATCGGTCCGGGCGCCGGCTATACCTACGAAATCGCCAACGGCGGCTCCGGTAACCGCAACCGGGTGGCCGGCGATGCGATCTATCACTGCCACTTTTACCCGCATTTCGCCCAGGGCATGTGGTCGATGTGGCGGGTGCACGATGTGTTCGAAGAAGGCACCCGGCTGGAAGTCTCGCAACAGGGCGCCGATGGTTATCACAGCGAACCTTACGCCCTGCGCAGCGGTAAACCGGCTGCCGGTGCCCGCGCCTTGCCGGATGGCGAGATCATTGCCGGCACGCCGATTCCTGCCGTCGTGCCGCTGCCCGGCAAAGCCATGGCGCCGATGCCGGGCAAAGTGGTGGTGGTGCCGAAAATCGGCGAAACCCTGGTCGCCGGCCACGATGACGACGATGAGGAAGAAGAGGGCGATGACGACGGCGAACACCACGGCGGTAATGGTGGTTCGCAAGCCATTGGATCACTGGCACTGGTTGATCGCAGCGAAGCCAACCGCAACGCCGACGGCAGCCTGAAAAACCCTGGCTATCCGTTCTGGATCGGCGGCATGGAAAGTTCGGTGGGTCAGCGTCCGCCAACCCCACCGCTGGACATGCTCGACGCCGCCACCGCGCAATCGTTGAAAGCCAGCGGCAAAGCGCTGTGGGCCAACCTCGACCCGAATCAGTCCGGCGGCTGGGACGGCGGCTTGCAGCGTCACACCCTCGATGGTGTATCAGCAGGAGGCGAAGCGCACACCGTGACCACCTCGCTGGACTTCTCCAAGGAAGTCACCCGCGCCAAACCGATTTACCTGCCCGAAGAGGGCACTGAAGTGGAACAGGCCGCGATGGCGTTCCACGCGAAAAAGGATCACCCAAGCTTTGCCTTGCTGCCCGGCAATCAGATCGTGGCCAAGGCCTTCCGCACCAACGGCGCCTTGCCGATTGCCGGCGCGCCTTACTACGAACCGTGCATGGACGACCGGCAAAAACGCCTGACCAGCAGCGCCGGCACCGGCGAATTCGCCAGTGGCGACCGGCTGGACGGCATGTCCTTTGTCGGCGCCTCGACCTTCACCGCCGACCGGCCACGGATCTACAAGGCCGCCAACATTCAGTTCGACGCGGTGTACAACAAGGTCGGTTATCACTTCCCGCAAGCCCGGATTCTGGCGCTGTGGGAAGACGCCTGGCCGGTGATCACCAAGCAGCGTCCGCCAGAGCCGCTGGTGATGCGCATGAACACCTTCGACTGCGTGCAATACCAGCAAACCAACCTGGTGCCCGCCACCTACGAGATGGACGACTATCAGGTGCGCACGCCGACCGACGTGATCGGCCAGCACATTCACCTGCCGAAGTGGGACCTGACGGCCGCCGACGGTTCCTCCAACGGCTGGAACTACGAGGACGGCGTGCTCTCCCCAGGCGCTGTTCAGGAACGCATTCACGCGATCCGTGAATTCAACCAGTGCGAAGGCACCGACCCGCGCGACGGCACCCAGGCCTGCCCGAAAGCCAAGGCGCATCCGTTCTTCGGTCAGTTCGGGCGCAGTGACTGGATGGGCGCGCGCACGGCCATGCAACGCTGGTTCGTCGACCCGGTGGTCAACGCCAAGGGCGTGGATCGGGGGCTGGGCACCATCTTCACCCACGACCACCTCGGCCCATCGACTCACCAGCAGATCGGCCTGTATGCCACGGTGCTGGCGGAACCGGCCGGTTCCACCTGGTTCCACGCCGAAACCGGCGAGCCTCTGTACAGCGGCGCGCGGCAGGACGGCGGGCCGACCTCGTGGCAGGCGGTGATCAACACCGGCGACCTCGACGGCGACGGCAAGAACGACAGCTTCCGTGAGTTCTTCCTCGAATACAGCGACTTCCAACACGCCTATGAAGCCGGTGTGTACGTGGGCGCCGGCCCCAACGGCGTGCCGAATCCGCAAGCCTTCCCGGCCACCGCCGACAGCTTCCGCTACGCGATCAACCCGCCGGTGCGCAACAACGCCAGCACCCTTCTTGAAGGCGTGCTGGAAGTGCAGGGCGGTCAGGTGCCGGGCTGCCCGAGCCGGCCTTGCCCGCAAGCGATCTCCGTGGATGATCCGGGCATGTTCGTCGTCAACTATCGCAACGAGCCGCTGGCCCTGCGGGTCTACGATCCGAACAAGGTCGGCCCGGACGGCAAGCGCGGCATGCAGGCTGACGGCCTCGGCGGCGATCTGGCGTACGCCATGCAAAGCCGTACCGACCGCGCGATCCCGGCGATGAACCTGGCACCGAACCTGGTGACGGCCGCCACCGGCCCGACTGGCGGCACCACCCTGTTCCCGCCGCACATCAACAAGGGCGGCAGCGAGCCGGGCGATCCGTTCACCCCGATGCTGCGCACCTACACCGGCGACAACGTGCGTCTGCGGGTGCATGCCGGCGGCCACGAGGAAGAGCACAACGTCACCCTGCACGGCGTGAAGTGGCTGCAGAGCGGTTCCGGTTTCGGCAACAGCTCCAACTCCGGCTGGCGCGCCTCGCAGATGATCGGCATCTCCGAACAGATGGGCTTCATCGCACCGGTGTCGATGCTGTCCAGCTCTGCGGCGACCACCGGTGACTATCTGTACTCGATGGACGCTTCGATCGAAGGCTACTGGAGCGGGATCTGGGGCGTGATGCGCAACTACACGGCCAAACGCAATGACCTGTTCGCCATCCCCAACAACCCGAGTCCGGCGGGCATGCGCAACACCGTGGCGTTCGAAGGCAGTTGCCCACGGATCAGCGCCAACCCCAACGGCATCGGCACCCGGCCGACGGTGCAGCGCAACTATGAAGTGGTCGCCGCGCTGGCCAACGACATCCTCGGCAATTCGCTGGGCCTGAGCATCGGCGATTCGGCCGGGCTCGGTCAGCATGTCGGCGGGCCGCTGAATCCGGCGGGCGGAACCCTGGTGCTGAACTCGCGCACGGTGAGCATTCCGCAAGTCACGGTGACTGATCCTGAGGACGGCGAGACCATCACCATCGGTGGCCAGAGCGGGCCGCTGCATGATCCGACGGCGATCCTGTACGTGCGCAAATCCGACCTCGATCCGGTCAGCGGCAAGCTCAAACCCGGCATTCCGGTCGAACCGCTGGTGCTGCGCGCAGCGGCCGGGGACTGCATCAACATCACCCTGGAAAACCGTCTGCCGAGCGTGATGCCCGACCTGACCCAGACCGCCGTGATGCAAGGCATCGTCAAACGTGATCGCAACAGCGGCCTCGGCTCGACCACTTTCAGCAATAACCTGATGCGGCCGTCCAGCCATGTGGGGCTGCACGCGCAACTGCTGGCCTATGACATCACCAAATCCGACGGTGCCAACGTCGGCGCCAACCCGATCCAGACCGTGCCACCACGGGTGGGCAGCAGCGGCGCCTACCCGACCCGAACCTATCAGTACTACGCCGGGCACCTGGAACGTGAAGGCAAACCAGTCACGCAACTGGGCCGCAGTGTCGACAACATCAACGCCACGGCCGTGGAGTTCGGTGGCCTGAACTTCACCCCGGCGGATGTGATCAAGCAACCGCAAAAAGGCCTGGGTGGGGCGATGAGCATCCTGCCGATCGGCGCGACCTGGGTCGACGATGCGCGCAAGGTCAACGCCACGGTCACCGCGCCGGGGCAGACGACTTACCGCGACTTCGCGATGGTCTGGCACAAGGCGCTGAACACCCGCTGGGCCAATGGCCGGCCGGTGGAAGGCATCGCTGCCGAGGGCTTCGGTGTACCGACCGATCCGCAGGACAACTCGAGCATGGCCATCAACTACAAGACCGAACCGCTGTGGTATCGCTTCGGCCTCGCTCCGGACGCGCCGTTCGGCCGTGCTGATGGCGCGGGTTACGGCGACATGACCAACGCGCACATGGCCTACAGCAATGCGCTGGTGGGGGGCGATCCGCAGACGCCGGTGCTGTATGCCAAACCGGGCCAGCCGTTCCGTACGCACATCCTGATGCCGAGCGGCGGCAGTCGCGGCACGACGTTCCAGCTCGACGGACACGTCTGGTCGCTCAACCCGTTCCAGGCCGAGAAGAGCGACACCGGCGGCTACCCGATGGGCACGCCGGGCGTGGGTTCGGTGCGCTTCGGCTACAACCCGATGTCGATGTACATCGGCGCTCACGAAAGCATCCTGCCGGCGGCGCACTTCAGCTTCATGATCCCGAGCGCCGGGGGCAGCAACGCGATACCGGGGGACTACCTGTTCCGCGATTACGGCGCCTATGGCAACACCTCGGGGCTGTGGGGATTGCTGCGGGTGACCAATGAGCCGGAGCCGGCGCCGCCTGCTCAGTAGCTGGAATGCGATGGATCGGTGAGTGCAAAAACCTGTGGGAGCTGGCTTGCCAGCGATTGGCAGCAACTCGGTTCTGGATGGTGTGGCTGAAGCCGCCATCGCTGGCAAGCCAGCTCCCACAGGGGACGGCGGTGTTTCGGAAAATGTGTCAGGGGAGAGCGACATGAACAGGATCATCAACATCATCGGCGTCTGCCTGCTGGCGATGGCCGGCGCACTGCTCACGCTGAGCGAGATTGCCCTGGCGCAAACCGGCGCAGGCCAGGTGCTGACCCGCGACGGCGTGTCGATCGCCTTCGATCTGAAGCCGCTGGCCAGCGACGGTCAGTTGCGTGAGGGCGAGTTCGCCGACGTGCAGTTTCGCGTCACCGACGGTGCGTCCGGCCAGCCGTTGTCCGGTGTGGCGCCGGGGGCGTGGATCGATCCGCAAGCCGTCGCCGCCGATCAGGCCCAGGGCCGTGACCAGAGCTGCAAGTCGCGGGTCGGTATGTTCCTCAAATCCAACATCGGCGCGCGGCCGCTGCTCGACCTCAACAGCTATTTCCTGCTGGTGATGAACCGCGATGCCAGCGTTTCGGTGGTCGATCCGTCAGTCTCGGTCGGCGGTATCACCAGCACCCTGGCGCGGATCGAACTCAAGCAGTCGCCGATGGACTGGGTCACGCCCAGGGACAACAAAAAGGTCTTCGTGTCGATGCCGACGGCGGGGGAAGTGGCGGTGATCGACAGCGAGCAATTCAAGGTGCTCGACTCGGTGGCCGCCGGCAGCCAACCGGTGCGGGTCGCGCTGCAACCGGACGAGCGTCTGCTGTGGGTCGGCAACAACGCGAGCAAGGCTGAAGAGTCCGGCGTTACGGTGATCGACACCCAGAGCCTCAAACCGCTGAAACACCTGGCGACCGGGCGCGGCCACCACGAGATCACGTTCAGCAAGGACAGCCGTTTCGCCTTCGTCAGCAACCGCGACGACGGCACCCTGAGCGTCATCGACGTCGCCAGCCTGAGCCTGGTGCAACAGGTCAAGACCGGCTCCAGCCCGTTGTCGGTGGCGTACTCGCCGCTGTCCGGCGCGGTGTACGTGGCCGACGGCAAGGACGGCACCGTCACCGTGATCGACAGCAACAGCCGCGCCGTACGCCGGGTGATCAAGCTGCAGCAGGGCCTCGGCCCGATGGACTTCAGCGCCGACGGCCGTTTTGGCGTGGTGCTGAACACGCTGGAAAACCGCGCCACGGTGATCGACGCGGCCAACGATTCGGCGATCCATGATCTGGAGGTTTCAGCCGAACCCTATCAAGTGGTGTTCACCCAGGCCTATGCCTACGTGCGCGGACTGGCCTCGCCAAAAGTCACCATGATCAACCTGTCTTCGCTGGGCGAAGGGCGTCAGCCGATTACTCAGGGTTTCGAAGCCGGGCCGCAGCCGCCACGGCTGGCCGGGGATCTGCCGCTGGCGTCGAGCCTCGCGGTATCGCGCGATGACAACGCGGTGTTCGTGGTCAACCCGGTGGACAACACCACCTATTTCTACGCCGAAGGCATGAACGCGCCAATGTCCGGTTACCCCAACCGGGGGCAAATCGCCCGCGCCGCGCTGGTGATCGACCGCAGCCTGCGCGAAGTGTCGCCGGGGCTGTACAGCGCCCGAGTGAAATTGCCGGCGGCGGGGCGCTTCGACGTGGCGTTCCTGCTCAACCAGCCGAACATCATTCATTGCTTCACCGCGCAGGTGGCGTCCGACGGCGCGCCGGAAAAACACCTGGGCGCGGCAAAAGTCGAGTTCTTGTTGGACAAGACCGCCGTGGCCCTCAACGACCCCTACGTGGTGCGCTTTCGCATCGTCCAGGGCAAACAGAAGATCCAGCGCAGCGGCGTGACCGACGTGCAGTTGCGTTACTTCCTCGCGCCGACTTCCCGGCCCCGTGAAGTGGCCGCACGGGAAGTCGCCGACGGCGTGTACGAAGCGCCGGTGACCCTCGACCGCAGCGGCGCCTGGTACCTGCACGTGCGCGCGGCCTCGCTGGGCGCGGGTTTCGACGACAAGACATTTGCCAGTGTCCGGGTGCTGCCCGGCCAGACTCAGTGATGAGGAAAAGACCATGAACCGATTTGCATCCCGTGGCCTGCTGACCCTGTGCCTGTTGGCCGTCGGTATCCAGCAGGCCAGCGCCCACTCGGCGGACGAGCATGCCGGCCACACCGCACCGGCCGCCAACAGCCAGGAGCACGCCCAGGTCAAGTTCGCCGACGTGCCGCTGCTCGACCAGAACGGCAAGACCGTGCACCTGGAACAGGATCTGGTGCACAACAAGATCGTCGTCATGAGTTTCATCTACACCAGCTGCACCACGGTTTGCCCGGTGGTCTCGTCGATCATGGGCAAGGTGCAGAAACAGCTCGGTGCCCGGGTCGGCGCGGAAGTGCAGCTGGTGTCGATCAGCATCGACCCGCAGCGCGACGACCCGAAACGCTTGCAGGATTACGCCCGCACCTTCCAGAAAGGCCCGGGCTGGAGCTGGCTCACCGGTTCGCCGCAATCGATCACCGCCACCCTCAAGGGCCTCGGCAGTTTCAGCGGCGACGTCAAGAATCACCAGCCGCTGATCCTCGTCGGTGACGGCAACAGCCGCCACTGGACGCGCTATTACGGCTTCACCGACCCGGCACTGCTGGCCAAGGAAGTCGAGAAACTCAGCGGCCTGCGCACCCACGCCAAACACACCGCGATTGCCATGGAGCAACAACCATGAGAACCCTGGACTGGATCACCCTGACGGTGTGTTTCTGGATTTTCAGCGCCATGGCCCTGGCCCACGAAGGCCACGAACAACCGGCACCGGCAACGACAACGACCAGCGCTGCGCCCGCACCGGTCAAAGGCACCCACGACGCGAAAACCTGGTTCACCGACACGCCGCTGCTGGATCAGAACGGCGACGTCCAGCGTTTCTACAGCGATGCACTGCACAACCGCGTGGTGCTGCTCAACGTGATTTTCACCAGTTGCAATGACGCCTGCCCGCTGATCACCCGCAAGCTCAAGGAAGTCCGCGAGTTGCTGGGCGACAAGGCCGACGGCATCACCTTCATTTCCCTTACCAGTGATCCGCTGCGCGATACGCCGGCGGTGCTCAAGGCTTACACCTTGAAGCAGGGCGCCGATGACCCTCACTGGCTTTTCCTCACCGGCGACAAGGCGCAGATGGACCTGGTGCTGGGCCGCATCGGTCAGATCGTGCCGACGCCCGAGCAGCACTCGACCCAGTTGATCGTCGGCGATGTGGCCAACAAACGCTGGAGCAAAATCCGTCCCGACGCCCCGGCCGCCGCCATTGCCCAGCGCTTGCAGCTGCTGACAATGCCCGTGGCCGGCCGCTGAGTCCGCGCCATGAACCTCGGCCGCGTCCTCGCCCTGATCCTGCTCGCTGGCGTCAGCCTCGGCGCGGCCGCGTTGCCGCTGACCGATGAAGAAAGCGCCGGCAAGCGCCTGTACCGCGAAGGCCTGTCCGCCAGCGGCGAGCCGATCATGGCGCGGGTCGGCGCGGCGGACGTGTTGCTGCCGGCCACCAGCCTGCCGTGCGCCAACTGCCACGGCGCCGATGGTCTCGGCCGACCCGAAGGCGGGGTGCGTCCGCCGGAACTGAACTGGTCGCGGCTGACCAGCATCCACGGTCAGCAACAGATCAATGGCCGCAACTACCCGGCCTACACCGACAGCAGTCTGGCGCGGGTGATCCAGCAGGGCCGCGACCCCGGCAACAATCGCCTCGACCCGAGCATGCCGCGCTTCCTGTTGTCGATGAAGGATCAGCGCAATCTCACGGCTTACCTCAAACGCCTGGCCGATGACCGCGATCCGGGGCTCGATGACCAGACCTTGCATTTGGGCACCTTGCTGCCCAGCCAGGGGCCACTGGCCGAGGAGGGCGCTACCATCGCGGCGGTGCTCAACGGCAGCGTTGCGCGGATCAATCAGGCCGGCGGCATTCACGGTCGGCAGTTGCGCCTGACCGTGGCCGATCCCGGCCCGGATCGCGCCAGCGCCGAACAGGCCCTGCAACGGCTGATCGAGGAAGAGCAAGTCTTTGCCCTGATTGCACCGCTGGCCCCGGCGCTGGACAGCGAACTGGCGCCTCGTCTGGAGCAGTCCGGCGTGCCGCTGATCGGGGCCCTGTCGTTGCTCGGCCCGGTGCAGGCCAGCCCACAGATTTTCGAGCCGCTGCCGGGCCTGCGCGAGCAACTGATCGCGCTGGCCGATTACGCCACCGCCAGTTTGCGAGTGCTGCAAGGGCCGACGCTGATTGCCTATCCCGATGACCCGGCCCAGGTGCTGGCGGCACAGGTCCTCGGCCAATATCTACAGGATCACGGCTGGGAAAAAGTCCATCTGCAGGCCTACGACCCGGCGGCGGACAGCTTGCCGCTGGGCTCGCGCTCAGTGTTCTACCTCGGTAGCGGCGGAGGTTTCAGTCGGCTGGCGGCCGGATTGCAGAATGCCGGGCAGGTGCCGTACCTGTTTGCTGCGTCGAGCCAGGTGGCGGGGGATTTGTTGCAGGTGCCGGAGGGTTTTTCCCGGCGGGTGTTTCTGGCGTATCCGTTCGTGCCCAGCGACTGGACCCAGGCCGGGCGCATGGCGCTGACGCTGTTGCGCGAGCATCAAGGCCTCGGCGCCCAGCACGCGGTGCTGCAAGTCGGCGCCTACGCCTCGATGCTGTTGTTCAGCGAAGGCATGAAGCAGGCCGGCCGCGATGCCAGCCGCGAAAAACTGGTGGCGGCGCTCGAAGGCCTGCACGACTTCGACACCGGCCTGACCCCGCGCCTGAGCTTCGGCCCTGGCCGACGATTGGGCCTGAGCGGGGCGCACGTGGTCACCGTTGACTTGCCCGACCAGCGTTTTTATCTGGTCGCTCCCTACAAACCGATTATTGCCACGCCCTGACCGGAGGCCCTGATCATGAAGCTCAAAACCCTGTGTTGGCTGCTGACAGGCTGGTTGTCGGTGGGAATGGCGAACAATGAACCGGTGGCTGCGCGGGTCAACGGCGAGGCGATTTCCGAGTTTCGCCTGGAACGTTTTTTTGCCGAGTACCTGGAAGATCAGGGCCGCGCCGTGGCGAGTATTCGCAACCCCAAGGCCTATAAGCAACTGCGTCAGGCCGCGCTGGACACGTTGATCGACAAGGAACTGCTCTGGCAGGAATCGCGCAAGCGCGGGGTGAAGATCAATGAGCAAACGGTGCGCGACCAGGTCGAACGGACTCGTACCGCCATCGGTGGCACCGACAAATTCCACCAGCGTTTGCAGGACGCCGGTTTCGACGAAGCCTCGTTCACCGAGTACACCCATCGTGAGCTGGCGGCGCAGCGGATGTTTGCCGAACTGACTAAAGTCCAGGCCCCGGACGAGCAAACGGTGCGGGCGTTTTTTGAGGAACACCGCGCTGAAATGGGCGCGCCGGAGCAGGTGCAGGCCCGGCACATTCTGATCAAGGTTGCCGGCGATGCCGATGCCGCCACGGTTGAAGCGGCGCGGCTACGCTTAGAAGAGTTGCGCGCAGCTATCGTAGGGGGGCAAACCTTTGCTAGCGTCGCGCAATCGGGATCGGAAGATGTCACCGCCAGCCAGGGCGGGGACCTGGGGTATTTCGCCCGTGGGCAAATGGTGCCGGCGTTTGAAACGGCGGCGTTTGCCCTCAAGCCTGGTGAAGTCAGCGAAGCGGTGCGCACACCGTTCGGCTGGCATTTGATCTTTGTCGAGAACCACAAGGAGGCGGCCGATGTCCCAGAGGAGCAAGGGCTGGAAACAGTCAGGGCGTACCTCGCCCGACAGCAACAGACCCAGGCTCGTCGTCAGGTGCTCGCGCAATTACGGGCAGAGAACAGGATCGAACGAATTGACGACGACTGAAGGTTCCCCCCCAATAGTGGGGAATGGCTTCGATGCCCATTCAGGTGCTTCCCCGTTTCTGGGGAACGGGGTACCGGGACGAGCGGGCATTTCCATTCAATTCAAGGACATGAAGACAAAAAATTACCGGCATTCAGCCTGGCATGAAGTGTGCGTTACCTCTTGTGAGGCGCACTCCAGCAGGTTCGGGTCATTGAATTTCAATTGCCGGCACTTGAGGTTTCAGGGAGTCCACCTTGGTTAACAAAGTACTGGTTGTCGAAGACGAACAGCTGCTTGCACAGAACCTTCAGGATTATCTGTCGGCGCAAGGGCTGGAAGTCCGGATTGCACATGACGGCGCAGAGGGAATCGGCCAGGCCGAGACTTTCGCCCCCGACGTGCTGGTGTTCGATTACCGCTTGCCCGATATGGAAGGGTTCGAGGTGCTCGACGCGGTCCGCCAGAACAGGACGTGTCATTTCGTGCTGATAACGGGTCACCCGACCGCTGAAGTCTGTGAGCGGGCGCGGCAACTGGGGGTCAGTCACATCCTGTTCAAACCGTTTCCTTTGGCGGAACTTGCCCGAGCTGTCTGCGACCTTCTGGGGATCCAGCGCGAAGCGAAACCCGGTGCGAGCCCATCCGAAGGCTTTGTCGAACGACGCCAGAGCAGGACCGAGAGCTTCCCGTTGCAGTTGTACGATGGCAGTTGGGTGCTGGCGGACCGCCGACGAAACCGGTCGGAGGTCATGGCACCGGACGACGATCAAATGCTCACCGGGGAGTAATGGCGCGATAGACGTTCCGGCACTCGCCGAATTCGCCTCCCGCGCCGTCAGGGCCTCAAGCCCCGGGTGTTGGAGAGCAAGCCATGGATCGTCTGTCCGTTGTCGTCGAACCGCTGTCGGTCAATCCTCCACAGGAGGCACAGACCCCGCCACGCTTTTCCAGTGAGCAACTGGCCCAGGCCCGGGCACGGGCCACCACGTCCGGGGAACGGGTGCTCGACGCACTGGCCGTGCTCTGTGAACTGGCGCCGATGCCGTTCATTGCCAGCCTCGGCGCCACCCTGCATTACCCGGTGCTCGACACCGACACGCTGTTTCTGGCGAGCCCGGTGTTCGACCGGGTCACCCTCGCGCAATGCCTCAAACGTGAATTCATCCTGCTGCGCCACAACGACGAAGTCATCGGCGTGTTCGCCGACCCCTTCGACACCGCGCGCCTGGCCTGGATCGACGAATGCCTGCACGGCGCGCCGCTGTATCTGGTGCACGCCGATGACCTCAAGGCCTATCTGGCCCGCCACGAAGAAAGCTTCCACGCGGTCGAATCGCTCAACGCCCAGACCGACGCCGGCAGCGAGACCGACACCCTGCAAAGCCTGTCGCTGACCAGCATCAGCGAAGACTCGAGCGTGGTGGTGAAACTGGTCAACTCGACCCTGTACGACGCGCTGAAAATGCACGCCAGCGACATCCACCTCGGCACCACCGGCCAGGGCCTGGTGATCAAGTACCGGATCGACGGCGTGCTGAACAACATCGGCAAGATCCAGGGCAGCGAGTTCGCCGAGCAGGTGATTTCGCGGGTCAAGGTCATGGCCGAGCTGGACATCGGCGAAAAACGCGTGCCCCAGGACGGTCGCTTCAAGATCGGCATCAGCGGCCGGCAGATCGACTTCCGGGTGTCGATCATGCCGAGCATCTTCGGTGAAGACGCGGTGCTGCGGGTGCTGGACAAACAGGACCTGGCCGACAAGGTCTGCGGCGTGCAACTGCAAGCGCTGGGCTTTGAAGACGAAACCCTGCGCCAGTTGCGTCGCCTCGCCGCCGAACCCTACGGCATGGTGCTGGTGACCGGCCCCACCGGCAGCGGCAAGACCACCACGCTGTACGCGATGATCACCGAGATCAACCACGGCGTGGACAAGATCATCACCATCGAAGACCCGGTGGAATATCAGCTGCCCGGCGTGCTGCAAATCCCGGTCAACGAGAAAAAAGGCCTGACCTTCGCCCGTGGCCTGCGCTCGATCCTGCGTCACGACCCGGACAAGATCATGGTCGGCGAGATCCGCGACCCGGACACCGCGCAGATCGCCGTGCAATCGGCGCTCACCGGTCACCTCGTATTCACCACCATCCACGCCAACAACGTGTTCGACGTGATCGGTCGTTTTACCCAGATGGAAATCGACCCCTACAGCCTGGTCTCGGCGCTCAACGCGATTCTTGCCCAGCGTCTGATCCGGCTGGTGTGCAGCAGTTGCAGCACGCCGGTCAACCCGAGCGATGAAGAGCTGCGCGCTTCGGGCCTCGACCCACAGAAAGTCGATCACTACCACTTCGTCCACGGCAAGGGCTGCGGCCACTGCCGGGGCAGCGGCTATCGCGGCCGCACGGCGATTGCCGAGCTGCTGCACCTGGACGACGAGCTGCGGCAAATGATCGTCGAGCGCCAACCCATCACCCAGATCAAAGCCCTGGCCTGCGCCCGTGGTTTGCGCCTGTTGCGCGAATCGGCGTTGGAGCTGGTGGAGCACGGTCGGACCACGCTGGAGGAGATCAATCGTGTCACTTTTATCGCGTGATCAATTCATCGCCGTGCTCGGCGCCAGCGGTGTCGGCCTCGGCCAGCGCCGGGGCAGCGACACCCTGTGGCTGGGCAGCGTCGGCTACATCGACGAAGGCTTTCAGAGCTACGCGGTGGCGCTGGACACCCTCGACCGTCTGCTCGGCGAACACACCCGTGCCGGTGCCGAGCTGAGCGTGGTGATCTCCGGCCACTTCAGCCGTTTCTGCCTGGTGCCGTGGAGCGAGCAGATCAGCAGCCCTGACGAACTGCGCGGCTTCGCCCAACTGTGCTTCGAAGACCTGTTCGGCGCACCGACCCAACCGTGGAGCCTGGTGCTGTCGGCCGAGCCGGCCGGGCATGACCGGATCGCCAGTGCCTTGCCGCAGGATTTGCTGGAACGCCTGCGCACGCTGGTTACGGGGCGCGGTCTGCGCCTGCGTTCGGTGCAGCCGTACCTGATGACTGCGTTCAACCGCTTCGACAAAAGCCTCGATGCCGGCGACTTCCTGTTCATCGTCGCCGAACCGCAACGCAGCGTGTTGCTGCTGGCAAGGGAAGGGCGCTGGTCGTCGGTGCGTTCGGTGGGCGGCAGCGACAGCGATGCGGCACTCAGCGCGTTGATCGGTCGCGAACGGCAACTGCAAGCCTCCACCAGCGAACGCGCCTTCAACGTTTATCTGCACGCCCCGGCGCGCCTCGATGCGCAACCGGATGTGGCGGGGGTGCACCTGCGCACCCTCGAAGACAACTCGATGACCGTGCGTGACGCCTTGTACGTCATGTCCCGGGCGGTGGCCTGACATGCGCGCCTTGAACCTCGACTTCCAGCCACGTCCGCGTTCCGGCCCGTTGGGCTGGAGCCTGCTCGGCGGCGGTGTGTTGCTCGCGCTGGTGTGCTTCGGCGTGCAACAGCACCTCGGCGATCAGGCCGAACAACAGCAGGGTCACCTGCAGCACACCCAGCGCCAACTCACCGGCGACAGCGGCAGCAAGACAACGCTGAGCCCGGCGGAAACCCGCGAGCAGGCGCAGAACCTCGCCGAAATGCGCAAGGTCTCGCAGCAACTGCGCCGGCCCTGGGAACGCCTGTTCGCCATGCTCGAAGCCATGCCGCGCGACGACATCGCCTTGCTGACCCTGACCCCGGATGCGCGCAAGGGCCAGGTACGGATCAGCGCCGAAGCCCGCGATCTGCAAGCGATGCTGGATTTCCACAAACGGCTGGAGGCCAGTGACGAGCTGTCCGACGTGTCGCTGCTGAGCCACGAAATCGTCGTCAAATCGCCGGAGCAACCGGTGCAATTCAACCTGTCGGCGACCTGGGAGATAGGCGATGCGAATCCCTAGACTGATCGTTCACGAATACCTGCAAGGCCTCGGCGTTCCGGGCCTGGCCGGTCTGGCACTGCTGCTGGTCACGCTGGCCTGGGCACTCGGCGGCTTGCTGCCGGGCTGGCAATCGCTGCAACAGCTCAGCCAGCAAACCCAGGAAGCCACCGAGTACCTGGCCAAGGTCGAGGACGGCAGCATCGCGCCGCCCGTGGTGCCGCAACGTCAGCTGGATGATTTTCGCAACAAGCTGCCGGCCCAGCCGCAAGCCACTGTCGCCATCGACCGCATCTACGCCCTGGCCGCGCAGGAACACATCACCCTGGCGCGCGGCGAATACGCCCTCGGCGTCGATCCCAAGACCCATCTGGCGCGCTACCAGATCCTGTTGCCGGTGCGCGGCAGCTATCCGCAGCTGCGCCGTTTCCTGCACGCCTTGCTCGGCCAGTTGCCGGCGGTGGTGGTGGAAGACGTCGAGTTTCAACGCAAGAAGATTGCCGACACCGACCTCAGCGGCCGGATCCGTATGACCCTCTACCTGTCGAGGTCGTGATGGACACCAAACGCATAACCGGCTGGGTGGCGTTCTTCGGCGTGGCGGCGGCGCTGGCCTGGTTGCCGGAATATTTCTCGCCGAGCGACGAGGCGGATTCGACCGAAGTCGCCGTGGCCAGCCCGACGAAAGCCACCGCCCGTGGCGCCTTGCCCGCCAGCAGCGCCAAGGCGAATGCAGCGCCGATCAAGGACCTGAGCCCGGCCGGCGACCTGTTTGCGAGCAAATCCTGGAAGGCCGCGCCGACCCTGGCGACGGTCACCGAACAAGCGATCAACCCGACCCCGGTGGTGCAAGCCCCGAGCCTGCCACCGGTGCCGTTTCAGTTCGTCGGCAGGCTGCATGACCGCAGCGACCTGCAGGTGTTCTTGCAGGACGGCGAGAAAATCTACGTCGTGCGCAGCGGGGATGTGATCGACGACACCTGGAAGATTGCGGCGATTTCCGATGTGGAACTGAGCCTGGTCTACCTGCCTTTGCATTTGTCGCAGACCTTGTCTGTGGGGAGTACGCAATGAACAGATCCCGTTTGCTGATGAGCCTCGGCCTGTGTGCCGGGCTGGCCGCGTGCAGTTCCGCGCAGGTCGCCAACAAGGAAGCCGCCGACCTGATCGATCAGGGGCAGTACGAGGCGGGCCTGGCCCGGATCGAGGAAGGCTTGCGGGAAAATCCGCGCGACACCGAGCTGCACCTGCTGCTCAACAGCGGCCGGGCCAAGGCGATCACCGCGCTGCTGACCTCCGGCGACACCGACCGCGCCCGTCGCGATTTCGCTTCGGCCCGCACCGCCTACAGCCGGGTGCTGACCATCGAGCCGAACAACCGCCGCGCCCAGGATGCCCTGCGCCAGCTCGACTACCTGCGCAGCATGGACGAGAAGCTGGAACTGGCCCGTGGCGACCTGCGCCGGGGCGACATCTACGGCGCCGACCGTCAGGTCAAACAGATCCTCGAACTCGACCCGAAAAACGATGGCGCGCTGGAGCTGCAAGGCAACATCCGTCTGGTGCAGAGCCGCAACGTGATCCAGTACCCGCAACTGCGCACCCGGCTCGATCGCCCGGTGACCCTGGAATTTCGCGACGCCAACCTCAAGACCATTTTCGAAGTGCTGTCGCAGGTTGCCGGCCTGAATTTCATCTTCGACAAGGACCTGCGTCCGGACATGAAAGCCACGATCTTCGTGCGTGACGTGCGCATCGAAGACGCCGTGCAACTGCTGTTGCAACAGAACCAACTGCACCAGAAAGTGGTGAACGAAAACACCTTGCTGATCTTTCCGGACTCGCCGCAGAAGCTGAAGGATTACCAAGAGCTGGTGATGCGCACCTTCTACCTGACCAGCATCGACGCCAACACCGCGCTGAACATGATCAAGACCATGCTCAAGACCCGCGACGTGTTCGTCGACGAACGCCTGAACACCCTGACCATGCGCGACACCGAAGACGCCGTGCGCATGGCCGAGAAACTCCTGCAATCGCAAGACCAGTCCAACCCCGAAGTGGTGCTGGAAGTGGAAGTGATGGAAGTTGCCACCCAGCGGATTCTCGACTTGGGTCTGCAATGGCCGAACACCTTCGGCGTGGTCAACAGCGACGGTTCGGCGGTGACCATTCTCGATCAACTGAAGGGCATCAACTCCAGCCGGATTTCGATCTCGCCGTCGCCGCAAGCCAAGATCAATGCGCAGGACAACGACATCAACACCCTGGCCAGCCCGGTGATCCGCGTCAGCAACCGCGAACAGGCGCGCATCCACATCGGTCAGCGCGTGCCGATCATCAGCGCCACCTCGGTGCCTTCGACTCAAGGCCCGGTGATCACCGAAAGCGTCACCTACCTCGACGTCGGTCTGAAGCTCGAAGTGCAACCGACCGTGCACCTGAACAACGAAGTGGCAATCAAGATTGCTCTGGAAGTGAGTAACGCCACGCCGCTGGAGCCGACTCGCCAAGGGACGATCCCGGTGCAGGTCGACACCCGCAACGCCCAGACTTCACTGCGCCTGCATGACGGCGAAACCCAGATCCTCGCCGGCCTGATGCGCAACGACCACGGCGCCACCGGCAACAAGATCCCGGGCCTCGGCGACATTCCGGGTCTGGGCCGGTTGTTCGGCAGCAACAAGGACACCATCGGCAAATCGGAACTGGTGCTCTCGATCACCCCACGGATCGTGCGCAACCTGCCGTACCAGAGCCCGTCGGACATGGAGTTCCCGACCGGCACCGAAACCAGCATGCACATCCAGGCGCCGGACCGTTCGCAGAACTACACCATGCCAGCGCCTGCCGCGCAGCCTCGTGCAGTCGGTGAAGCGGCCGTGGCCACCACCCGTGTAACCGTCGAGAAGCCTTGATCATGAACGCCTCCCAACGCGGTTTTACCTTGATCGAAGTCGTGGTGACGCTGGCCCTGATCGGCCTGCTGGCCGGCATGGCCGCGCCGCTGACCGAGACCCTGGTACGGCGTGGCAAGGAGCAGGAACTGCGCACCGCGCTGTATCAGATTCGCGATGGCATCGACGCCTACAAGCGTGCCTTCGATGCCGGCTACATCGAGAAATCCCTGAACAGCAGCGGCTATCCGCCGAACCTGAAAGTGCTGGTCGAAGGCGTGCGCGACGTGCGCAGTGCCAAGGGGGCGAAGTTCTACTTTCTGCGCCGGATACCGCGGGATCCGCTGGTGCCGGCCAAACGTGACGACAACGGCGGTTGGGGCCTGCGGGCCTACAACAGTTCGGCCCAGAACCCGCGCGATGGCGAAGACGTGTTCGACGTCTACTCCCTTGCCAGGGGCCGTGGCCTCAACGGCATCGCGTACCGCGAGTGGTGATTCTCATGCGCCGGGAGAAGGGTTTTACCTTGCTCGAGCTGATGGTGGTGATGGCGATCATCGCGACCCTGATGACCATCGCCTTGCCACGCTACTTCAACAGCCTCGAGGCCTCCAAAGAGACCACGTTGCACCAGAGCCTGTCGGCCATGCGCGAGGCGCTGGATCACTACTACGGCGACACCGGGCGCTATCCCGATTCCATCGAGCAACTGGTGGAGATGCGTTACCTGCGCAACGCGCCGCTGGACCCGATCACCGAACGCAATGACCAATGGGTGCTGATCGCTCCACCGGACGGTGTGGCGGGCGGCGTCGCCGACATCAAGAGCGGAGCTACCGGGAGGGCGCGTGATGGCAGCCAGTATTCCGAGTGGTAAGCACGTGGAGCAGGGTGGGTTCACCTACCTGGGCGTGCTGTTCCTGATCGTGATCATGGGCATGGGCCTGGCCAGTGCCGGCGAGTTGTGGTCGACCGTGTCGCGCCGCGATCGCGAGAAGCAACTGCTGTGGGTCGGCACCCAGTACGCCCAGGCGCTGCGCAGCTACTACCGCAGTTCGCCTGGCCTGGCGCAGTACCCGAAAGAGCTGGTCGACCTGTTGCAGGACGAACGTTTTCCGGAAGCCCGCCACCATCTGCGCCAGCTCTACCCGGACCCGATCGGCGGCGGCGAATGGGCCCTGCAGCGGGGTTTCGACGGACGCATTACCGGCATCAACAGTGCCTCCACCGAGGTGCCGTTGAAGCAGGCGGACTTCCCGTCGCAGTGGTCGGATTTCGAAGGCATGCAGCGTTATTCGGACTGGCAGTTCGTGGCCGAGAAAGCCTTTCTTGATGGCACCAACGGTCCTGCAAAAGGCCAGTCAGCGCTGCCGCAGGCGTTGCAGCCATGAGCCGGAAATGGTGGTGCGCGTTGATCCTCACGGCTGTGGCGTCTTTCGCCAGCGCCGGCGAGGAAGACGAAATGATGGGCTTCATCGTCGACGACACGATCTCGCACATCGGCCACGACTTTTACTACTCGTTCAGCGAGCGCCTGCGCGACACCAGCCGCATGGATTTCAACCTGGTGGTGCGCGAGCGCCCCGACGCGCGCTGGGGGAGCCTTGTGACCGTCGAGTATCAACAACGCCTGGTGTATCGGCGCTTCCTGCCGCCGAACACCGTGGAACTGAAGGACGAGGCCTACGAGGCCGCCGACTCGGTTCGACTGGAGGTCGTCCGGCGCAAGCTGGAAGCCTTGTTGCAGGACACCACCGACCTTGAGAAGGACGAACTATGAACACGACAACGTTCTCACGGCGCAGCGGATTCTGGATCTCGGGGTTGTTGATCGGGCTTGCCAGCGCCGCTGCCGTCCAGGCCACCGAACTGGTCTACACGCCGGTCAACCCGTCGTTCGGCGGCAACCCGCTCAACGGCACCTGGCTGCTCAACAACGCCCAGGCGCAAAACGACCACGACGATCCGGACCTCAAGAAACGCTCGACGGTGGCCGGCACTTCGGCACTTGAACGGTTCACCAGTCAATTGCAGTCACGGTTGCTGGGGCAACTGCTGGACAACATCTCCACCGGCAACACGGGGAGCCTGTCCACCGACGCTTTTATCGTCAACGTCGTTGATGACTCGGGGGCTCTCACGATCGAGGTGACCGACCGAGCGAGCGGCGAAGTTTCCGAAATTCAGGTGAACGGCCTCAACCCATGACGGGATGACGGTTCCGGGGAGTGATGGACATGAAAAAAATAATTGCGCTAGGGCTGATGTTGGCAGCATTACAAGGGTGCAGTCTGCGCGAGCCGATGCCGGCCGAGCAGGACACCGATACCCCGACCCTGACCCCCAGGGCCTCGACCTACTACGACTTGCTGAAAATGCCGCGACCCAAGGGCCGGCTGATGGCGGTGGTGTACGGCTTCCGTGACCAGACGGGGCAGTACAAACCGACCCCGGCCAGCTCCTTTTCCACCAGCGTCACCCAGGGCGCGGCGTCAATGTTGATGGACGCCATGCAGGCCAGCGGCTGGTTTGTGGTGCTGGAACGTGAAGGGCTGCAGAACCTGCTGACTGAACGCAAGATCATTCGCGCGTCGCAGAAGAAGCCGAATACGCCGGTCAACATTCAGGGCGAGCTGCCGCCGTTGCAGGCGGCGAACATGATGCTCGAGGGCGGGATCATCGCTTATGACACCAACGTGCGCAGCGGTGGGGAAGGGGCGCGGTATCTGGGGATCGATCTTTCCCGCGAGTATCGGGTGGATCAGGTGACGGTGAATTTGCGTGCGGTGGATGTGCGTAGCGGGCAGGTGTTGGCGAATGTGATGACCAGCAAGACGATTTATTCGGTGGCGCGCAGTGCGGGGATTTTCAAGTTTATCGAGTTCAAGAAGTTGCTTGAGGCTGAGGTCGGGTATACGACCAATGAGCCGGCGCAGTTGTGTGTGTTGTCGGCGATTGAGGCGGCGGTGGGGCATATGGTGGCGCAGGGGATTGAGCGGCGGTTGTGGCAGGTGGCGGGGGATGCTTCTACCCCGGGTCAGGATGATGTTTTGAATCGGTACCTGACTCAGAACAAGATTGATCCGGATGCGGAGTGAACGTGGCGGCCTTCGGGCCGACCAGGTTCTTGTTGGGTTGGGTGAATATCCGTTTCTTCGGGTGTTGCCGCTGGCGGTTCCGCTCTTACAGCGGCTCACTTTTTCAAACGCCAAAAAGTAAGCAAAAGGCTTGGCCCCGGCGTTCGGCCCCTCGCTGGGGCTCGGGGTTCCTTCGCTCCGGGATTCATCCGGGGGCATCGCCTCCGGTTTGCTTCGCTGCACCTCCTCTCGATGTGTTTGGCTTCGCCAAACGGTCGCTTCGCTCCCACCCCCGGATGAATCCCTCCACTCAGCCTTCCGATGGGGCCGGCACGTCAAGAGCGGTACTCGAGCTAACGCTCATTGTTTGGTTTGGTGAGGGCGCAGATTGTGTAGGTGGGTTTGGTTTTGATTTTTTGTTTTGAAAGCTTGAGTTCAACTCGATGGTTGAGGTCGATGTAACTCGAATGAACAACTCGGTCGGCTCCCTCTCCCCCCGGGAGAGGGCTGGGGTGAGGGCCAGCGTCCTGAAGTCTGTTTAAAAACGTGTCTGAATACACCGAACCTTCCCACAAGGTTTTCAGGTTGTCCGTCGGAAGCGCGGGCTCTAGCCTGTTTCGGTCGCTGCCAATTCAGCGATCGGGATTGGAAACCCCGACTAGAACCGAGCGCACAAGCGCTTTTCATAACGTATGCTTGCGCACCTTGAAAAGTGTGCACTCCGTTATGGCGGCTGTGCGCGGGAGACCTTCGGGTCAACCGGGTTCTCCGTTCCCCGGGTTTCCAGCCTGCGTACAGCTGCCACCCCTTCGTTCGGAAACCGAATGGGCCAGCTTCATTTCAGGATCGGAGATTCACCATGTTCAAACCAACACCCAACCCACCCGAAACCCAAGCCAACCCCGAAACCGACCCAACCTCCCCATACACCTCCGTCAACTCGAAAAAACTCCACGAAGCCGCCGAACGCGCCCTCGATCATTACCTCTGCCCCGGCGCCCACATCATGGGCAGCGTCAACGAACCCGCCCCGATGTACCTCGCCAACCCGGCCTACAACACCGAATCCCTGCTCGCCAACGCCAGCGAGTCCCTGGGCTCGGCCAGCGAAATGCTCAACAACTTCGCCGCCACCCTCGACCCCGCCCACCGCAAGACCGCCCTGGGCATCGCGCAGATCCTCATGCTGGGTGAACTGGCCGTGAATCAGGCCTTGGATCACGTCGAACTGAAGGGCTGATCCAGCACATCCCCAATAAAAAACGCGACCCAAAAACGGGTCGCGTTTTTCACTCTCAATCCGGAGCCACCATGGATCCCCTGATCTCCCCAATCATTTCAGACTTCGAAAGCGAAGAGCAGGCCGCCAGCTACGACCGCTGGTTGATTGCCAAAATACAGGCTTCAATCGATGACCCACGACCCAGCATTCCGAATGAGCAGGTGATGGCTGATATGTCGGCCCTGATGGAGGACAAACGAAGAAAGCATGAGGCGGGGTGAGGCTCTCGCAGCGGCAATACGAAAAAACCGCGATCCCTGACAGGAGCGCGGTTTTTGTTTGGAACGGAGCGAGCAACGTACTAGAAAAAACGACGTCGCGGGTACTCCTGACGCGTGTGCAGTACGTTCACGATTTCTATTCGATCAGTTACCCGATAGATGATTAGATAACTCGAATGTACAACAGCTTCTCGAGTGCCCGGGATCCGACCGGTTCGATAGAGGCGACGATGTTCCAGAAGGTTGGATGCAGCTTTTCCAATCGCCCTGACGAGCTCTCTGGCTGCTCTCGGATGTCTTTCTGTTATGAAGTCGATAATTAGCATCAGCTTGGCCCGTGCTTCGGGCCTCCACTCAATCGACCTCGAAACCATTGTCTTTTGCCTTGAGCAAGGCATGTATCTCAGCCATCACCTGGTCATGCGAAATATTCGGACGCGGATCATCGAGAGAGGCCTGTACTTCGGCCCGAAACCAACGGTCATAACTCGCAGCCTGTTCCTCAGGATCAAGATCCGAAACAACCGGGCACAGTGGGTCGATCAAGGACGGGTCGATCATGGAACCTCCGGGTTTGGTGCCTGGAAGTCTATTCGGTAACGGTATCGCTGTCGTCGCTGTCTGGATGAATTGCATGTGGGCCAAGCTCCATGGGGATCAAGTTGTCCCGGCAAATCCTAGAGCCTGCACTTCCGACGGCCAACCGCCAGAATTCGTCAGAAAACTCCCCGAATTTCTGAAAACGTTCCGTTTTCCGTAGGACGCCACTCAAGCGTCAGCGCAAAAAAAACCGCGACCTCAAGATCGCGGTTTTCCAACACCCAACACTTACTGCTGCAAAACCGTCGCCTGGTTAGCCGACCCGAACTGCTGAATATTCGCGGTCTGCGTCATCCCGCTCTGATCCACATTGGCAATGTTCCCGGTGCCGCCCTGGGTTACATATGCCACGTTCATGGTGTCCGCCTGTTTCACGGTGATCATGTTGTCGCTGCCATACAGCTGCGCGGTGTACGCCTGGTTGCCGGTGCCGGACTGGTCGAATTCGGCGCTGTTGCCCGAGCCGTTCGATGAGCCTTGAACCAGGTTGGTGGTGCCGCGTTGGTCGGCGATGAGGATGTTGTCGCTGCCGTTCTGATCGAAGTACAGCTCGTTGTAGGAATCCGCCTGGCTGACCGTGGTTTTGTTGCCAGTGCCGGTCTGATTGGTGGTCATGATCTGGCCGATGCCGTCCTGGGTGAAGCTGGCGATGTTGCCGTTGCCGGTCTGATTGACCGTGGCGCGCTGGTTGCTGCCGAACTGGCCGCCATGTTGCGGGCCTTTCCAGTTACTGGCGTAGACCTTGTTGTCGTTGCCCACCGAGGTAGCGTTGAGGGTGTGGCTGTCGCCGTTCTGGTAGGTGAAATGCACGTTGCCGTTGCCGACTTGATACAGGGCCAGGGTCGAGTTGACCGATTCGAACTGGTCGGCATAGATGGCGTTGGTGTTGCCGACCTGGGTGACGGCGGCGGTGTTGTTTTCGCCGAAGCTTTGGTCGACCACGGTTTCGTTGCTGTCGCCGTACTGGTTGACGGTGGCCTGGCTGGCCAGTTGCGAGTCCTGCCAGATTTCGGTGCCGTTGAGGTTGCCGAACTGGTTGATGGTGATGTTGCCGCCGGTGCCGTTGCGCTGGTCGCCGTAGGCGTAGTTGCCTTCGCCGGCCTGGTTGATGCCGATCTGGCCGCCGTTGTGCAGGACCTGTTCGGCGGTGCCGTAGTTGGCGGTGCCGTACTGGGTGATCACCGAGCTGTTGCCGGTGCCTTCGTACAGTTGCTCGATGTTGGCTTCGTTGCTGTCGCCGAACTGGAAGGTCTTGCCTTCGCTGCCGTTCTGCGAGTCCTGGTAGACGAACGAGAAATTGCCGGTGCCTTGCTGTTGTTGCAGGGCCTGGTTGCCGGCGCCGAAGCCGAGGGACTGGCTGGCGTGGGCGGTGTTGAAGGCACCGGTCTGTTGTTGGGTGATGGTGCTGTTGTCTTCGAAAAGCTGCTCTGCGTAACCGGCGTTGTAGTCACCGACCGCGTCCTGGGTGATGACGCTGGTGGCGGTGTCTTGCACGGCGGCGGCGTCGTTGCCCTGGCCGAGTTGGGTTTGGGTCGCGGTGCTGAACGGCGCCTGGGTCTGCTTCACATCAGCGATGTTGGCCGTACCGAACTGGCTCTGGGTGGAAAGGCTGTCGTCGGCCATGGCCTGGGCACTGATCATGACCAGGATGGCGGCGGTGAGGGGCGTCAGTTTGAACATGATGAACTCTCCGATGATTGCAGTGCTTAGCGATATTGCTTGACCGAAACGCTCATGCCGTTGCCCGACTGGGTCACGGCGCTTTGCAGCCCCGTGCCGGCCTGCTCGATGCTGGCGTCGTTGTTGTTGCCGTTTTGCGAAATCTGCGCGCGGTTGTGGCTGCCGGTTTGCGTAATGGAAGCGGCGTTGCCGGAGCCGTTTTGCGTGATCAAGGCCATCAGGTCGCTGCCTTGTTGCAGGATGTACGCCTCCTGATTGCTGCCCGACTGCACGATCTTGCCCAGCAGCGACTGACCGTTTTGCGACAGCAGCGCGAGGTTGACCTGGCCGTTCTGGTCGATCAGGGCTTGCTGGCCCACGGGGGGCGGCAGTTCGCCGAGATCGGCGCTGTTGGGCGCCAGGTCGTCGTTTTCCATCAGGTCGTCGGCGCGCACGCCCGCACTGACGCACAGGGCGAGCAGGCAAAGCAGGGCGGCGGTCGGCGTGTTCATGGCAAATATCCTGTGGGGCGTTAACCGTTGAGCGTTGCCCCGCCTGCCCGAAAGCAGGCGGGGCACTGGCTCAGAGCGTGGTCACCGACACCGTCCGCACGGTGCCTTGGGACGAGCGGATGGTGGCGGTCGGGTTGGCTGATGGCACGACCAGCGTGTTGTTCAGCGTCAGTCGCCAGCGTCCGGTCACCGGTACCGTGGTGGTACCCAGCGTTACCAGCCCGGTCGGGGTGGTGACCTGCACGGTGATGGTGTTGCCGGTGGTCACCGACGAGGTGCCGGCGAAGTCCCAGTTGAAGCGGCCGCCGGAGCGGGCCTGCACGGTCGAAGTGGTGATCGTGAAGGTTTCCGCCGCTGGCCGTGGCGACACTTGCACCGTGACCGTTGCCGGCGTCGACTGGGCGTTGAAGCTGTCCCGGGCGATGTAGGTGAAGGTCGTGGTGAAAGCCGTGGTCACGGTGGCCGGTGGGGTGTAGGTGATCACCGTGCCGTCGGTGCTGACCGTGCCGCGTCCTGCCGGCGGTTGGGTCAGGCTGGCGACGCCCAGCGGCGTGTTGCCTTCCGGATCGGTGTCGTTGGCCAGGACGTTGATCGGGATCGCGACACCCAGGGTGGCGACGCTGTCGGCGACCGCGGTCGGTGGCCGGTTAGGCGCGACGGTCACCGTCACGGTCGCCGGGTTGGCCGAGGCCAGGCCTTTGCTGTCTTGCGCCTTGTAGGTGAAGGTCGTGGTCAACGGTGTCGTCACCACGGCTGGCGGGGTGTAGACCACCGAGGTGGTGCCGCTCAGCGCGACGGTGCCTTGGCCGGCGGCCGGTTGAGTCAGCGCGGTGATGGTCAGCGGCACGTTGTTGTCCGGGTCGCTGTCGTTGGTCAGCAGGCTGAGGGTGATCGGCACGCCGAAGCTGGTGCTGCCGGTGTCGGCGTTGGCCAGTGGCGCCTGGTTCTCACCGGTGTCCGGTGCTGCACCGACCACTACGACTGGCTCGGTATCGCTGCCGCCGGCGGCGGATTTGACCGTGACGGTCGCCGGAGGCTGGGTCAGGTCGGCCACGGTGATTTTTTGCAGCGTGCCGGTTTTCGACAGACGTCCGTAGCCTTGGGCAACCATATCCGGCACCGCGACTTCATCTGTCGAGGTGGCTTCGATCAGCAGGCTGTGGTTGGCCCAGCTGTAGCGGGCGGTCTGGATTTTCACCACGTCGGTGAGCTTGGCCGAAACGGCGGTCGGACGGGTAGTGCCGGCCGGGTTGGTCGCGGTCACGACCACCACCGACGGCAGGGTGCCGGTGCCCAGGCGCTGGCCGAAGAACAACCCGTTGTTGTCGCCCAGCAGACTGGTCTGGCACGGCGTCGGTGGTGGGCCGGGCAGCAACGCCACGGTTTCGCGGAAGCACAGGGTCGAGCTGCTGTCAGCCTTGGCGAACACCTCGGCGCGCACACCGGCCGAGGTCCGGCGATAGGTGGCGCGGTCGATGGCGACTTGGGTTTGCTGACGATTGTCGAGGACCTTGCCGGCGACGGTGAACAGGTTGGTCTGAATCGAGCCGGCGCCCGACGGACCATCGATCCGCAGGAAGTTGGTGTTGAACGGGCTGCCGGTCACCGCTTCGGTGAGATTCGGGTCGCCGACGAAGGTTTCGATGCCGCCGGTGTCCGGGTTCACTTCGGTATAAGGGCCGTTGATGCTGCGCAGGAATGGGCCGATGGCGCCGTCGAGCGCACCGCTGAAGTTGCCCGGCGCGCCGATGCCGACGTCCTTGGTGATGTTGATTGCTCGTCGACCCGGTGTGGTGACGTTGACCGTTTCAACACCATACGGGTGGGTGATGGTGTAGGTGCCGGCCACCGGGACGTTCACCCGGATGCGGATCCGCGCGAAGCTTTGCTGATCGCCGTCCACCGGGTTTTCTGCAGCGAATGCCGCTTCGATCCCGGCCACGTAGGCATCCACGCCGAAACCGGCACCGTTGTTGGGGATCGCGGTTTCCGCCAGGAACCAGAACGCTTCCGGCGGCCAGTTGTCGGGGAACACCATCGGCAGGCTGTCATCGAACACGCCCGGTTCCGGCAGCAAAGTGCACATGTACGCCGGCGGGGTGCTGACCGGCACCCGCGAACTGGCGGCGCGCGACTGGCAGAGCTCCATCGACAGTTGATTGTTGTCCTGATACCACATCGGGAATTTCCCGGTGGCGAAGGTGTAGGGGCCGGGATCGACGGCGGCCAGTTGCGCGAACGCACTGCCGGTCAGCGAGATTGTCAGCCCGAGCGCGTTGAGCGCGAAGCGTGGCCACTTGTTCATGATGCCTCCTGATGCGGATCTGGGCATGTGAGCGTTCATTGCACGATGACCACTTCTTCGGTATCGCTGCCGCCGTTGGACGACGTCACCCGAACCTTGGCCGGTGGAATCGGCGTGATCCCGGTGGCCAGGGTTTTCACCGCGCCATCACCGCCCAGCGCACCGATGGTGGCGCCGGTGCCGGAGGTGGCGGTGAGCACCGGTGGCGAGGTTTCGTCACTGGTCGAGGCCACCACGGTCAATTGCCCGGAAGTGAGGCTGTACTCGGCGCGCTGGATCACCACCAGGTCGGTCAGGTTCATGGGCAGGGTGGTCGGCGAACTGGTGGCGATCGCCAGGTGGTTGTCGGCGGTCACCTGCAGCACGGAGGGCAAAGTCGGGTTGACCGCCGATTGCGCGTACCAGCTGCCGGTGCTGTCGGCTTCTGTCATGTTCACCACGGGCGTGCTGCTGGTGATGGCGGCGGTACCCGGCGCGGGCGGGGCTTTGACGAACACGTCTTGTTGGGCCACTGGTGCGCTTTCGCCGGGCTTGCGCGAGTAGGTGCTGCGCTCGGTGATCAGAGGCGTTGGCCGCACTACTGTCGACAACTTGCCGGACACGGCGAAAGTCGTGCTGCGCAGGTCGATGCCGCCCGGGCCTTCGATGCGTACGTAGTTGGTGTTGAACGGGCTGCCGGTGACCGCTTCGTTGAGGTTCGGATCGCCAACAAACTGTTCGGCCGCGCCGGTCAACGGATTGGTCTCGGTGTACGGCCCGTTGACGCTGCGCAGGAACGGACCGATGTCACCCTTGAGCGCGCCGTCGTAGGTTTGCGGGGTGCCGATGCCGATGTCGCGGGTCATGTTGATCGCGCGCCGGCCGGGGGTATCGACGGTGAATACATCGACGCCGTAGGGGTGGGTGATGACGTAGGTGCCGGCAGTGGGCACATCGACCCGGATGCGGATTCGGGCGAAGCTGATCTGGTCGCCCTCTGCGGGGTCGCCGCCGCCGAACGCGGCTTCGATGGCGCTGACGTAAGTCAGGTCGATGCCGCGTGCTGCATCGACGACGGTGGTTTCTCCGGTGAACCAGAAGGCTTCATCGGGGAAGTTGGTGGGGAATACGAGCGGTTGCGCGTCATCGAACACGCCGGGGGTCGGCAGCAGCGAGCACATGTACGACGGGGCGCCGGGTGTGCTCGGCACGCGGGAGCTGAGCGCTTTGGACAGGCACAGATCCAGGGTGCGACCGTGGCTGTCCTGATACCAGCTGGCGAAACCGCCATTGGCCGGTGTGTAGGGACCCGGATCGACGGCGAACAGAGCGGCCTGGGCAATGCCCTGGGCCAAGGCGCTCACGACCAGGACGGTCGCGGTTTTGGACAGTAAAGGGTGCATGAGTTAATCCCTCTATCAAAGTACCTGCCCCTTGGGGATGGGTCAGTTGCAGAGGGCTTTACAACTTCCATACCAACGACGGGCCAAACGGCGGCAAACGCCCGTGGCGCAAGGGTTCGCGGCTTGTCGTGGGGGAAAAGGACGCACGTCCGGATAGGGCGACTGTCCCCAGCATTGGGGATTGTGGGGGCATGAACGCCTGGCGGTTTTCGCCTGACCGGGAAATCGGCCGAACGTGGGGCCGTTCACCCCCCGCATCCGGGCAAACACCCAACCGTGGGCTATAACCCTATAGGGACGTATCGGGAAGTCGCCGCCATGAACATGCAGTCAAAAACGCTACCGGTCGAGGAGGGCAGCCAGCGGCTGAACTCGCGCAAGCAGCCGTTCAACCTGTTGCGCTGGTTTTCATTGATCAGCATGGCGGTGATCGGCACCGTGGCGGTGGCGCTCGGGGCGGTGTCGACACGGTTCGTGATCGAAGAAAGCGTGCAGCGCGATGCCTTGCTCACTGCGCAGTTCATTCAGGCCATCGCGTCGGCGGAAGTGCGCCACGTTTCGATCCCCAATATCCGCACCATGGGGGAGTTGCTCGACCCTCGTCAGGACAACGATTTTCCCGATGTCGACCCGCAAGCCCGGGCCAGCGCCAGAGGTGAGTTTCTTGATCACATCGAGCATTTGCCGGATGTGATCCTCGCCAACATTTATGCGCCGGACCGTACCGTGATCTGGTCGACCAACCCGGCGCTGGTCAACACCCGCATTCATGCCGACGAAGACCTCGACCGGGCCTTCGATGAAAAGATCCCGGTGTCGGCGAGTTACCACAACGTAGACAAGGGCCGTGAAGAACAGAAGTTCGTGGTGCCGCCGGAATACATCTTCATTGAAAACTACATTCCACTGTTCGACGCCGAGGGCAAGAACGTCACGGCGATGGTCGAGATCTATAAGGAGCCCAAGGACCTGATCGCCCGCATGGAGCGCGGTCTGGCGCTGATCTGGCTGGCCACCGCGCTGGGCGGCGGGCTGATTTACCTGGGGTTGTACTGGATCGTGCGGCGGGCGGCGATTCTGCTGGCGGCCCAGCAAAAACAACTGATCGCCAACGAAACCTTTGTCGCGCTGGGCGAGATGTCTTCGGCAGTGGCCCACAGTCTGCGCAACCCGCTGGCGACCATTCGCTCCAGCGCCGAGCTGGCGCTGGAGTTCGACGCGGGGCCGGCACAGAAGAACATCAAGGACATCATCGGCCAGGTCGACCGCATGTCGAAGTGGGTGCGCGAACTGCTGCAATCGTTGCGACCGCTCAATGACGACCCGGAACCGGTGAACCTGGTGGCGGCGCTGCACGACAGCCTGATGGCGTTCGAGCAGCAGATTGCCAAGGCTGGCGTGCACGTGGTGTTTCAACCTCAGCAGACGCCGATGGTGCTGAGCCAGCCGGTGCAGCTCACACAAATCCTCAACAGCCTGCTGGCCAATGCGCTGGAAGCGATGGACAAGGGCGGCACACTGACCATCACCCTCGAACCGAGCGACAGCCGTGGCGTAAGCGTTGTACTCAGCGACACCGGCAAAGGCATGAACGAGGAACAGCGCAGCATGGCGTTCCGGCCGTTCTTCACCACCAAGCAGGGCGGCCTCGGCGTGGGGCTGGTACTGGTCAAACGGATCATGGAACGCTTCGGCGGGGGCGTGAGCCTGGACAGCCGTGAAGGCGAGGGCACCACCGTTCGTCTGGCGTTTCAGCTCATTCAGTAAATTGGGGTGAACTTTCCCCCAGCAGTGGGTGTCAGGCCCCGGTCACCGGGGAGTGGGGAATGCAACAGCGCGTGCAAGTCCCTGTAACAACTGGAAATGATTTTTTGGCGAGGTAATTGCAAAACACCATCACCCCTTCCTTAGATGAGGCGGCTGGTGATGGACAGAGCAATGCGTGACCCCAAAAAGCTTTTCCTGTTGACGCCACTGAGCGTCTTTCTGATGTTGACCCTGGGCCAGATGTCCGCGGTCCGAGCGAGCCCGATCGACGACGAGAATCAGCCGGAAGCGTCCGACCCGTCGGCCTATTACGACGAGCCCGAAGACCGCGCTGGCGCGCTCAATGCAATCCTGACGATGCCCGAGGCCAACGTAGACTCCTTCGATCTGCCTGACGGGGTCAAAGGCACGCGCAACACGACGCGCACGGAAAACATCCTGCCGCCCACCGTCCAGACCAGTTTCAATTACCCCACCAACGGCAAGCCAAGCCCGCTGTACGGTGCCCAGCCGTTCACTCAGCAACTGGTGCTGTTCGAAGAGTTCGGCCCGGAAAAACTCGACCCGACCACACCGGCCGCGCCGTTGAGCTTCCCGCCTGCGGCCATCGGCCCGGCACCGGCGCAAGACCCGAACAACATCGCCCGCAGCGCGCCACCCGGCACCGCGCTGGATGCATTCCTGCGTCAACCGGGGCTCACGCCATTTCCGAGCCAGTATGCCAACACGGTTGACCGCAACCCTTGGCAGGCGCAGATCGAACTGTTCCTCAACCGTCACATCGGTTCCTCCGCCGAAGGCCGGCCACCGGGAAAAGGTTGGGCTCATCAGCGCTGGAACGAGTTCTACCCGCAAGTCGCCTACAAGACCGTGCAAACCGGTGCGCGGCTGAACGGCGGCCTGCGTGACAGTCGGCAGATGCACGGTTATGCGGTGGGCGAATTCGGCCCCGGCGGTCTGTACCACAACGTCGCGGGCGTGCCGGCGACGGATGGCACGGCCAAGGGTGTCGATCCACGGTTCCACCCGGCGATGCCGGTTCAGGACCACAACTCGGTGTGGACCTTCGACGGTACGCTGCCGCCGAAACTGTTGATGGTGCGCTACGGCCAACCGGTGCTGATGCGGCACTACAACGGTTTGCCGATCGACCCATCGGCCAACCGCGGTTTCGGCCTGCACACCATCACCACCCACGAGCACAACGGCCACGCGCCAGCGGAAAGCGACGGTTATGCCAACGCGTTCTTCTTCCCCGGCCAGTTTTACGACTATCGCTGGCCGATCCAGCTCGCCGGTTATGACAGCATTAACACCAAGGCTGAAGATCCACGCGCCGCATTCCCGTGCGCACCGGGGGAAACCCTGTGGGTCAACGACCTGCAGCCTGCGAAAAAGACCTGCGACCACGGCACCATCAGGATTCGCGGCGACTGGCGCGAAACCATGAGCACCCACTGGTTCCACGACCACATGCTCGATTTCACCGCGCAGAACGTCTACAAGGGCAACGCGGCGATGATGAACTACTACAGCGCCCTGGACCGTGGCAACGAATCGGTGAACGACGGCGTCAACCTGCGTTTCCCCAGCGGCAGCGCCTTGCCGTGGGGCAACCGCGACTATGACGTCAACCTGGTGTTCGCCGACAAAGCCTGGGATCAGCAGGGTCAGCTGTGGTTCAACCCGTTCAACACCGATGGCTTCATCGGCGATCAGGTGCTGGTCAACTGGCAATGGAAACCGACCCTCGACGTGCGGGCGCGCAGTTATCGCTTCCGCCTCCTCAATGGTTCGGTGTCGCGCTACTTCAAGCTCGCGCTGGTGCGTGAAGTCAAAGGCACCGGCGGCGAATTCCAGGGGCCGAGAAACTCCGGTGTGTCGTACAGCCGCGTGCCGTTCCACATGATCGCCAACGACGGCAACATCATGGAACACAGCGTGCCGTTCGACGGCTCGATGGACCTGGATGCCGACGGCGACAAGCAGAACCACAACGCGATCCTGCCGACTCAGGGCATCGCCGAGCGGTTCGACATCATCGTCAACTTTGCGAAAAACGGCATCAAACCGGGCGACAAGCTGTTCTTCGTCAACCTGCAGGCCCAAGACGACGGCAAGGGCCCGAAAGAAGTGATCCCGCTGGCCGACGTGCTGTCGGAGAAATACCTGGCAGTCATCAAACAGACCAGCAAGGGCCCGCAATGGGATCGGGGTGACCCGGTGGTAGGCAAGGTCCTGCAACTCAACGTCAAGGCTTATACCGGCCAGGATCTGTCGATGAACCCGGCGGCCTACGAACCGGCCAAACCGGGCAAGGCGGAAGGCCTGGTGATGATTCCGCTGAAGATCCACCGTGACAACGCTGCCGACAAGGCGCTGCTGGCCAAGGCGCTGCACCGGACCTTCACCTTCGGTCGCGCCGACGGCACCGATGAAGCGCCGTGGACGATCAAGACCGATAGCGGTTTCGGCTTCCACATGGACCCACGCCGGTTGAATGCCTCGACCAAACTGGCCAGCGGCCCGACCGACGCCGGAGTCAGCGGCATCGGCACCCTGGAAGTGTGGAACATCAAGGCCGGCGGCACGGGCTGGAGTCATCCGGTGCACGTGCACTTCGAGGAGGGGATCATCCTCAGCCGTGGCGGCAAGGCCCCGCCTGAATGGGAAAAATGGGCGCGCAAGGACGTCTATCGCATCGGTTCGGAGGCCGACGGGCTGGACAGCGTCGAGATGGCGATCAACTTCCGCGAGTTCGCCGGGACTTACATGGAGCACTGTCACAACACCCAGCATGAGGACAACTCGATGCTGCTGCGTTGGGACCTCGAGAAACCCGGGCAACTGCAGTTGATGCCGACACCGCTGCCGAGCTGGGATGGCGTGCGCTACGTCAACTCCGCCGCGCTGCCAACCTTCCGCACCGGCGACGGCTTCGGCCCGCAAGTGACCGTGAAACCATGAAAAGGGAGGGAGCCGACACGACCCAGCCAACGCCGCGCTCCCGCGCCCTGGGCATGCACCTGATTCTGGTGCTGGTCACCTGCCTGCTCGGCAGCCAGGTGCTCATCGCCCATCAGGCGCAGCCCGAAGGCGCCAGTGAGTCCGCCACCCCGTGGGGTGGCGACTATTTCCCCAACACCCTGCTGACCGACCAGGACGGTCGGCAGGTGCGCTTTTTCGATGACCTGATCAAAGACAAGGTGGTGGTGATCAACTTCATCTTCACTTCGTGCAGCGACTCCTGCCCACTGGAAACCGCACGCTTGCGCCAGGTGCAGAAACTGCTGGGGGACCGGGTCGGGAAAGACATCTTCTTCTACTCGATCACTATCGATCCGCTGAGCGACACCCCCGCAGTGCTCAAGGCCTATGCGCAACGCTTCAAGGTCGGCCCCGGCTGGAAATTCCTCACCGGCGAGTTCGAAGACGTCACCGAGTTGCGCAAGAAGCTCGGGCTGTTTATCGAAGGCGTCGACAACGGCCGCACCAAGGACCACAACCTGAGCCTGATCGTCGGCAACCAGAGCACCGGGCGCTGGATGAAAGCCTCGCCGTTCGAGAACCCGTGGATCCTCGCCGACCAGCTCGCCAACACGCTGCAGAACTGGAAACAGGCCAGCACCGAAGAAAGCTACGCCGACGCTCCGCAGATTCGTCCGCCGAGCAATGGCGAAGAACTGTTCCGCACCCGCTGCGCTTCGTGTCACAGCCTCGGCCCGCAGGACGGCGAAGGCATCGGCATGCGCAACATCGGCCCGGACCTGATCGGCGTGACCCACCAGCGTGATCCGGCCTGGCTCAATCGCTGGATCCGCGAACCGGATCGCGTGCTGGCGGAGAAAGATCCGGTCGCACTGCAACTGTTCGAGCAATACGAGCGTATCCCGATGCCCAATCTGCGCCTGGACGAGGCCTCGGCGCAGTCGATCATCGACTTTCTGAGTGCCGAAACCGAGCGTCAGCATCCGTCCGTGCAGCCCTTGGCCGACGGGGCATTGACGCCAGTAAAACCGGCTTCTGTCAGCGAAACGGTGAGTCGAATGCAGTAGCGGCTAAATAGCATCATTGAACCGTGTGTCACGGTCATTGCCACCTACACTCATTCGAGAGAGGGCGGCTGTAACCGGCTCGATACCAGAACGCCAGGGCATCCCCATGCAACGACTGGAAGAACAGAAAACATCGGCACCGAACCTCGCGCTGGCGGCCATCAAGAGCTGGGGCGGGCAGTTCAATCTGCTGCGCTGGTTTTCGCTGGCCAGTTTTTTCATCATCGCGGCCGTGGCGCTGGGGCTGGGGTATATCTCCACGCGCTTCGTGGTCACCGAAAGCGTGGAGCGCGATGCGCTGCTCACCGCGCAATTCGTGCAGGCCATCGGCGATGCAGAAATGCGCCATGCCAACATCACGCCGCAACGGACCATGGGCGAGATGCTCGACTCGCGCCAGGACGGGAACTACCCCGACGTCGATCCGCTGTCCCATGCAATGGCCCGTGCCGAGTTTCTCGATCATGTCGAACATTTGCCGGATGTTCTGCTGGCCACGGTTTACGCCCTGGACCGCACGGTCATCTGGTCGACCAACCCCGAACTGATCAACGTCAAGTTTGAAGACGACGACGAGCTGGATGAGTCGTTCGAGATGAAAGTCCCGGTGTCTTCCAGTTATCACAAGATCGACGATGAAAAACCCGAGCAGCGGCTGTCCCGCGAACCGAAATACCTGTTCATCGAAAACTACATTCCGATGTTCAACGCCGACAAAAGCAAAGTGGTCGCCATGGTCGAGATTTACAAGGAGCCGGCCGATCTGGTCGACCGTATCGACCGAGGGTTCGCCTCGATCTGGGCTGCGACGATCCTCGGCGGCGCGGCGATTTACCTCGGCTTGTTCTGGATCGTGCGGCGCGCCTCGACGCTGCTGCAGAGCCAGCAGCAGCAACTGATCAGCAATGAAACCTTTGTCGCTCTGGGCGAGATGTCCTCGGCGGTGGCCCACAGCCTGCGCAACCCGCTGGCGACCATTCGTTCCAGCGCCGAGCTGGCCCAGGAAATCGCCAGCCCCGGCGCGCAACGCAACATCGGCGACATCATCAGCCAGGTCGACCGCATGTCGCGCTGGGTTCGCGAACTGCTGGTGTCGTTGCGCCCGATGAGTGACGACGGCGAGGCGGTGGACCTGCTGGCGGCGGTCGAGGACACCCTGGGGGCGTTTGATGCGCTGATCCGGCGCAACGGCGTCGAAGTGCGATTCGCACCACAAGATTGCCCGCCGGTGGTCAGTCAACAGGTGCTGCTCACGCAAATTCTCAATAGCCTGTTTGCCAATGCCCTGGAAGCGATGCCCAGAGGCGGCGTACTCAGTGTCGAGATTGAAACGGCGCAGGCCGGTCAGGTGCGCATGACCCTGAGCGACACCGGCAAAGGCATGAGCGCGCAGCAGCAACAACTGGTGTTCAAACCGTTTTTCACCACCAAGCAGGGCGGCCTCGGGGTCGGCCTGGCGCTGGTCAAGCGAATCATGGAGCGGTTTCAGGGTTCGGTCATGCTGACCAGCCGCGAGCAGGAAGGAACCCGCGTCAGTCTCAACTTTAGAGTGGCATCGGGAGGGGAATATGGAACACAGCATTCTGCTGGTCGAGGATGACGAACTGCTGGCCGAAAATATTCAGACCTACCTGGAGCGCAAAGACTTCGAGGTGACGGTCTGCCACTCGGCCGAGGACGCGCTGGGGCAACTGGAAAGCTTCATGCCGGACATCGTCCTGACCGACAACTCGCTGCCGGGCATGAGCGGTCACGATCTGATCCAGAAGCTGCGCATCAGCGCGCCGGACCTGAAAGTGATCATGATGACCGGTTACGGCAACGTCGAAGACGCGGTGGTCGCAATGAAGGAGGGCGCCTTTCATTACGTCACCAAACCGGTCGCGCTGCCAGAACTCAAACTGCTGCTGGACAAGGCCCTGGCCACCGAACGGATGGAGCGCACGCTGTCGTTCTACCAGGAGCGCGAGGCGCAGAAATCCGGAGTGCAGGCGCTGATCGGCGAATCGGCGCCTATGCTGCACCTGAAGAACACCATCGGTCAGTTGCTCGACGCCGAGCGGCGCATGGCCAACGGCGATCTGCCGCCGGTTCTGGTGGAGGGCGAAACCGGTACCGGCAAGGAACTGGTCGCCCGCGCGCTGCATTTCGACGGCGCGCGCAGCAAAGGCCCGTTCATTGAATTCAACTGCGCGTCGATTCCGGCCAACCTGGTGGAGTCAGAGCTGTTCGGGCATGAAAAAGGCGCGTTCACCGATGCCAAGGACCGCCGGGTCGGGCTGGTGGAAGCCGCAGATGGCGGCACGCTGTTTCTCGATGAAATCGGTGAAATGGATCTGGTGCTCCAGGCCAAGCTGCTGAAATTGCTGGAGGATCGCACCATTCGCCGGGTCGGCTCGGTGAAGGAGCGCAAGGTCAACCTGCGGGTGATCAGCGCCACCAATTGCAACCTTGAGCAGATGGTCCAGCAGGGCAAGTTCCGCCGCGATCTGTTTTTCCGCCTGCGGATCATCTCGATCAAGGTCCCGCGCTTGTACGCCCGTGGCGAAGACATCCTGCTGCTGGCCCGGCACTTCCTCGCCAGCCACGGCAAGCGCTATGGCAAACCGAACCTGCATTTCAGCGATCAGGCCGAAGAGCTGCTGCTCAGTTACACCTGGCCGGGCAACGTGCGCGAACTGCGCAACATGCTCGAACAGACCGTGCTGCTGGCGCAGGGCGATACCATCGCCGCGCACCAGTTGAACGTGTGCATGAGCCTGTGCGATGACCTGCCACCGCAGCATCAGCACGAGGTGCCGCACCCGCACTTCGAACCGCGCCCGGCGAGCAATACCGAATCGATGAACCTGCCGGAAGTCGAACGCGACATGGTGCGCAAGATGCTCGACAAGACCGACTGGAACGTCACCAAATCGGCGCGCCTGCTGGGCCTGAGCCGCGACATGCTGCGCTACCGCATCGAAAAACTCGGCCTGGCACGCCCGGACAAGCGTCAGTGGTAGACCGCGTTGCTGCGTGGGCTGGGCGTGCCGAGGCATTCGAGCACGCACGTCGGGTCCAGCACTTCGTCGTTGACGTAAATGCCGCGCTCGGCATCGTAGGTGCGGATAAACACCCGCACCGTCGCATCGGCCACGGTCGGCAGTTGCGAGTCCTGGAAAACACGGCGATCCGGGATGACGATGAAGTCCTGTGGCGGCGTGTCATCGAACGGCCGGGGCGGCTGAGCGGACAGCGACGGCGGAGCAGGGTGGGCAAAAGGCTGGTCCGACCCGTAGTAGTCGAAGTTGCTGTCCAGCGCCTGCGCCTGGGTGGCGGCGAGCAGACAGGCGGACAAAAGCAGTCGATTGAACATTCCCATGGCAGCACCTGTGGAAGCGGATTTCCCCAAGGCTATTAACTATAGCTGTCCGTGGTGCAGGCGTTGGTGCAGGTGTTGTCGGCTTACAAGTTCGCAACAACCTGCTGCGCGAGGCTGATCTAGACTCGGGCCGCTCAATTGTGAGCATCGCCCGGAGTGCGCCATGGAAGTGCCAAACAATAAAAACGCCGTCGAGAGCAATCGTCAGGCGTGGAACGATTCCGCCCGTCATCACCAGGACTCCCCCGAGTGGCAGGCCTTGCTGACCGACGTCGCGCAGGCTGATTTTTCCTGCCTCGACGACACCCTACGCGGCTTGCTCGAGCAGGTCGGTGTCGATGGCAAAGACGTCGTGCAGCTGTGTTGCAACAACGGCCGCGAAAGCCTGTCACTGTTCGCCCTCGGCGCACGGAACGTGGTCGGTATCGATCAGTCGAGCGCGTTTCTCGAACAGGCCCGCGAACTGAACAAACGTTCGCCGCACAACGCCGAATTCATCGAAGCCGATATTCATCATTTGCCTGAATCGCTGCGCGGCCGTTTTGACGTTGCACTGATCACCATCGGCGTCCTTAACTGGATGCCCGACATCGGCGAATTCTTCCGCCACGTCGCCTCGACTCTCAAACCGGGGGGACAACTGGTGATCTACGAAACCCACCCGTTCCTGGAAATGGTCGACCCCGAGGCCGAGGACCCGTTTCGTTTCGCCAGCTCGTATTTCCGTAAAGAACCGTTCGTGCTTGAAAAACCGATCGTCTACGTCGGCAAGGTCGAACAGCCGGCGGCCAAGTCCTACTGGTTCGTGCACAGCCTCGGCGCGATCTTCACCGCCGCCCTCGAGGCCGGCCTGAACATCTCGCACTTCAAGGAATACCCGCACTCGAACCGGGAAGAAGTGTATGACCAGTACCAGAACCGCGAGGCGCAGATGCCGATGTGTTTTACGTGGGTGGGGGTGAAGCGCTGAGTAGCGCAGCTTTCAGGACGTGGAGTGATTCAGCACATGTCCCGGTTGTGCACACAGATCGATGCCAAGGGCATGAATGACTTTAAGAACCGTGTCGAAGCGAGGCTTGGCTCCTGGTGCGAAAGCCTTGTACAGACTTTCGCGCCCCATGCCCGAATCCTTCGCAATCTGCGTCATGCCACGCGCCTTGACGACATAACCGATTGCACGAAGAAACTCTTCGTTGTCACCGTCGGCCAACACTTGGGATAGGTATTCACTGATGGCTTCATCACTGTCCAGCAGTGCTGCCATATCAAAAGCTGTCAAAGTCTGGCTCATGGTTAAACCTCCTTTGCCATTTTTTTTGCACGTCTGATGTCCGCGCTTTGTGTGGATTTGTCGCCGCCGGCCAGCAAAACGATAACTACACCGTTACGCATCGTGAAGTAGACCCGATACCCGGCGCCGACATCAACGCGCATTTCCGACACACCATCACCTACGGGTTTAATGTCGCCTAGATTACCTGCTGATGCACGATCTATGCGACGGGCAATAGCTACCTTGGCACGGAGATCTCGAATAGAGGCATGCCAGGTCACGAACACGGATGTCTGTTGCACGAAATAGTTCATGGCTCGACTGTATCCATTTGGATACGGTCGAGCAGTCAGCCGGTTCTGTTATCGGCCTTGGATGTGTCGTCTGCAGGTGTAGGCAAGTAGTCTCAGATTATGTAGGAGCTAGCGTCTCCGATAGCTCCCACAGTGCTGCTTTGGACCTTCAAGCCTGCGCAGCCGCCGTCACCACCGGCCGTCCCGGTTTGCGCAGCGGATCGAGGCGTGAACCCTCATAGCGCGTTTCGCGGAAGAACCGCCATTTGCCGAACAGGCAATAGACGTGGGTGACGCGGCCCTGTTCGTGGTAGCCCATGCGGATGTGCAGTTTCAGCGCCGGGATGTTGTGGGTTTCGCAGACGTCCACCACCTTGTTGCAACCCTGGGCGGCCATGGCTTCCCAGAGGGCGACCTGCACGTCCACCGACAGGCTGCTGCCGAAGTAGGCGCGGATCATTTCACCGCCGAACTCGAAGAACTCGCCGGGTTTGACCGGGAAGGTGCAGCCGTAATAGTGGCGGTCGTGGTAGTCACGAGTGCTGCCCCAGATAAATCCCACCGCATGGCCGTCGGCATCCAGGTACATGTGCCCGGTGTGGCCTTCGTTGGCCAGTTCGGCCATGGTCTGCACCCGGTCACCGAAGTGTTTGGCGAACGCGCCGGCATTCTCGGCGGTGATGTCGACTTTGCGCAGGCCGTCGTAGGGGCGCAGCTTGTGCGGCGGTACCGGGCTGACCAGGTCGCGCTCCATCCACAACAGTTCCCAATGGAAGAACACGTAGCGTTTCCACAACGTGCCGAAGGTGCGGCCCAGGCCTTTTTGCTTGATACGTTCACGCAGCTTTTCAATGACGCTCATGATGCCCTCCGAGGCCGGAGCCCGGGTGTTGTGGATGACGCTTTTGTGGGTATAGATCAGCCCTGCAAGTTCATGTCAAAGCGCCAGCTTTGAATGTATTGCAAGTTGTGTAACGGTTCAGAGTGCCTCGGCACCGCGTAGAAATTCCTTGTTCAGATCGGCATAGGAAACCCGTGGAACCCCCGCCAGCCGCAGCTCTAGCACGCGGCTCAGGGACTCTCCGGGTTGCAGATAGGCATCACCGAAATCCGCCCCGAGCTGGTTCGGATGAGCGACGATTTCCAGCACGCCGTCGGTCGGCGCAGCAGCGTTGCGCAGGTCCACCGGGGTGCAAACGTAATCGGCCGTGACCCCGGCCAATCCCTGCAATCGGCGATTGAGCAAACCCTTGAACACGCGTTTGGGCAGGCTGAGGTTTTGCCCCAGGTTGCGCGCCAGGCGCACCGGCACACCTTGATGGGCAGCGAAGCGCGCGACGATCTCGCCGATCGGCCAGATGTTGTGCACGTGCTGATGCGAATCGAGGTGGCTGGGACGCACGCCGTGATCGACGCAGCGCTGCCACTGCGCCTGCAATTCTTCCTGCACCGCTTCGCGATCTTCCCGGCCCAGCCACAGGCTGTGGCGCGCCAGGCTGAGGTCGAACACGCCGTGGCTGTCGCAGAAGGTGCGACGTTCGAGAATGGCCCGGCTCAAGGGCCGACCGTAGGTCAGGTTGAAGTGCAGGCCGATCCGGCCTTCCAGCAACGGCAGCCGGGCCATGGCGCAGGCCGCTTCGAACGCCGGCATGTTGGCCATGGCGGTGGCGGAACTGATGACCCCGGCCTGGAACGCACCGAGGATCACCGCGTTTTCGTTCGGGCTCAGGCCGAAATCGTCAGCGTTGACTATGACTTGGCGAGGCATGTTCGCCCTCCGTGGTGGGGTTGATCACAGGTGTCGCAATGACCGCCGCTTTGGCCGCCGCACGCTTCGCCCGCCATTGTTGCAACGCAGGCTTGAGCCGGTGCCAGACGCGCAGCCCCAGCCCAAGCAACAGGCCGCTCGGGCGCCACGAGTAGAAGCTCCAGCGCCAGTGTTCCAGTTGCCCGGTCATGCGTTCGTGCAATTGATGGCTGGAATTTTCCAGGCTGACCCGCGAGGCATCGATCCAGCGCCAGTTGTCGTCCAGCCCCCAGCGAATCCATTCCTCCAGCAACACCCGGCCGCTGCCAAGGTCGGCGTATTGCGGCAGGAAGGCGAGGTTGTAATCGTAGAGCCGGCCCTGTTCGAACAGGCCGAGCCGATAGCTGATGCAACGTCCGTCCAGTTCCAGCATCACCACGCGCACCCGATCCGAAGCGGCGAGGGCGTTGAAGGCGTTTTCCATGCAGCGGCGGCTGCGGTCGCTGGCAAAGATTCCGACGCCTTCGTCGCCTTTCCAACTGACCGCTTCGACTTCGCTGATAGCCTGCAACAACGGGCCCATGCTGGTTGCGTCGGGCGTGATCCGCCGGACCTCGGCACCGCACGCGGCAATCCGCTTGCGCGCCCGGCGTAGTTTGTAGCGCGGGTCGCCCGAGACTTCCTGGCGGTCAGCCTCGCTGATCAGGTGCACCGGCACCCGACAGCTCAAGCGACGTTCGCCGGTGGAACTGTGGGCCATCCATTCGGTGAGCACGCTTTCGTCGCCGACCGGCTCGGAGATTTCGTTAAATTGCAAAAGGGCGTGGGGCACTCGCTGGCGAATCAGCCGCAGGGCTTGGCGCATGTCGTCGGCGTTCAGCTGTGATAACAACGCCAGGCGATCGGCCAGCGGATAACCCAGGTGATGCACCACCCGAAACGGCAATCCGAAAAATTGTTCACGGATCGCCACCAGCGGCAGGCACAGGCGCAATTCGTCTGCTTCCCAACCCAGCAATACATGCAGCCGCTCGTGCGCATCGAGCGCCTGCTCTGCCGCACACAGCCAGTCGAGGCTGTTGAACGGCGTGTGATCCGTCACCCGCAGGCGCAGCGCTTCATAGGCCGCCGCCGGGAAGTCAGGTGCGCACAACGAGGTGCGCCATTCGAATCGCGCCATAGGCTCAGGTCGCCGTTGCTGTGACAGGTGGACGGGAAGGTTTGCGCAGCGCCTCCAGGCGCGAGCCGCTGTAGCGGGTTTCGCGGTAGAAGCGCCAGCGACCGAACAGTTTGTAGATGTTCATGATCCGGCCCTGTTCGGTATAGCCCATGCGCAAGTGCAGCTTGAGCGCCGGGATGTTGTGGAACTCGCAGACGTCCACGACCTTGTCACAGCCCTGGGCGGCCATGGCTTTCCACAGTTCCAGTTGCAGATCCACCGACAGCTCGGTGCCCCAGTACGAGCGGGTCAGTTCGCCGCCGAACTCGAAGAACTCGCCGGGTTTCACCGGGAACAGGCAGCCGTAGTAGTGACGGTCGAAGTAGTCCCGGGCGCTGCCCCAGATGAACGCCACCGCATGGCCCTGATCGTCCAGGTGCATGTGCCCGGTGTGATTCTCCCGGGCCAGCTCGGCCATGGTGCCGATCCGGTCACCGAAGTGGCGGGCGAAGGCGCTGACGTTGTCCGGGGTGATCTTCACCACCCGCAGCGGCGGATAGGGTTTGAGGCTGTGGGGTGGCACCGGACTGACAAGGTCGCGCTCCATCCACAGCAGTTCCTGATGAGAAAAGACGTAGTGTTTCCAGACCTTTTTCACGGTGGCAGTGAGTCCTTTCTGCCGTAGGTTTTCAGTCAGTTTGCGCAGCATGTTCATGGTCGTTGCTCCTGATGACGAGTCATCGCGCGGCCAGAGGCCAGCGCGGCCGGACATCAACGGGGCGGTCATGAGGCGCTCCAGCGCAGGGCAAACAGGGTCTGTCCCGGCAGTTCGAAGCGCACGCGGCCGTCCTGACAGCGAAAAGGCGCGTCGCGGCTGCGGTTGTCGGCGCCGAAGTAGCGCAGCGCGCCGTTGTTCAATGGACATTTCGCGCCCGCCAGATCGACATGCTGCAAACGCGTGCCTTTGTTCACGCCGAGCAGCCCGCGCTGATCGTCGCCGGCCATCGCCAGCACATCGACTTCGAACGCGTCGTTCTCCAGCCACAGCACGTTGTGCAGCCAGTGTTGCTGGATGAACTGCTGGGCCATGCCCACCGGTTTCAACTCGAAGCGGTCATCGCTCAGCACCCGCAACATGCCTTTGGGGTATTGCGGCTCATCGGCGGCCTGGAACCAGTTGAGCATCGTCAGCAAACCGTCCTGGGAGGCGTTGATCACCACCGAGGCCCACCACAGCGAGGTGAAATGGGTTTCCTGATCGTAGGGGCTCAGGCTCGAGCCGCTGGACAGGTTGGTCTGGTCCAGCAACAAGGCCTTGCGCGGCTGGCCCTTGGCGTCGAGGCCGACCAGATCGGCCGCCCGGCGCACGCTGTCGCGGTAGACGCGGGTGGCGAGCAGGTCGCGAATCATCCACTCGTGCCAGGCCAGCGCATCGACCTGATCGGCGGATTCGCTCAGCAGGCGTCGCGCCCAGTCGATGCCACGCTTGTTCGCTGCGTTGTCGGCGAACGGGCCGTTGACCAATCGCGAACTGGCCGGCATCGCAATGCGCACACCGGCCTTGCCATTCGCCGGATCGCTGCGCACCTGCCGGGCCATGCTGGTGAAGATCGAACGGTATTGCTCGTAACTCGAATAATTCAGGTTAGGCTCGTCGGCGAACCCGATGTAGTGCGTGCCTTTGCCGCCCAGCGCACGGGTGCCGGCGAGCCAGGCATCGAGTCCGCTGTTGCTTTGCACGTCGGCGCGCAGATCGGCCTGACGCTGACTGCCGGCGAGCAAGGTGATGTCCTGACGAATGCCGAAACGATCCTGATAGACCTGGCGAAACGCATCTTCGAAGTGCGGCTTCTTCGCCGTCACGTCGACGAAACTGTAGTAACTGGCGGCCGTCGGTTTCAGCGCATCGAGCAGCGGATGACTGGCGGGCGGCGGCATCACGTAGGGCAGGGCGATGCCCAGATCCGGGGTGCGGCCGAGGACTTTGTCGTGCAGGGTCAGGCGCGTCTGGCCGTCGTCTTCGTGCAGCGGTTTGAGCTGTTGCGGGGTCTGCGCGAACAGATTGGCCGTACCGTCGAGCCAGAACGCCGCTTTGCCGCTGCCTTGCAGACGCAGGCGCCAGACCTGTTCGCGCTCGCTGACCGGCAACGCCACCTGATCGAACTGCCAATAGGCGCGATAGGGTTTCAGCGCCAGTGTCAGGGGCTGACCGTCACCGACCCGCTGCGCTTGCAGGGCGCTGACTCCGCCGTGGAACTTGCCCGCCAATATCGCGCGCTCACCCGCGGCGACCTTGAAATACAGTTCATCGCCGTTACGGGTTTCCGCACTGAAATGCACCTTGGCCGGGGCGAACAGCGCCACGGTGGTTTCGTCGTGCTCGACCCGGTAACTGCGGAAGCTGTAGCCGGGGATTTCCAGCTGATAACTCGCGGCCCCCGGCGCCAACGGCCAGCTCTGGCTGCCACGGGTTTCACTGGCCTTGATGAAGCGCTCGCCCTGTAACTGGCCGCGGCCGTCGAGCAGGTAAATGTGCTCTTCGTTGGCCTCCGCCTGCCACGCCGGCGCCCAGCGCACGGTCACCGTGTCGGGGCGATCCGCTTGCAGGTACAGACTGCCGTCGCGAATGTCGCCCCAACGCATCGACGCCGCGAAGGCGTCCAGCGACAGGCCGAGACCGAGCAGCAGGGCCAGGCCTTTCATGCTGCCTTCCGACGCTGCAACATCAGCCACATCGGCGTGAGGTCGCTGGGCAGAATGATCAGGGTTTGCCAGAACGCCACGCCGCTCAACCGGCAGTACAACACCAGCATCGCCACGGTCACCGCCAGATAGGCAATCGACGACGCTGCCGCTGCACCGACGATGCCGTAGGCCGGAATCAGCAGCAGGTTCAGCGCAAGATTGAGCAGCGCGCCGATCCCCATCAGCAGCGACACCGTGCCGGGGCGATTCTTGCCGATCAGGTCCAGGCGCAGGATGCTCGCGTAACACAGGCCCAGCAGCCCCGGCAGCAATGCGAGCAGCGCCGGATACGCCGGCTGGTAGGCGACGCCGAACAGGGTGACGATCAGCCATTCGCCGATCACGGCCATGGTCAGGCAGGCGCCGAGCATCACCGTGGCGGTCAGGCGCAGCGCCAGTGGCGTGACCTTGTCCATGCCTTCATCCTGTTGCAGCAGGCGTTTCATCAGCGGCGTGGTCACCGCTTCCGGAACGATCAGCAGCAATTCGGCGGCGGCGCTGGCCATCGCGTAATGCCCGAGGGCGGTGCTGCCGAGCAGGGCGCCGATGAACAGGTAATCGGAACGCAGGATCACTTGCTGGAACAGCAGATCCGGATGGCTGCGGGCACTGAAGCGCAGCAGTTCGTTCTGGCTGGCGCGATCCCACTGCAGCTGCAACGGCTGCGCGCGTTTGAGCCACAGCCAGCCGACCAGCACCACCAGACTGATGCCGGCCAGCCAACTGATCAGTGCGGCTTCGAGGGCTGCTTCTTTCCACATCCAGAACAGCGCGAGAAACAGCAGCAGCGGCGCGAAAGATTCCACCAGCCGCAAGGCATTGAACGCGACCACACCGCCGGACGCATTGTGCAAGGTCAGCAAGCCGCTTTTCAGTACGGTCAACGGCACCGCCAGCAGCAACAGCCACGCCAGCAGACCGAGTTGCATCGTTACGTCCAGTTCACTGCCGAACTCGCGCACCAGCGCCACCACCAGCAAAGTCAACAAACCCGCCAGCAGACAGCCGAACACCAGCACTTGCGCGAGCAACAAGCCCATCGGTCGTTGCTTGGCGGCCTGATAACCTACCGCCGAATTGAGGCCGCCGCTGGTGGCGGCGCTGATCAGGTCCGGCAGGGTGCTGAGCAGGGCGAACAGGCCCCGTTCGCTGGGGCCGAGAATCCGCGCCAGCAGCACATTCCTCAGCAGGCGCAGGGCGATCATCGCCAGTTTGGTGCCCATGCTCAGCGCCAGATGCTTGAGGTAACTGCCTCGACTCATGGCCGCGCCCCGCGATAGATCCGCCACGACAGCAGTTGCGGATTGCGCGCGGTGCGCTGGCTGACACCGAAACGCGGCAGGTTCAGCGGATCGCCGGTGCCGCGATAGATGCCACTGCCGGTGCCGAGCGCGAAGGGGTAATCGTGATTGGCGATCTGCTCGCGCACCCGCTCGTCGTTGTCGCCGTTGGGGTAGCAATACACCGGCAGCGGCCGGTTGCAGCCATTGAGCAGGGCATCGCGGCTGCGGCTGATTTCTTCGCCCAGGCGCACATCGTCAAGGCCGGTGAGGATGGCGTGACTGGCGCCGTGGGGGCCGAAACGCACCAGCCCCGACGCTTCCATCGCCCGCACCTGATGCCAGTCCAGCGCTTGTGGCAACGACTCCTGCGGACACTCGTCGGTCAGGCGTTCGAGTATCTTCGGATCGAGCGCTTTAAGCCCTTGCAGGTAATGCAACAGGGTCAGACTGCGCCGGTCCACGTCGATGTCGTCCAGCAAAACCGGCACGGGATGGTGGATCGACTGCAGATATTCGATCAGGTGCATGCGTGGTTTTTCACCGTGGCTGCCCCACAGGGTTTCACCGATGCTTTCCCACCAGAAACGCTGACGGCTGCCGATGAAATCGGTGGAAAGAAAAATGCTCGCCGGCACCTGATGTTTCTGCAGCAACGGAAAGGCATTGGCGGCGTTGTCGCGCCAGCCGTCGTCGAAGGTCAATGCCACTTGCGGACGCTCGGTGCGCAAGGCATTGGGTTGCAGGATCTCCATCAGCGGCACGCAATCGAAATGCTTGCGCAGCCACACCAGCAAGTGATCGAAGGCCTTGGGCCCGACGCACAGTTCGTTGCGGTGCGGCAGGTCGGCGGCGCGGTCGTTGGACAGCACCCGGTGGAGCATCAGTATCACGCCGGCGCCGTGCAGCTGGTTTCGCCCCACGGACGAGTTGAGATAGAGCCAGCCGCTGGTGCGTTTAATCAGTTGCTTGATCGCCATGGCTCGATCCCTCTCAACGGTTTTGGTCAGGGTTCCATTGGGCATAACGCTGGCCGCGCAGGAACTGCCACAAGCCGATGCTCATGCCCGCCAGTGTCACCAGCAGGAATGCCGCAAGGCGGAACGGCTTGGGCAAGCGGTGTTGTGAATCCAGCAGGCCGGCAATCGCGATGGCGTAGCCGATCAATTGCGCGATCAGGCTCAGGCGATAGAAATCGTGCTCTTCCCACAGCCAGAAATTGCTCAGCAGCAGCGGCAGCAACAGGATCGGCGCCAGGCGACGGATCAACTTGTGGCTGATCAACGCAATCGAATACAGCCCATGCTTCAACGGATTGAGCAGTGCACTGCGTTGCGCCAGACTTTGCAGGCCGCCGACGGTGACCCGCTGGCGCCGACGGAATTGCTTGTCCGCTTCGTCCACGCCGTGGTCGATCACTTGCGCTTCGGGCACGTAGACGATGCGTTTGAATTTCACTGGTGCACAGGTGCTTATGAAGAAGTCGTCGTTGACCTCGGCCGGCACGTTCTCGAACAGTTCGCGGCGCAGGGCGAGCAGGGCGCCGTCGGCGGAGACCATGCAGCCGGTACGGTTCTCGACCCGGCGCAACCAGCCCTCGTAGTGCCGATAAAGGCTGTCGCCAATGCTCAGTCCGCCACCGGTGACCGGGATCACCATGTGCCCGGCGCAGGCGCCGACCTGCGGATCGCTCAGCGGCGCCAGCAGGTAGCCGAGGGTTTCCCGCGACCATTGGTTGTCAGCGTCGGTGAACACCAGAATGTCGCCCGTAGCCAGCGCCGTACCTGCATTCAACGTGGCGGCCTTGCCCTGGCGGGGCAGGTCGAGCACGGTGATTCGCGGGTCGACGACCTTGTGCGCGCAGGCCACGGTATCGTCGGTGGAACCGTCGCTGGCCAGAATGATTTGCAAGGTCGCCGGCTGATAATCCTGGGACAGCAGCGAGCGCAGCTTGTGTTCGATGTGCCGCGCCTCGTTGTGGGCGGCGATCACGATGCTGACGTTCAGCGGCGGTGCCGGGCTGTGACGCCACGCCGGGAACAGCGGCGCGAGCAGCGTCAGCAGCAGTGGATAGCCGACATAGGCGTACGCCGGCAGCAGCAGGCACATCCAGAAAATGAATTCAGCCACGGGCAGGCCTCCTGGCGTTCCAATGACACAGACTGAGAATGAACGCGGCGCCCGCCAGGTGCAGGCGCAGCCAGTGCAGGCCCCACAGTTGCAGGGTCAGGCAGACGTTGTGGTGCTTGGCGCTCTGGCGCACGCTGAGCACCAGCCCCGGCACCAGCGTCAGCATCACCATGATCGCGGCGTGATGGGGAAACCCGTCAAGCAGCGCGGATATCGCCAGGAAATCCAGAATCCAGACGAAGATCGACAGCATCGGGAACCGCAACAGGCGCAGGCTGAAACCGTGGCTGCGCAGCAATTGCAGATGACTGCCCTGACGCCACAGTTCCTTGCCCATCCACTCGCGCCAGTTCATTTCGTAACCCCAGTGCAGGGCCACGCTTTCATTGATCGAGAGCAGCCGCGCGCCGTGTTCTCTCAGGCGCAAGGTGAACTCCTTGTCCTCGCCGGTGCGCAGGGTTTCGTTGAAACCGCCGACCTTGTCGAACCAGCGCCGACGCATCAGCAGGTTGGCACTGGGCAGCCAGTCGACGACATGGCTGGTGTGAGTGGTCGGGCGCAAGGTCCGGCGCTGCCATGCAGTGGCGTACCACGGCGCGGCGGCGGGGGTGTGCAGGTCGAGACCGAAGACATCAGCCTGGCCACTGGCTTCGATGTCGAACAATGGGTGCAACCAGTCTTCCGGCATCTCGATATCGGCATCGATGAACGCCAGCCATTCCCCGGTGGCGATGGCGGTCCCACGATTGCGCAACGCGCCGATCAGCAGGCCTGGCATCACCAGTACGTGGGCGCCGAACTGCCGGGCGATCTGCGGCCCTTCGTCACTCGATCCGTTGTCGACCACGATCAGTTCACACTCGACATCCGCCGCGTGCGCCGCTTTTTGCGCGGCCAGCAAGGTGCGGCCAATGTGCCGGGCCTCGTTGTACATCGGGATGACGATACTGATCCGGCTCATGTCCTGCTCTCCGTCAGCGGTGCCTGCTCGGCTTTGAGGCGCAAGACGCTGGTCATGGCGAGCATGATCCATACGTATTTCTGATTCGGCGCGCTGAGGAACATCAGGAACAGCGTCAGCGAAAGAAAACTCACCCCCAGATGGGTCATCAGATCCGCCTGTTGCCAGTCACGCCGTAACATCCACGCCGTGCGTGCCCGCGCCAGGTTGTACAGACCCAGCGCGAGCATACCGACGAACATCAGGCCGGCAGGAACCCCCAGCTCACTGAAGATTTCCAGGTAAGTGTTATGCGCCCGGCGGTACAGGTCGCCGATTTTGCGGTTGGCGGAAAACGCCTTGGCGTAGCCGGTGGTGGCGTAGTGCAGCGGGAAGGTGCCGGGGCCGGAGCCAAGCAACGGGTTCTCGCGGATCATCTGGCTGCCGACCACGATGTACGATGCGCGGCGGCCAAGGGACTCGTCGTTGTGCCCCTTGGCCCCGGCGCTCAACACGCTGAGGGACTGGATGCGCGCGATGTAGCCGGCAGGCATCGCGTAGATCGCCAGCGGAATCACGATCGCTGCGCCGAGCATGGCAAAGCCCAGATGACGCGGGCGAATCCGCGCCAGTTGCGCGCGGTAGTGCCAGCAACCAATCACCAGACTCAAGGCCAGCACCACCAGCCCGGAGCGCGATTCGGTCTTGGTCATGCCGCCGAGCAACAGCAGGCAGCAACCGCCCCAGAACAGCCGATGCAACAGGTTCGGGCTGCGGATCACCAGCAGCAGCGCCAGCGGAATGGCAAACGCAATCAGCAGGGCGAAGGCGTTGGGGTCTTCGAGCAGGCCGGCGGCGCGGCCCTGATCCTGGAATTTGGTGGAGAACATGGCCATGGCGCAGGTGGTGCTGACGGCCAGGGTCACCAGTCGGGCAAACAGGTCGAGGTTCAGCTCGCGGCCGATCAGCAGGGTGATGACAAACAGAATCAGGCCGACGCTGATTTCCCGCAGGTGACCGAGCGACATGCCCATGTCATCAGTGTTGAGCAGGCTCAGAAAGTACAGGGTCATGAAGGCGATCAGAAAGCGCCAGATATTGCTGCGCAGGCGATCCGAGGGAATCTGGTGCATCGCCAGTTGCAGCATCAGGATCACCGCCAGCGAAGCGCCGATCAGTTTGCTTCCGGACAGTGAACTGTCCTTGAAGAAACCCTCGAACGGCACCAGGGCGACGATGCCGAGCAGGCCCCAGGTCGGTTTGCGGTACAACACCGCGAACCCCACCAGACCGAGCACTGCGCCTGGCGCGAGGTAGGGCCAGGGGCTGGCCAGCAGAGCGATGCAGGCCAGCCCAAGCAGACTGACGATCGAGAGCGGGAAAATCATGCGCGTGCCTCCCGTGCCGTGCGGATGTACAGCTGCGACCAGCGTTCGGCCAGGGCCTTGAGGTCGTAGCGATCCTGTTGCGTGCGTTTTGCGTTGTCGCGCAGTTGCCGTGCCAGGCCAGGCTCGGACAGCAAGGTGTCGAGCTGGCGGGCGAGGGCGGCGCTGTCGGTGGGGGCCGCAAGCAAACCGTTGTGACGGTTCTCCAGCACGTCGGGAATCCCGCCGACGCCAAATGCCACCACCGGCACCCCGGCCTGCATCGCTTCCAGCAGAATCATTGGCGTACCTTCGGTGCGCGAGCTGATCACCAGCGCATCGAGTTGCTGCCACCAGTGCCGCATGTCGGTCTGGTAACCCGGCAAGCGGATGCGCTGCTGCAAACCGGCGGCGTCGATCCGTGCCTGCAAGTCTTCGCGTTCCGGGCCGTCGCCGAGCATCACCGCGTCGAGTTGCGGGTGCTGGTGACACAGCGGGATCAGCGCGTCGAGAAACAGATCCGGGCCTTTCTCACTGCTCAAACGCCCGACGTAACCGGCGAGCCAGCGTTGTCTTGGCGCATCGGAAAGCAGCGCGGCGGCTGCCGGCAATCCGTTGGGAATCACCTGCAATTTCTCCGCGCGGACGCTGGCCTGACGGTGCAACACCGCGATGCTTTCGGCGACACACACCACCCGATCCACCGACGCCGTGCGGCACAGTTGCAGGCTCAGCCAGGTGTAGAACTTCTGCTTGCGGCTGCGCGGGGTGAAGCCGTGTTGAGTGATCACCAGCGGCAGGCGCAACAGCGTGGCGCCGACCCAGCCGAACAACAGGCCTTTGAAATTGTGGGTATTGATCAACGGACGTTCACCGCGCCGCTGACCCAAGTGCCGCAGCAGGGCACCGAGCCCTGCGCAGCCTTGTGCATCGACGCCGGCCTCGCGAAAGCGCGCGATCAATTCCGGCGGCGCATCGAGGAACAGCACCTGGTGCTGCCCCGGCGTCGCCAGGCAATGATCGAGCAACATCCGCTCGGCCCCATAGAAGCCACCGCTGCTGAGCAAATGCATGATCGGCAGGGCGGCGTTCGGGGTGGCGGACGTGTTCAATTGCGCACCCAGTGCACGAAGCTCGGCACGGTCCAGTTCTTGTGCGGGTTGCTCGGTTGCGCGTTCTGGTCGTTGATCACCAGCAGCACCGGCAGGCCCAGCTCGTGGCTGATTTGCGCCGGATGTTTGAAGCGGTGATCGAAGAACTCACGCACGTAGACCAGTGCAATCGCCAGCAACAGACCGGTGAACAGCCCGAACGGAATGATCAGCATCGGCTTGGGAAACGCCGGTTCGGTCGGTTCGAACGGTGGGCTCAAGACCCGGGCGTTGGACAGGTCGTCGCTCAGCGAACGGGTGGTGCTACTTTCGGCAAAACGCTGGGCGTAGGTCGAGAACGCGGCGTGCAGCGCGTCGATCTCGGTGTCCATCTGCCGCAGTTTGCTCTGGGTTTGCTGCAACTCGTGGATGCGGTTCTTGAACTCGGCAATGCGCGCGGTTTTCTGATCGATCACCTGCTGGACCACCGCCAGATCGTTGGTGCGTTCCTGAATACGATTGCTCACCACCTTGAGGAACTGCTGGCGAGTGCGGGCAATCTGCTCGCGGGTCAGCAACATCGGTTCACTGCCCGGCTGGAACACCGCCAGATCATTCATGTAACGGCTGACCTGGGTGGTCAGTTGCTCGCCCATCTGTTTGATTTCCCGATCCTCGAACGCCACGTTGTCGACCGTGGTGGTGAAGGTGTAGGGGAAGGTGTAGTCGTTGAGTTTGCTGTTACTGGCGGCAGCCAGCGCGGTCTTCAGGTACTCGAGCCAGCGCTGGCTTTGCAGCAGGCGGTCGCGATACAGGTTCAGCGCCTGCTCTTCGGTGTTGATCGCGTTGAGGCGGAAGGTGATTTCCTCCTTCGGATCCGACGCGCCGACACTTTCCAGCAACGCCTGGCGATTGCCTTCCAGTCCATCAAGGCGCACCTGATACAGGTGTTTCTTGGTTTCGTAGAACGATTGCGGCAAATCGATCGATTGCAGCGCCTGACGGCTCACCAGGTAGTTTTGCAGCAGGGCAGAGACGAAGGTCGTGCCTTGGTGCGGATCGGGGAAGCTGTAGACGATCGAGATCACGTTGGAGCCAGGCAGGGTCTCGATTTTCAGGCTGTCTATCGCATCCTGGGTCAGCGCGTCGAGCGCGGTGTCGCGCACCGGATCGGTTTCAAGCCCCAGGGTGTTGCGCACGGGGTTGATCACGTACTGGCGCAGCGGCGAACTGATGTAGCGCTTGAACGGTTCGCCCACCAGTTTGCTGAACATGCCGGGCGAAGGGGTGTATTCGCCCTTGTCGCGCAGTTCGCTGATGGTCTGACGGATCAGCGCCGGCGAGCGCAGGATGTTGCTCTCGGTTTCCATGTCCGCCAGCGATGGCGGGATGAAGGTGGCGTTGTCCACGGTCAGCGACGTGGTGGCGTCGCCCTGTGAAAGTTTTTTCGACTGCACGATTACCTGAGCGGTGATATCGAAGCTCTGTTTGAGCAGCAGCGGCAGCACCAGCGCGATCACTGCAAAGACCAGGAAGACCCGTTTCACCAATTGCTTGTTGGCGAAGAAGATCCTGAAGAACTCATGCAGGTAGTTTTCCTTTGGATTCATGGTCGGTCACCTGAGAGTCAGTTGTTGTTGCTGTCTTTGTTGTCGACGCGGTAGCCGAAGCTGAAGCCCACGCCCTGGAACAGCACCACGTCGGCCAGTTGCCGGGCGAGTTCGCCGGCGCTGGCCAGTTTGGTTTTCGGCACGTACAGCATGTCGTCCGGTTGCAGGTAGGCGATTTGCGGCGCCTCGCCCGACAACGCTTTCTCGACGTCGTAACGCACGGCCTGCACCTGATTGCCGTTGCGGCGCATGATCACCACCGAATCGAGCCGCGCCTTGACGTTGGTGCCGCGCGCCAGGGTCAGCGCCTCCAGCACCGACACCGGCCGGCGGATCGGGTAGGAACCCGGCTGGCCGACTTCACCCAGCACATAGATTTCGTTGCCTGCGGTGGACTTGAGCAGCACGTCCACGGTCATGCGGCCCGGCAGTTGTGCGTACTTTTTGTTGAGGAAGGCTTCGAGCTGGTTGACGGTCATGCCTTGCAGCGGCACCGCGCCGATTTCCGGGAAGCTCGCGTAGCCGTCGGTGCCGACGGTGATCTCGCGGCTCATGCCGGTGGCCGGGTGGTTGAGGGCGCTTTTCAGGTTCTGCTCGTTGGTCAGCGGGCTGATGATCTGCACCGTCAACTGATTGCGGTTGGGCTGGAACAACTGTTTGCGTTGATAGGCGCGCTGGATTTCCTGGCGCGCTTCTTCGCTGGTCAGCCCGGCGATTTTCACCGACGTGTTGGCGCCCGGCAGTTCGATGGTGCCGTCCGGCAGTACCAACTGGTTGCCATTGAGCTGGCTGGCGGCGGTGAAGTTCAGGCCGATCTGGTCACCCGACTGCACGCGGTAAGCGTCCGAGCCGCTGGTGCTGATGTGGAAGATCACGTCCAGCACATCCTGCGGGCGCAGGGTCTGCTCGATCTTCGGCATGTCGGTGGCCTGGGAGTTGGCCGGGGTGGCGGTGAGAATGTTCACCGGCATGTTCTGGGTTTCGGAGGTGCTCGAGCAGCCTGCAAGCGGCAGCATCAGCAGCACAAGAATCCTGGCGTTCATGGCGTCATCCTTTGCGGTTGCTTACAGGTTTTTGTAGAGCCATTTAGGCATGTAGTACTTGCGCCGGTTGAACACGCTGCCGACCACTTTGGCCCCGGCCTGGGTCAAGCGCTGCACTGCCGCCTGGGCGACTTCCCAGCGGGTGTCTTCGGCGCGTACCACGAACACCACGCCGTCGACCTGGGTGCTGATGACCAACGTGTCGGCGGCCGAATACACCGCGTCGCCATCGATCACCACAAAGCGGTACTGAGCGCCCAGTTGATCCAGCAGCGGGCTCAGGCGCTCGGCAGTCAGGTGTTCAGTAGTGCGGATCGGCCGGCCATTGGGCAGCACATGAAACGGCAGGCTCGACACCTGCACCACGCAGTCCTGCAGCAGCGGCGGGTTGTCCGGGTTGAACAGCAGGTCGCGCAGGCCGCGCTCCTTGCTCAGGTTCAGTTGCTGGGTCAGGTTGCTCGCCGACTGGCTGGCGTCGACGTACAGCACCTGGCCGCTGCTCATCTGCGCCAGTTGACTGGCCAGCGCCAGGGCGCTGGTGGTGGTGCCGGCGCCGGGGTTGGCGGCGGTCAGAAACAGGATCCGCAGATCCAGGTCCAGCACGGTCGAAGTCAGGTTCGACTCGCTGGGGCTGGCAATGCTCAGGCTTTTGTTGGTTGAACCGTCCATTAGCTTGCTCCGTGGCCGCTGAATACTTTGAAGGGGGTTTTCAACAGAATCTTCAGATCAAGCAGAAGGCTCTGCTCGGCGATATAGCTGAGGTCCAACTCAACGCGCTGGTCGAAGTCGATGTTGCTGCGTCCTGAGATCTGCCACAGGCCGGTCATGCCGGGGTAGATCGCCAGACGGGCGAGGTGACTGTCCTTGTAGCGATAGGCGTTGAACGAGGTCGGGCGAGGGCCGACCAGGCGCATGTCGCCGGTCACTACGTTGATCAGGTTGGGCAGTTCGTCGAGGCTGGTGCGCCGCAGGAAGCCACCGATCCCGGTAATGCGCGGATCCTGGTCGATCTTGAAGTCGATGGCGTCGGCACCGTGCTTGTTCAGGTGACGCAGCGACTCCTTGAGCTCTTCGGCGTTGGCGACCATGGTCCGGAACTTGTACATACCGAACTTGCGCCCGCGATAACCGGTGCGTTTCTGCACGAACATCACCGGGCCCTTGCTGGTGAATTTGATGGCCAGCGCCAGACCGATCAGCAGCGGCGAAATCATCAGCAGAATCGTCAGCGCACCGAGGCAGGCGACCACCCGATTGGTGCGCGACAGTTGCCACGGCCGACCGCCCTCGCGACCGGTCATCCAGCCCTGGCCCTGGCGGTGGATTGCCGCGTCCAGGCGCATTCGCTGTTCCGGATCCATGCGTTTGTCACGCACCAGTTGTTGGATCGGTACACCTTTCTCAAGTCCAGTCATGGAGTCCTCCGCTGATGTTCAGCCGCGAACGGCGCGTGGGCGATAGGCAGTGGGGTAGTAATCGCGGAACCAGGCGATGAACCGCCCCAGTCCCTCATCCAGCTCTATCCGGGGCTGAAACCCGGTGGCCTGGGCCAGGTCGCTGGCCTCGGCGCAGGTATTGAGTACGTCGCCCGGCTGCAGCGGCAGCAGCTCGACCACGGCTTTCTGGCCGAGGTGTTTTTCCAGTAGGGCGAGGTAGGTTTTCAGCGCCACCGGGTGCTGGCCGCCGATGTTGAACAAGCGCCACGGCGCCATGCTGCTGGCCGGGTCGGGTTGTTCGCGGTTCCACTCGGGATTGGCCCGGGGCGCCCGCTCGATCAGGCGCGCGATGCTTTCGATGATGTCGTCGATGTAGGTGAAATCGCGCTGATGCTCGCCGTAGTTGAACAGCTTCAGTGGCGAGCCTTCGCTGATCGCCTTGGCGAACTGGATCGGCGACATGTCCGGCCGGCCCCACGGTCCGTAGACCGTGAAAAAGCGCAGCCCGGTGCAAGGGATGCCGAACAGGTGGCTGTAGCTGTGGGCCATCAATTCATTGGCTTTCTTGGTCGCGGCGTACAGTGACAGCGGGTGATTGACGCCGTCCTGCACCGAGTAGGGCGTGCGCTGGTTGGCGCCGTACACCGAACTGGACGAGGCGTAAATCAGGTGCTCGACCGGGTGCCGGCGGCAGCACTCCAGAATGTTCAGGAAACCGTCGAGGTTGCTGTCCAGATAGGCCCGTGGATTCTCCAGCGAATAGCGCACCCCGGCCTGCGCGGCGAGATGGACCACGACTTGCGGCCGCTCGCTCGCGAACAATGCTTCCAGCGCCGCAGCATCTGCCAGATCAACCGTGGCGAGCTGGAAATCGCCAATTTGCCCGCGCACCCAGTCCACCCGATCGTGCTTGAGCTGCGGGTCGTAGTAGCTGTTGAAGTTGTCCAGGCCGATCACCTGATGCCCGTCGCGCACCAGCCGCAGCACGCCATGAGCACCAATGAACCCGGCCGCACCGGTGACGAGGATTTTCATGGCCGCAACCCGTCAGGCGCGATGTGGCGCAGACCGATGCCGCTGTAGTGCAGGCCGGCGGCTGCCACTTGTTCCGGGTTGTAGAGATTGCGTCCGTCGATGATGACTTTCGAGCGCAGCTTGCTGGCCAGCAGCTCGAAATCCACCACGCGGAAATTCTTCCACTCGGTGCAGATCACCAGTGCGTCGGCGTCTTCCAGGGTGTCGTCGCGGGTGGCGCACAGGTGCAGGTCATTGCGGTATCCGTAAATGCGCCGGCATTCGGACATCGCTTCCGGATCGTAGGCCTGCACGCTGGCGCCTTCGGCCCACAGCGCCTCCATCAGGTAACGACTCGGGGCTTCACGCATGTCATCGGTGTTCGGCTTGAACGCCAAACCCCAGATCGCGATCGACTTGCCGGCCAGGCCTTGAGGAAATTGCGCCCTGAGTTTGCTGAACAGAATGTGCCGTTGCGCGTCATTGACGTCGGTGACGCTGCGCAGCAGTTTCAATGGCATGCCGTTGTGTTCGGCGGTGTGCAGCAGGGCGCGCAGGTCCTTGGGAAAGCACGAGCCACCGAAGCCGCAGCCTGGGTAGATGAAGTGATAGCCGATGCGCGGGTCGGAGCCGATGCCCTTGCGCACCGCTTCGATGTCGGCGCCGAGCAGTTCGGTGAGGTTGGCCAGCTCGTTCATGAAGCTGATGCGGGTGGCGAGCATGGCGTTGGCTGCGTACTTGGTCAGCTCGGCGCTGCGGTTGTCCATGAACATCAGTTTTTCGTGGTTGCGGCAGAACGGCGCGTACAGCTCGCTCATCTGCTCGCGGGCCAGGTCATCGTGGGTGCCGACGATGATCCGGTCCGGCCGCATGCAGTCGGCGAGGGCGCTGCCTTCCTTGAGAAATTCGGGGTTGGACACCACCCGCACTGCCAGAGCGCTTTTGCCACGCCGTTGCAGTTCTTCTTCAGCGGTGTGCAGCACCTGATCCGCCGTGCCGACCGGCACTGTGGATTTGATGATCAACGTGCGATCGTCTTCCATGAAGCTGGCGATCTGCCGCGCCACGTTGAGCACATGGCTGAGGTCGGCGGAGCCGTCTTCGTCGGCCGGCGTGCCCACGGCGATGAAGATCAGTGCGGCATGTTCCACCGCATCGCTGGCCTGGGTGCTGAACAATAAACGCCCGGCCTTGATGTTTTCTTCCAAAGTTGCCGAAAGACCCGGTTCGCTAATAGGCGGTACCGCCTGTTGCAGTTGTTTAATCTTGTTCGGGTCAATATCGACGCACAATACGCGATGTCCGACATCGGCAAGTGCGGCTGCTTGTATCAGGCCAACATAGCCCGTACCAAATACGCTCACGTCCATATTGGCGTGCCTCGTAAGACGGTGATGGAAGATCGAAAATGGAACTGTCAAAAGGGGTATAGCGCAGCGTGGGAAAAGCGTGTCAGCAAAATGACATGTTGCAAGGGTATAACACCCCCATTTTTGGGGGCGAAAGGCCATCAAGTGCTTGCTGTAGATGGATTTGTCCCGTTCTTGACGCGTTCGAAGAAAACGATAAACGGTCGTAGGCCACGAATTTCAAGGGTTTTAACGACTTGGGTGTGTCAGATTTGAGTCAACGGTTTTTTGACGCTTTTTGATTATGTCCGACATTTCTTGCGCTTTAATGGCCCGGTGCTAGTGTCAGATTTTGACCGACAAACCCTTGACAACCTCTCGTCGGACGCGCCCCGGAATCGCCATGTTTCGATATCTGAAAGAACTGCTTTTAATTATTTATCTGTTGCTTTATTTCGAATATTACCTTGACCGCTTAAATGCGATGGGTATTGGTCTGGCAGTACTTCTTTTTGGCGCGATGTTTTTGACGCTGACTTTCGCATTATTACTAACAGCCTATATACGTCAGACTTTCATTCGGCATTTGTTCGCATTAACCCTGTTTATTTCGGCGGTGTTTTTCGATGTTTATACGAGGGTGACCGCCGATTACCTGACCTACAGCAGTTTCGTCTCGCTGGTGTATTCCGGCGGCTTCATTCAGGAAGCGGCGTATCAGTACCGGGGGGCGATCATCCACGGACTGCTCAACGGCTTGCTGCTGTTGTTCGGAATCGGTCTCAAGCCTCGGCACGCGATCCCGGTACCCAATGCCTTGCGGATCGCTGCGCCGTTGTGCGGTGTGTTGCTGCTCAGCGCCGTGTTGTTCGTGCGCGCCGGCGAGGGTGCTCGCGGGTTGCCGATCATGTACACGCCGCTGGCCTATCTGAACCTGTTCGGCTACGAAGCGCTGCACAACACCGTCGGCCCGCGTGAACCGGTGACCCTGGCGCGCAATGGCCCGGCGGTTGGTCACGACATCGTGCTGATCATCGACGAAAGCATTTCCGGCAATTACCTGGACATCAACGCGCCATTCGGTGTGCACAGCAACCTCAAACAGGCCCATGCGGGTGTCGAGATCTTCAATTACGGCTACGCGGCGTCCATCGCCAATTGCAGTGCCGACACCAACATCACCCTTCGCTACGGCGGCACCCGCGCCGACTACATGCGGATCAACAGCACGCTGCCATCGATCTGGCAGTACGCGAAAAAGGCCGGCCTGCGCACGGTCTATATCGACGCTCAGCGCACCGGCGGCAATCTGCAGAACCTGATGACCGACACCGAGAAGAAGGACATCGACGAATTCGTGCAATTCGACCAGACCAGCGTGCGCGACCGCGACATGGCTGCCGCCGCCAAGCTCATCGAACTGCTCAACGACGGCAAGCCGGAGCTGGTGCTGATCAACAAGGTCGGCGCGCATTTCCCGGTGCACGACAAATACCCCGACGCCTTCATGGCCTACCGCCCGACCTTGCCGCGCGGGCAGTTCACGGAAGTCGCCGACACCGGCGAGCGCACCGGTTTCAACGGCCAGCCGGATGACTGGGTGCTGTATCGCAACGCCTACAAGAACACCGTGCTGTGGAATGTCGGCGAGTTCTTCTCGCGGGTGTTTGCCCAGGCCAATCTGAACAACGCGCTGCTGATCTACACCTCGGATCACGGCCAGGATTTGCACGAGCGCGGTAATCCGGGACTGAACACCCACTGCGGCGGCGACCCGGTGGAGGAAGAAGGGCTGGTGCCGCTGGTAGTGATTCAGGGCGATCAGTTGCAGACACTCGACTGGTCGGCGCAACTGGCGGCGAACAAGGATCGCTCCAGTCACTACAACATCTTCCCGACCCTGTTGCAGTTGATGGGCTACGACCTGCCGGGAATCGAAGCGGTGTACGGCAAACCGCTGAGCGTGGCGACGGCGGACGAATTCACTTTCAACTATCGCTTCAACGCGCGGCTGGGCGCCAAGCCCGAGTGGAAACACATCGACCTGAACAGCATCGTCACGCCGGGTGAAGCGCCGACGAGTGTGGCGGTGGGGCAGTAACGCGTCGGTATCCGCTATCCTTGGCCGACACGGATCGATCGGATGGCGGCATGCTCCAGGTTCAAAACGTCTTCAAAAGCTACCTCACCCCACAAGGCCCGTTGCCGGTGCTGCAAGGCATCGACCTGGCGCTCAGGCCCGGCAGCAGTCTGGCGCTGATGGGCGAGTCGGGCAGCGGCAAGAGCACGCTGCTGCATCTGATTGCCGGGCTCGACAAAGTCGACAGCGGCAGCATCAGCAGCGGCGAACATCGGCTGGACCGCATGAACGAGGCGCAACTGGCCAACTGGCGGCGCACCGAAATCGGTCTGGTGTTCCAGCAGTACAACCTGATCGGCAGCCTGCGGATCGAAGACAACCTGGCGTTTCAGGCGCGCCTGGCCGGGCGGCATGACCCGCGCTGGCAGCATCATCTGGTTCAGCGTCTGGGGCTGGGCGAGTTGCTCAAGCGCTATCCAGAACAACTCTCCGGCGGCCAGCAACAGCGGGTCGCGCTCGGCCGGGCGCTGGCCGCGCAACCGAAGCTGCTGCTGGCCGACGAGCCCACCGGCAGCCTCGACGAAGCCACCAGCGACGAAGTACTGCGGCTGTTGCTGGAATTGCTCGACGACACCCCGACCACTTTGCTGATGGTCACCCACAGTCAGCGCGTGGCGGCGCGGCTGGCGGAGCGCGTGGTGCTGTCCAGCGGTCGGTTGACGTGAAGGTTTTCCGCCACGCGTTGATGGCGCTGCTCAGTCACTGGCGGCGCCATCCGGTGCAGTTTTTCAGCGTGCTGACCGGTTTGTGGCTGGCCACCAGCCTGTTGACCGGGGTCGAAGCGCTCAACAGTCATGCGCGGGACAGTTACGCCCGGGCCAGCCAGTTGATTGGCGGCGAACCCCAGGCCAGCCTCAGTACGCCGAACGGCGCGACGTTCCCGCAACAATGGTTCGTTGATCTGCGGCGTCTGGGCTGGCCGGTGTCGCCGATGCTGCAAGGACGCCTGAGTCTCAAGGGCCACGAAAACCAGCGCCTGCAGTTGATGGGCATCGAACCGGTGTCGTTGCCCGGCGACAGCGCTGTGGCCGGGCAGGCGATGCCGATCGAGCGCGTCGTCGAGTTCTTCAGCCCGCCGGGCAGCACCTGGATTTCTCCCGAAACCTTGCGGGCGCTGAACCTCGCCGAGGGCGCGACGCCAACCACCGAATCCGACCAGACGCTGCCGCCGCTGCGAGCGCAAACCGACATGGCCCCCGGTGTGCTGTTGGTGGACATCGGCGTCGCTCAGCGCGTGCTCGAACAACCCGAGCAACTGTCACGCCTGCTGCTGCCAAAGGATTTTCACGCTGACATCCCGGCCGCGTACAAAGGCCAGTTGCAGCTCAAGAGCAGTGGCGAGGAAAACAACCTTGCGCGACTGACCGAGAGCTTCCACCTCAACCTCGATGCGCTCGGGTTTCTCTCGTTCATTGTCGGTTTGTTCATCGTCCACGCGGCTATCGGTCTGGCGCTGGAGCAACGTCGGGGACTGCTGCGCACCTTGAGGGCCTGCGGGGTCAGCGCGCGGATGCTGATCGCTTGCCTGATCGTCGAACTCGGCGCGCTGGCGTTGATCGGCGGATTGTTCGGCGTAGTCAGCGGTTATTGGCTGGCGAGCGTGCTGTTGCCGGATGTCGCCGCCAGCCTGCGCGGTCTGTACGGCGCGGAAGTGGCGGGGCAGTTGCGTCTGAGTCCGTGGTGGTGGTTCAGCGGCATCGGCTTGAGTCTGCTCGGTGCGTTACTGGCCGGGGCCAATAGCCTGCTGCGGGCGGCGCGTCTGCCGTTGCTGGCGGTGGCGGATCCGCAGGCCTGGCATCAGCAACATGCGCGCTGGTTGCGGCGTCAGGGTTGGGTCGCGGGTATCTGTGCAGTTATCGCGCTGGCGGCGCTGGTGTGGGGCAACAGCCTGGCTAGCGGTTTTGTGTTGATGGCGGGGCTGTTGCTCGGCGCCGCACTGGCGTTGCCGGTGTTGCTCAGTGCGTTGCTCAACGGGTTGCTCAGGCGTAGCCGCTCGGTGCTCGGGCAGTGGTTTCTCGCCGATTGCCGCCAGCAATTGCCGGCGCTGAGCCTGGCGTTGATGGCGCTGCTGCTGGCGATGGCGGCGAACATCGGTGCCGGCAGCATGACCGCCGGTTTCCGCCAGACCTTCAACGACTGGCTCGAACAACGGCTCACCGCCGAGCTTTATCTGAACCCGAGCAACCCGGCGCAGGCGCGGGAGCTGTACACCTGGCTCAAACAGCAAGCGAATGTCACCGCGATCATGCCCAACTGGCAGGTCTCTGTGACGCTGCAAGGCTGGCCGGCGGACGTGTTCGGGATCATCGATCATCCGCACTATCGCCAGCACTGGCCGTTGCTCGAATCTCGAGGAGACGACCCGTGGGCGGCGCTGGCCAAGGACGATGCGGTGATGCTCAGCGAACAACTGGCGCGGCGCTTGAAAGTGACGCCGGGCGATCACCTGTCGATTCCCACGCCGGGCGGGTCGTGGTCGCCGCGCATCGTCGGCATCTACGCCGACTACGGCAATCCCAAGGGCCATGTGCTGGTCAACAGCAATCACCTGTTGCGCGGCTGGCCACAGCTGACGCCAAACCGCTTCAACCTGCGCATCGACCCGCCGAACATCCCGGCGTTGCTCACGGCCTTGCAGGCACGCTTCCAGCTTGATGACAGCCGGATCGTCGATCAGGCGCGGCTCAAGGGCTGGTCGGTGCAAGTCTTTGAACGCACCTTCGCCGCGACCGCTGCGCTGAATAGCCTGACGTTGGCTGTCGCCGGTGTGGCGCTGTTCATCAGCCTGCTGACCCAGAGCCAGAGCCGTCTCGGCCAGCTCGCACCGTTGTGGGCGTTGGGTGTGACGCGGCGGCAATTGATGCTGCTCAACCTCGGGCAAACGTGGCTGTTGGCGCTGCTGACGCTGGTGCTGGCCTTGCCGTTGGGCATCGGCCTGGCGTGGAGTCTGGACGCGGTGATCAACGTTCAGGCCTTCGGCTGGCGTCTGCCGCTGCGGGTGTTTCCATTGCAGTTGCTGCAACTGATGGGGCTGGCGCTGCTGGCGACGTTGCTGGCCTCGGCGTGGCCGCTGTATTCGCTGTACCGCACGCAACCGGCGGACCTGCTGAGGACGTTTGCTCATGAAGACTAGGTTTGCGCTGGTGTTTTTGGCGTTGTTGCTCAGTGGTTGCGATAACTCCGCACCGGAGCAGAAGGGCTTTGCCGGGATGGGCGCTCAGGCGCAGGCGTTTACGCCGGTGGTGCCGGGTCGGGTGTTCAGCTTCCCGGCGGATCACGGCGCCCATGACGGTTTTCGTATCGAATGGTGGTACGTGACGGCCAATCTCAAGGATGCGCAGGGCAACGATTTCGGCGTGCAGTGGACGTTGTTTCGCAGCGCTCTGAACGCCTCGCCGCCGCAGCCGGGCTGGGCCAACCAGACGATCTGGCTCGGGCATGCGGCGGTGACCTCCGCCAGCGTCCACCACGCCGCCGAGCGTTATGCCCGTGGCGGCGTCGGGCAGGCGGGGGTGCGTGCAGCGCCGTTCGAGGCGTGGATCGATGACTGGCGTTTCGTCAGTCAGGCGAGCGATCCGCTGGCCGACCTGCAACTCAGCGCCCGGGATAAAAACTTCAGCTATCAACTGCGCCTGACCTCCAGCCGCCCGCTGGTGCTGCAAGGCGACAAGGGTTTCAGCCAGAAATCCGAACAGGGCCAGGCGTCGTATTACTACAGCCAGCCGTTTTTCCAGGCCAGCGGCACCCTGCAGATCGACGGCCAGACCTACACCGTCAACGGCCCGGCCTGGCTCGACCGCGAATGGAGCAGCCAGCCGCTGACCGCCAACCAGACGGGCTGGGACTGGTTCTCCCTGCATCTGGACGGCGGCGAACACGTCATGCTGTACCGCATGCGCCAGAAGGAAGGGGCGCCGTACCTGACCGGCACGTGGATTGCCGCCGATGGCCAGACCGAAACCCTGCACGCCGAGCAGATCAAGCTGACCCCGCAGGACACTGCAAAAGTCTCGGGCCGTTCGATGCCGGTGCGCTGGTCGATCGAGATCCCGACAAGGAATCTGCAGATCACCCTCGATGCAATCAACCCCGACGCCTGGATGAACCTGCGCATTCCGTATTGGGAAGGGCCGGTGCGCCTGAGCGGCAACCGGGGCGGGCAGGGCTATCTGGAGATGACCGGGTATTGATTCCACGCGCCGTGCCGCGAAGGAATCGATTGGAACTCTGTCCGGGATGCCCCCTCTACCGAGGAACATGGCCGAGGATCCGATCAATGAGCGAGGAACTGAAATCTCCAGACCTGACGACCTGGCAGCAGATGTTTGACGATCAGACGTACTGGCAACAATCCCCGGATGCCCATTACTTCGATCTGCAGCGCATTGCTGACGATTTGCTTGGTCAAGGTGCCATCGATCTTGAGCAGTGGCAGATCCTCAGAGCCAAGGCCGATGACCTGCACAAGGACTCACCCGCCAAGAATGTTGCGCGGGAACTCGATGACCCGGATGCCTGAGGAGGTACGACATGAAGACTGTTCCTGATAGCGAGCACCCCGACGAACCTCGTCCGCCGGGTGAAACCGAGCGCGACAACGACGCGCTGCGCCCCACCGATCCCAAACAGCGGCAGAGCTCCGGTAAAGGCACCCCCAGTGGCGAGTCCACGGCGCAGGACACTGCGCAACGATCGCGGAACAGACCCTGAAGCGCGTCTATGCTCACTGGCACATCCGTCGCTGACCACGTTGGCGCCGGGTGTTGCCATCCATCACAGGGAAAGTACCGCTTATGAAGCTCCAAGCACTGACGCACGCGATTGCACTTGCCACTGTCCTTTCTACTGCCAGCTTTTCGGCGGTGGCCGCCGATATACCGCTTTCGGCCGCTGTCGAGGCCGACCGGGTCACCACCAAAGTGCTGGCGGTTGACCCGGCCAATCATCAATTGGTCCTGGAAGGCGCGGAAGGTCGCCAGGTGCACATTCAGCTCAGCGACAAGGCGAAAAACCTCGGTAATTTGAAAGTGGGCGATCTGGTACAGATCGAAGTGACCCGCTCTGTGGCCGCTTATCTGGACACCGACGTGGATAAAGGTCTGCCAGGCTCTACCGAGCGCACGGGTGAACTGCGCAACGCCGTGGGCAGCAGCAACCCCGGTGGCGAGGCCTTCCGCCAGGTTCAGGTGCAACTGAAAATCACCAAAATTGATTTGGCGACAAACCAGGTCACCCTGGAAAACCCGTCGGGCCAGTCGAAAACCCTCAACGTCGAAAAGCCTGAGATTCAGGCCAAACTGAAAGATTTGAAAGTCGGGCAAAGCGTCGTGGTCACTTACACCGATGTATTAAAAGTGACCAGTCAGCATGAAAGTTGAGTATTGACTCTACAGAATGGCTGTTCTTGTACAAGTAATTGTATGAGAACAGTCATATGGAGTATTCGAGGTGATGATGTCAGAAAGTTTGTCGGGAAAAATCGGTAAGCAATGTCCTTTAACTTTTCAGTACATAAATTTCATCTTCAATTAGCACGACATATCCGCCAACTTCCATTAAAATCCCTCCCGTTCGCCCAGTGTCAGGGCTCTTTACCGGTGCATGGATTGCCAGGCCATTACACTGGGCGAACACCTCCTCGGAGTGGAAGCCAAAGAATTCAGATGCAGAAAGGGCGACTTTGAAGTCGCCCTTTTTTATTGTCTTACGATTTGGCGGGTCGCATGCGCTGTTGTAACTGAAGGCGCTTGAGCGTTTCCTGATACATGGTGGTGCGGCGGTGCTGTTTGCCGTATCCACCGATCGCGGCCACGGTGCCGGCCTGAATGTGATCGAGGTAGCGGAAAATCGTCCGCGGCGAGAGGCATTTGATGCCGTAGCCAAGGTTGCTTAAACGATCCTGCAGCGTGTATCCCGGGACCCGGTCGTCCATCGAAAAATGCAGCCCGTGAGCCTTGATCAGCCGTGCATTCCACAAGGTGCAGAAGCTTTTCAGGTGAGTTTCCCGGTAGGGTTTTGGATCCCGGGACGGCAACCCGAAATGCTGTTTTGCCCGGCGGAAATAGTGTTTGAAATAACGAGAAGACAAACGCCAGGTGTCTCTAAGGACGCCGCGATCCAATTGTTCGACGCAACCGACCGCCGCGGTATCCAAAGATTGCATGCACTCATTCATCATCATCGAAAAGACAGTACTGTCAAAAACGAAAGTGTCGGTGTGCAGCAAAAACAGGTAATCGGTTTCAACTTTCGCAAGTGCCAGATCAAGTGCCTTGCCATGAGCAATATGCCCCGCTTCCTTGCCGGGTGAAGGGCGCTCGATCAAGTTGATCCAGTCCAGAGACCGCAAGTAAATCAGGCTTTCATCGGCGGAATCGTTGTCCACCACCCACACCGGAATTTGATTCTCCTTGACGTACTGCTGGAGAAACTCCAGGCACATCCGGGTTATTTCCGGCGTCTTGTAATTGACCAATACAAGGCTGAAGGCGGGCAGTTGTTTTGAGGTGGAATCGATCGCACTCATGGTCCGGGCTCACTTCAAGTTGAAGGGTTCTGCTGACGGCAATCAGCACACAGAACCGCTGCTTTGTGGCCCGGATGGTAGGGACGCAACCTTAGTTCAAGCTTAATTGCTAAGCGCCCGGGCCGGGCGACTTGTTACGGCTTGCGACACCGGCGAGGCGCTTGGCGATCAAGCGCGGTTCCACGGTAAGATGCGCCGCCCTTTCAAGTTCAAGGAAGACAACGGCCCGCGCCGTTCGCCAAGGATGAAACCACTTTCCCTCTACCACCCGGCCCTTTACTGGCTGCGCGTGTGGCAAAAAAGACTGTTCCGCCACATCGCCTGGCATTGCTCGAGCAAACGCTACGCGCGGCCTGCCACGACGTTCGAGCGCCTGCCTTACCGCTACCTCAAACACACCTCAAAACTGATCCGCAAACTCGGCGACTCCAACCTCGCGCTGCAACACAACAAAGTCATCAACCTCAAACTCGCCGTCGCCGCCATCGACGGCGTCACCATCGCCCCCGGCGAATATTTCTCCTTCTGCCGCCTCGTCGGCCGCCCGACCCGCCAACGCGGCTATGTCGAAGGCATGGAACTCTCATTCGGCGAAGCTCGCACCGGCATCGGCGGCGGCATCTGCCAACTCAGCAACCTCATCCACTGGATGGCCATTCACTCACCGCTGGTCGTCATCGAACGCGCCAACCACAGCTTCGACCCCTTCCCGGACGACGGCCGCGTCCTGCCATTCGGCTCCGGCGCGGCGATCTTCTACAACTACATCGACCTGGTACTGCACAACCCGACGGATCGCAGCTTTCAGCTGAAGTTGAAAGTGGGGGAGACGCAGTTGGAGGGGGAATTGTTGTGCGACCGGGAGCGGGCTTATCGGTATCACGTGTTTGAAGTGGGGCATCGGTTTGTGCGGGAGGGGGAGCGGGTGTATCGCGAGAATGAGATTTGGCGGGAGGTGCGGGAGAAGGGGCAGGTGGGGGCGTTGGTGGAGAGGGAGCGGTTGTATGGGAATCGGGTGGTGGTTAAGTATGAGGTCGGGGAACAAGTCATTGAAAGGCAGCAGTAGGTTGTGTTTTTGCCTTAGGGTTTTGAGTCTGTGACGGAAATAACGCAATTACGGGTTTAGGTAGGGATACGTTTCGCCGCATAGGTGAAACGTATCGTCCAGATAATAAACTCCGGAAATCGAGTTTATTACCAGTTCTAGCTTTCCCTTTGATGGGAATAGCAAATAGAACAGCTCAAAGAATAAATAGTCTTTGATGAGGGTTGCTGCTACGTCTGGGCGGTTTCTTATCAGGGTTGAAAGTGGCGGGTAATTGCAATCTCGTAATGCGGGGATGTCGGCGTAGCCTTGTTTGTTATCGTCTTGTATGCATTCGGCGATGAATGCATTTGTCAGCTCGTGGAATTGCTCGGGCAGTTCGTGAGTTTTTATTGATAAAGTATATTTTTTGGTATTTTTGGAGAGCGGTTCACCGAAGCCAAGGCTGCGGTAGGTTACAGAGGTTGGGTCAATGATGTTGTTTTCTGATTTGAAGATCATGATTTTTTAATCGCGGGAGGAAACGAAGGGGATGCTGTATGTACGCAATCGTGGTCGTCTACATAAGTTAAGAAGCTAAGGGCTGTATTAGTTATCCAGAATGGAAAGCCAGTCGTTTCTGAAAGCAATATTTTCAAATCGGATGATGACTGAAGCGTCCAGGCATGGATTTGGTTGTCGAGGACGATTAATTTTGGTTTCTCAGAAGGGTATAGGAGATCGACTTTTTTCCAAAAGTTTGGGTCGTGTTGTTTTGTTACGGATTTTAGATTGAAGGGGTCAAGGGTTTTTGTGTTGGAGTAAAAGAAGCAGGTTTTTATGTCTGAGATTATTTTTTCTAATTCAATGTCTTTGATTTGCTGGTTTTTTAGATTGTTTGTTTCAAGTGCTGATGTGATTTCTTTTTCCAAGTAACTCATCGAGATATTCCTGTTGTTTTTTTTGAAGCATAAATAGAAGTGAGTCTGTTCCCTTTGTGGAGTGTTTTAATTATTGATTGTAAATTCGATAGCCAGCGTCAAAGTTGCTAGTGGTGTGAGTGTTGCTATATGTGGAGTCGAATAGGCCTGTGAGAGGTGGTTGAGTAGGTTTTTCTATTGAATTTAGTTTTTCTAAAGCCTTTTGAAACTCCGGGTAGCTTTCTATGTATGTGTAGTCTGATGAGTTAAATTCAAGTGTTATAGTATTGGGTGAAATGAATGCGAAGTTAATCAAGAGCTCCGGGGTCGAAAAAATTCTTCCGCTGATGTCGTAAATCTTGTCTCCGGTATTTAATTTTTTGCCGTAGCGCTCGTGGGTTAAATACCCGTGATCTTGATTTGATAGTCGCAGTAGTTTTTCGTAGCCTTTTATTGACTCAAAGGAAATACAGGCTTGTCTTATTATAAGGAAGCCGTGTTCGGTCATGTTCTCCAAAAACGTTGAGTTCTGCCTGTTGATCGAATCGATTAAGGGCTCGTCGATCAGGTTAAGTACAAAATTTGATAGCTTAAGGCGAAATTTTTCCTGAGGGTTCTCGATGGGTGGGATGCTGATACAGCTTATAATCCCGCCTGCGTTATCGGAGTCGATTGCGCCAAAGCACTCTGTGATATCAATTGAGAAAATCATTGCGCTCTCCAGCGAGAACTGAATACACCTATAAGATGTTGGAGGTGGATGTTTTTAATCTTCTTTATTCCATTCCGCATGGGTCTCAATGGCTATTTTTAGCCACGCGCTAAAGTCAGGATGTTCTCCGTGAAGCTCCCACCCCTCTGAAGCATATGCATGTATTATTAGCACTTTTGGATTGCCGGATAAATCATCACCGTCAAAGCAAGCAATATCATCATTGGCGTTGAACTTTGCGAAAGGAACTAACGTGCGGTTGGGATACAGATTTTTTAGCGTGTTGTGCCAGTAATTTATTTTTCCCTCTTGATATATTAGTAGCCACCAAGGTTCAATGTCCGGTTCAGGTTCCGTAGTCGCGAATTCTATAAATGTACTAGGGAAGTTGTAGTTTTTCAGGTGTTCAATGTTGAGAGAAATTTTCATTTTGCCTGTTGGTTTTGAAATGCGGAAAAGGGACGGGGGAAGATTTATTTTCTTTAACGAATAATAAATCTGCCCTCTTCAATTTGGTTCTATTTAAAGTTGCGCGCTGCTGGCTTTTTTTAGAAGGTTTTCAAGTTCTGGATAGGATTCGAGTTCTTCGTGGTTTAGAGAGTTAATAATAGCTTGTATTTTTTTTGCGTATTTATTCTCGATTGGGACTTCACTCCAGTCCAGTTCTGAGGCAGAGACTATTAATACTTCGGTAAATGGAGAGTCCAAAAGTTTCTTTAGAATTTCAATTGCCTGGGTGGAGCGATTCTCTCCAAGTGCCGCAGCACTTCGCTCCTGCCAATACTCTTCCCTTGATAGGATCGTGTCATTAAGCCGGTTCCAGTCTTCAGCGCTGAATTTTCCTAGAACTCCTTTGGCTACCTGCTCTGTAATGTATTCATTCCAGTTAGAATCCTCGCTTTGTCCCAGCCAGTAGTTGTATTCATCGAAGGCCTTGCTGTCCATGATTTGTCTCAATTCAAATAGGAGGCGACATAGGTGAGTCGCCAGCTGGGAAGGAGGATGTGATAACGCCGTCGTCTTTGAGTACTTGCCACTGCACGCCGTCAACTGTTTTTGTATGCAAAGTTGTGGTGATACCATCAACTTCTCGCATGAAAACACCAGGTGTTGCTGCTACCTCGTCGGTCACCCAAAGTATCTTTTCGTTGCTCCAGGTTTTAGGTGCGAGTGTATGCTTTCCACCTTTTTTGGCGGACATGCCAGTAGTGCCGTCTTTTCGTTCAAGAATCATTTTGAAGTCTTCGACTTTTATCGTACCGTCCGGATTTGTCAGCAAAACGTTCATTTGGTGGTCGGGAGATGTCAGTACCTCAGAGGAGTGGCCTCCAATTGGTTTGTTACTATTTGGACTGCGAGTGCCGAACAGTATTTTGTTCTGCATCTGTGCTGGAATTGGGCCAGTGTATGGACGATTGTACGGGTCCGGTGGAGCTTTTCCTTCGTCATGTTCAGATTTTTGAGAGTCGTCTGACTTTTAGGAGCGATAAGGGGACAGATTTATTTTCTTCAGCTAATAATAAATCTGTCCCTTTTGGATTGTTTACCAGAGATCAATTCGGCCGCATTTGAACTCGATTAGGTCGCCAGTATTTATGCCGCCGGGTAAGTAATCATCGATTAATAATTTGATTCCACCCACGGCCACCAGATGCTCTGATGCATTTATTACTCTGGCAATTACTTTTCGAGATAGTCCAGGTTTTTCTGTGTTCCAGATCCCTACTGGTGACTCGCTTTCGCAGATCATTGCTTCTTTCAACGAAAAAACATGCAATGGATCATTTATTGTTTCTCCAATGTTCGCGCTGCATGGTTGAGAAAATGCAACGCAGGTAAAGTTTCCGTCGCTGATCTCAACTTCCGCCTCAGCCGAATCTCTGGATATCCAACTGATGTCCTTTATTAACATTTCTATTTCTCTGGTTTTAATCCGTACGGAGACTTCCATCCGATCTGAGGGTTTGCTCCGATCGTGTCTGTTTTTACCGATTTCGGTTGTGCTTTCCACCCTAAACTCGGAGCTTTATTTTCAAAGAATGAAATGGGTTTGAGGTGCATCGTAGTAATTTCTCCAGTAGCCCTATCGACCCCAACGAGCAAACCTTTTGCACTTCCAACCCCTCCAGGAATTGCGACGTAAGCGTTTAACTCAGGTGTAAACGTCCCGTTCCGAATAACGGAGTTGGCATCAGCCACATACTGTTCGAGTGTGTAGTTGTCGTGGCCTAGCGTTTGCCCAATTTCCTCTCCATGCTTCTCAAAGTGACGTACATCCTCTCCGGGTTTAAATTTTCTGTCAGCAATAGGCGGAGTTGGCGTCCCTTCTTTTACCTTCGGTACATCCTCTGGTTTCTTTGATGATCCAGACCCACCTTCGTTTCCTCCTGGGCACTCAGTTTGCCCCAGCGGGTCTATCCAGCCAGTAGGGTTAGTCACGTACTGGTAGCTATTTAACCCACCCGCAAGCTTGATCGGATCCGGTGTCAAAAACCGCCCAGTACCCGGATTGTAGTAGCGATGACGGTTGTAGTGTAGGCCCGTCTCGGCATCAAAGTACTGACCTTGGAATCGCAACGGGTTGTCGATTTCACTGACATCCAGCGCAGCGAGGTTGCCGTACGCACGGTACTTCGCCGACCACATGATCTCGCCACTGTAGTCGGTGAGTTCCTGCGGTGTGCCCAGATGATCGAGTTGATAGTAGAACGGCGTTGCCTTACGCGGGCCTTCGCCGTCGAGCATCGCGAGCGGGCGGAAGCTGCCGGGTTCGTAGATGTAAGTGCGATAACGGTTGTCCGCGCTTTCGGCGATCAGGCGTTCGCCTTGCCACAAGAATTCGGTGGTATGGCCATCGACAGTTTTCTCGATGCGGCGACCGAAGGGGTCGTACTTATAGGATGCATTGCTGCCGCCCGGCAGGCTGACACCGATCAGTCGATGCTGGCAGTCGTAGCGGTATTCGGTGACAAGTTTCTGTCCGGTGCCACGGCGTTCGCGGATCAGGTTGCCATAGGCGTCGTAGTCGTAGTGGCGGTCGCCCTGCATCAGCAGGCGATTGCCTTTGACGTTGGCGAGGTTGGCTGTGCCTTCGTTGTTCTGGCCGAGCAGGTTGCCGGCCGGATCGTGGGCGAACGTTTCAGGTGTCGCGCCACGTACGCTGGTCAAGCGGTCCAGCGGGTCGTAGTGGAAGCTGCGGTTGCCTTTTCGGCTGTCGTCGATGCCGGCGAGGTTGCCGTTTGCGTCGTAGTTATAGCGACGCTGGAACAGGTTTTTTTCACGCTGGCTGACGCTGTGCGCTTGCAGGCGACCTTGTTCGTCGTACTGGTACTGGCTGAGCAACAGTCCTTGCTGGCGCTGCTGCTCGCGACCGGCATTGAATTGGTGGCTGGTCAGGCGTGAGCCGTTGAGGTCGATGCTACTCAGACGTCCGCCTGACAAATGGCGGTAGTCGAGTGTGCTGCCGTCGGGGAGGCGGCAGTGACTCAGTTGCCCGACGCTGTCGTATTCGTAACGTGTGGTGCCCCAACCCTGGTGTTCGGTGATCAGGCGATCCTGCACGTCGTATTCGTAGGCAAGCGGCCAGTGCCCGTCGTTGACATTCACCAGACGGCCCAGGGCATCGTAGCTGTAGTGAATCTCTTCGCCATCGGCGAGGGTTTTCACCAGCAGTCGACCGGCAGCATCGCGCTGATACTCGGTAACCAGTTCGCTGCCGTCATCGCCGAATTCGGTCTTCTTCAGCAACTGGCCATTGAGATCGTATTCGTACGCGGTGCGGCGGCCGTCGAATCCGGTTTCCTGCTGGATCAGGCCGTTGGCGTAGTAGTCGAGCTTGTAGTGCTCGCCGCGTTCGTTTTCGATTTCAGTGAGCAGTAGGCCCGCGTTGTCGTAGCGATAGCGCAGCTGGCTGCCGTCGGGATTGATGCGGCGGCTGACCAGATGCAGGTTGTCGGCGTATTCGTAGCGTGTAATGCGGCCGAGCTCGTCGCGTTCAGCGGTGACGCGTCCGTAGGGATTGTAGGTGAAAGCCCGGGTGGCACCGCCGGGGAGGGTGATCTGGGTCAGGCGATCGACGGCGTCCCATTGGTAATGGGTAATGGCGCCGAATTCGTCCTGCCGGGTGATCTGGCGTCCGAGTGCGTCATAGCGATACTTGCGCTGACCACCGTCCGGAAGGCGCTCCTCCAGTAATTGGCCGAGGTTGTTCCAGCCCAGTTGATGGCGGCTGCCATCAGGATGGTGAATTTCTAGCAAGCGGCCCTGGCGGTCGTAGCTGTAGCGGGTTTCGTTGCCCTGTGGGTCTATTTGCTGGGTGATGTCGCCTTGTTGATTGCGGTCGTACTGCCAACGGGCCTTGCCACGTTTGACTTCAATCAGTTGACCATCGAAATAGTTGTAGTGGGTCGGTTCTTCTTCCGGCGGGATGACAGCCATCAATCGTCCGGCATCGCTGTATTGATACTCGGTGATGGCCCCCATTGGATCTTTTACAGCAACAAGACGCCCCTCAGCGTCATAGGCGTTTTGCGTTTCAGCACCATCGGCAGCGGTTTCACTGATCAGGCGTGCATTTTCGTCATGCACGTAAACCTGTTCACTGCCATCGGCGTTGTGAACCGTTACCGTGCCCTTGTCATCCCACTCGTAGCGAGCTTCCAGTTGGGAGTAGTTGGCCCAATGACGTACGCAGCGGGAGAGTTTGCCTTCACGTTCCCATTCCCAGAAGAAACTGGCGCCACCGGCCAGTTGCCGCTCAAGAATGACGTGCTGATCGTTATAACGGTAATGCTCGGTTTCGCCTGCAGCGTTGGAGGCCGAGACCAATTGATTGCTAGCGTTGTAGCGATAGGTGACGAGGGTCTGAATGGTCAGCCACGGATCCTGGCGCTCACCACGCTCGTCATACTCGGAACGCTGTTGTTGCTGATCCACGGCAACGATATGGCGATCGTCGTAGCGCAACAGCAACGCGCGGCCAGCACCGTTATCGATGCGCTGGATCCGCCCCACGAGGTCATAGCTGATATGCACCTGATTTCCGTACGAGTCACTGACCGTCGTCAGGCGGTCTGCGCGGAAGTGATAAAAGCGTGGTTTTGCTCCTGCTTGGGTGAGGATCAGTTCACCCGGCGCGCTGCCCAGATAAATCGCCGCCTGAGCCAGACTGTTGGTAATGGCTGGACGTTGTTCGGTCGGCATCGGGAAGCGGGTCTGACGGTTTTCGTTATCAGTCCACAACACGCCTTCATCGTTGATTTGCAGGCGATGGGATAGGGAGTGGCTCCAGCCATGGCCGAGACGCCCGTCGATTTCAACCGCGCTGCTGCGATAGAGACGTGTCCATTCAATGGGTAGCAGCCCACCCAATACGCCGTCAGTGAGCGTCAGCAATTCCTCGCCGGTAACCATCGATACCGGTTCACCGTTAGTGCAGGTCTTATCGGCGCACTGAGCAGGTTGATCCGCTGGGTTTTTGGACTGGTTGGGCGCGTTGTCTACTTTTTCCTGTTGTTGAGCGCGGGTGCTGTTTTCCTTCTTGCCGCGTGCATGAATCTGCGCATCCGTCTCTACAGCACCTCCGGAAACGGGTGGTTTTTTCTTTGGTGGTGTGGCGGTCTCTGCGGGTTTTGGAGGCGCAATTTCTACGCTCGCCTTTCTCGCCTGGTTCAGTGGCGAATTGCCGTTGAGCATCAACGGTTTCGCCGTATCGGCGTGTGCTGTCGCATTCTTCTTGCTGATCTTCATCAGCATCGACGTGAAGTCTTCAATCAGTGTCATGACCTTGCCGCTGTTCCTTGCAGCATTAAGGCCCTTGGTGCCAATACGGACGGCCAAACCGATCCCGCCCGTCAAAACAATACCGATCAGGATGTTCAGCAGTACTTCCGTAGTCAGTTCTGCCAGCACTTCAGTGCAGGTCTGCGGAGGCAGCATTTTGACCCACGCTACGATAGCTGCGACGTAGATCCACATAAGTGGCTCGTCACTGGCGATCAGCAGGGCTGTTTGAATGGCTTCTTTTGAAGCGTTATAGATCTTCTTTATCTGTTCTTCGGTGAAGAATTTTTTGAGTTTTTCGTAGTTTTCCCGAGGGTGTGCAACCAGGTCGTACAGACTTTTGATGTCCCCCCACAGCCCCATAATCGCCTTGAGGAACCCCTTCCACGCCGACTCCAATTGCTGCAATGCCCGTCCAGCCATGGATGCATTGGTATGCGCTTGCCAAAGTGGCAGAAAGTCGGTGGTCCACTCTGTTTGCAGCCAGCCGCTAAGGTCCCCGATTACGCCTTGATAGGAGTTGAACAGGCTATCGATCTGAGCCTTGGTGGGATTCGGGAAAAAAGTGATTTCATATTGCTGATGCGGTTTGAGGCCAGTGACCTCCAGAATCCCGCTTGGACCGATTTTGACGTTGATCGGTTGACCGACTTCGTTCTTTCCGTAGAGCTTGCCATTCTCCACCGGCACCAGTCGCACCGGCGTATTGCCGATAGGTACAAAACGCGCAGACTCAAAACTATGTACAAGTTTGAGTTTGCCGTTGGCAGGGCAGTTGGCATAAAGGGTATTTTCCTTTTTGCTGTCCTTGTCCGCCGTGCCGACTTCGTCACCGACCTTGAACTGCTGCTCTGCGTCCAGAATACCGCCGTACCAGGCTTCGGCATGCTCGCGATAATCTTTCAGACACTTCTTGAAGTCGCTGATGATGGCCTGAGCATCAGGCTGTTTTGCATTGAGATTGGCAACAATCTCACCCATCAAAATGCTCATACAGCCACCTCACTTTCCAGATGGGCCTTCAGCAGGCCGGTAAAATTTTCTTCCGTGAGTGGCGTGCGTTTTACGAAACGCGCCACTTTCTTTTGCAGGTTCGATTCAGGGAACGAGAAGTACAGGTCGGCATGTTCGTCCAGCAGCCACTGCATCATGTTGCCGATCACGGTCGACGGGTTTTCGGCCATCAAGCTGTCCAGCAGGTCTTTCGGCACCTCCCACCACGGCCAATCCCTCACCTTCGGCACCACCCTCGGTCCGACTTCCAGGCTCCGCCCATTAATCAGGTACCGCTCAAACACCGGCAACACTTCCCCAGCCGTCTCACCCAACCCCTCAAGAATCGGATAGATATGCCGTCCATCCCAGAACCGGAAAAACACTTCGGTCCCGTCCGGCATCTTCACTTGGGTCAAGCTGCGCAGGTGTTCGAAAACTTCGTTGGGCTCCGAGCGGGAGACCGCCAGCCAGCCCCAGTCGAGGGCGTCGGTTTCGGTGATCCAGGGCAGGAAGGCCGAGCTGGCTTGGAGTTCGGCGACGTATGGCATCACCGGTTGCCAGGTGGAGTAGGGTGTTCCGCCCCAGACGGGAATGGCCTGCACGGACGGTTCGCTCTGATACAAGGCCTTGAGCGCTTCTGCATCGCTCGCGGCGCTGATGACCAGATACAGACGCTCATCTTTTTGCAGCGGCTGTTGTGCCAGCCAATCCTTGGGTGTCAGTCGATTAGATGGCACAGGCACCTGCCTTGCATTTTTCGCACTCTTCGCAGAACGGTGCATTACGTTTGAGGGTGTTGATTTGCGCCGGGGTCAGTACGGCACCAGCCTTGTCGGCATCCGCCTGTTTCAACACGCCCGGCATCAACGGGGCGGCGCCGGTGCCGCTGCCTGGTCCGCCGCCGGAGTTGATGTTGATCGCCGGCCCACTCATGGTCACGCCGCCGCCATCGATCTTGATGAAGCTGCCACCGCCGACCAGCGTCAGTTCAGCCCCAGCCTCCAGCACCACTTTCATGCCGCTGCTCAGGTGAATTTCCTGGCCGGCGTCGATGAATTGCCCGGTGCCGATCTTGATGTGCTGGTTCACGCCCACGGTCAGGTGGTCGTTGGCCCGCGTTTCGACTTTGCGGTCTTCGTAAACCGTGTGGTGTTCTTCGGCCTTGAATTCCGTGTAGCTGTTCTTTTCCACGACGTCGTGGCGTTCGTTGCCGACGCGGATTTTCTGGTCGTGTTCGATGTTC
>NZ_NEHH01000015.1:0-96250 GCF_002112305.1 Pseudomonas sp. R45(2017) | reverse complement strand
TTTAACCCGGAGCGACCCGCGCCAATTTGACGAAATGGAACTGACCATAGGCTCATGGAGTAAAACCATTCCCTATGTCCATCCTGCCAACCCGGTCACGTACAACCTGACGACCCTTGACCTCCAGCAGATCGGTGACGGTACTCGTACAGTGAGCGCCACCATAAAAGATCAACTGAACAACCTCAGAGTGTCGCCTACGACCTCCATCGTTATCACCGCCAACACACTTGTTTTACTGCCCCCCTCCGTCACGGGGCAGACAGGCAACAACTTCAATCCGACCTTGCAGAATGTCGAGGTAGTGGTGCCTGTGGGCACTTTGCTGCCCAGCGACAGGATCCGTGTCAAATGGGAGGGCGCGATCAGTGCGACCGGGGCCTCATTCAACAGTGCGCAACAGCTGGTCAGTGCGGGCCTGAAGTTTCAGGTACCACGCTCGGTGCTGGCCTACAGTTTGCGTAAAATGGTCAAGGTCACCTATGTAATCGAGCGCAACGGTGTTGAGACCTCATCGCAAGTCTTGCCACTAAATATCCTGCCATTGCCCGCCACGGCGCTGATCCCGCCAAAAATTCTGGAAGCGGATGCGAACAACGTGCTGGACGTTATCGCGCTGGGTACCCAGAACGCCAGGATTCACGCTTTGCTCTGGACACTGATTGCAGACGGCATGCCGTGCTGGCTATCACTGGAAGGCAAGGACCCGAACGGTAATGTGGTTATTCTGCCCTTGTGGAATGGTTTGCCGGCGCGAGTCAATCCGACTTGGGTCAGTCAGGGTTTCTGGCTTCAAACGTTGGTGAACAGCTTCCTCAAGCAACTCGGAAATGCCACCACACTGCTCGTGAAGTTTGCAGTGTCGATGGACATGACCAATGTCAGGGCGACGGCAGAGGAATTTCCGGATAGGGTCTATACGATCAAGGCAGTGGCGCAATCACTTATCGAAGACTTTGAGGCTGTACCGCGACAGTTCATAGGTTTTGGGCAAACGATTCAAACGCCATTAATGACAATCAAGCATATCGGGGGAGCAGGGACTGCGGGTGTGACATCAGTAAGCGATGGTTTTTTGACTATTCCTGGAAAAACAGAAGGGAACGCTTTGCATGTTGGGTATCAAGATGCAATTGCGCAGCGCATTTCGTTGACCCTTGCATTTCCGTGCGCTCATGTGTCGTTCTGGTATGGGGCTACCAATACCAGCACCAACAGTGTGTACTTTTACGGTCAAAACGGCCTCCTCGGACAGAGAAATCTGCAACTGACCTTGAACAACGTATTCGAGCTTGTTTTCGCTGCAGCGGGAATCATCCGAATTGAGATCGAAAACTCTCCGGGTGACTGGCTTGTGATAGACAACATTTCATTGCGACGGGACTAAAAGGGGACGCATTTATTTACCTGCGGCAAAGCCATGACCAATGGCTTCGCCCGTTACCCTCACGGCCCGCAACGATGCGGGCCGTTTTTCTTCACCCCCGATACTGCCCCGGCGTAGCCGCCAGATGCTGCTTGAACGCCCGCTGAAAATGCGCCTGATCGGCAAACCCCGCCTCCAGCGCCACATCCGCAATCAACTGCCCGCGCCTCAGACACTCTCGGGCAAACTGAATGCGCTGGTTGACCAAAAACGCATGGGGCGTCATGCCGAAATGCTGTTTGAAGGCGCGAATCAAATAGGACGGTGACAGCTCGGCGGCGGCGCAAATGTCGTCGAGGCTGAGCAGGTCGGTGCAATGATGGCGAATGAAGTCGGCGGCGCGTTCGAGTTTGAAGTTCGGCTCTCGCAGAGGTTGTTCGATAGGGTTCAGGCGCAGTTGCAGGTCGCTGAAAAACTCCACCGCAGCGCTCTGTTTGCGCAGCACGTCTTGCTGCTCGTCGACCAATATCGCGTACAACGCATTCAAGTCGCGAAACAGGCGGGCATCATTCAAATGGGTATCGGAAAACCGCCGAAACTCAAGTTCCGCACTGAACCCCAGCTGATGCTGCAGATCCGTCAGCCACGGCGTTTCCACATACAACATCAAATACGACCACGGCTGGTCATCGATCGGGTTGCACGCGTGCACGTCCCCCGGATTCATCAGCACCACGGTGCCGGCCGTCACTTCGAAAGATGATTGCTCATGCACGTAAGTACTGCGCCCGGCGGTGATCGCGCCGATGGAAAAGTGCGCGTGGGAGTGCCGTGAATAGCAGACCTCGCGCCCATCGGCGATGGCCCGCGCTTCGATGAAGGGCAGGGCGTCGTCGCGCCAGAAGCGCGGGGCTTGTTCGGGGTTCTTGGCGGCAGCTTTCATCGTTGTGGTTCTCGGCAGACCAGTGCCCGAGTGTATTAGCTCTGGCCGGCGAAGGCTCGTTCGAGTTCGGCAATGTCGAGTTTTTTCATCCGGAACATGGCCTGCATCGCCCGTTGGACCTTGGTCTGGTCGGGGTCGGTCATCATGTGCATGAAGGCCACCGGCACGATCTGCCACGATACGCCGAACTTGTCCTTGAGCCAGCCGCATTGCTGGGCTTCCACCGGCCCGCCGGCGCTGAGGTTGCCCCAGAAATGGTCGACTTCTTCCTGATTCTGGCAATTGACCTGAAACGAGATCGCCTCATTGAACTTGAACATCGGCCCGCCATTGAGCCCGGTGAAGGTATGGCCGTCGAGTTCGAAACTGACGGTCATCACCGAGCCTTCCGGGCGCCCGTGGAATTCCTGGCCGACCTTGCTGTAGTGGGTGAGGGCGGTGATTTTCGAGTGATCGAAGATCGAGCAGTAGAACTTGGCCGCCGCCTCGGCCTGATCGTCGAACCACAGGCACGGGGTCAGCTTTTGAAAGCGTTGCATGGCAGTCATCCTCGGCAGGTTAGACACGCTGGATTAAAAGCGTAGTCAGTCCGAAGCGGGTCGTAGGCGCCATAGATCGACAAGTGCGCCCAAAAACGTTTGTCGTTAGACTTGCCGCCCCGATTTTGCCGCAAGGACGCTCTGCATCATGGTTGCCTCTCGTACATGGATTTTTTTCTGCCTGTTTGCCGCCGCGTCGGCCAGTGCCGAATCTTTGAGCTGTCAGCTCTCGGATCCGGCAAACAGGTACAGCGTCGATGTGACCATCGAGCATCCACCGACGCAGAACTTCGAACCAGTGGCGGCACAAGTCATCCTGCGCGACAAGTCCAGTGGCGAAGTGTTGCAACGAATCGACACGGCCGATGCCGTCGATCTGGTTCCGCTCAACGATTCAGCCAAGGCCTTGCGATGCGACGAGCAACGTCTGGTGGTGTTTGGCGACTTCAATTTCGATGGACACCAGGATCTGGCGCTCCGTAACGGTAACGACGGTGGCTACGGCGCGGCATCCTACGACGTCTATCTGTTTAAGCCGTCGAGCCCGGTGCTGGTGCCGAACAAGGCTTTGTCGGCGCTGACTCGCGAACCGTATCTGGGGTTGTTCGAAGTCGATTCCGCCGCTCGTCGCTTGGTCACTCACGCGAAAAGCGGTTGCTGCTGGCGCCAGAGCCATACCTGGCAGGTGCAGAACAATTCGCCGCTCAAGGTGACAGAAACCATCGAGGTGGCGCAGCGGCCTTCCGAAGGCAGCCCGCTGATGCCGGCGGGTTATACCGACGTCACGCAGCGGGAATTGAAGGAAGGCAAATGGCGGGAACAGCGTCGCCTTGAAGGGCCAGTGGGTGAAGCGCCGGTGATGCTGCGGGGCAAGCTCGATGGCAAGATCCCATTCGAGCTGTGGTGGCAGATGCTGGGTGGCGTCTACATTGGCGAGGTTCGTTACACGAAAACGGGCAATGGCCAACCGATCCGACTGGTGGGCGAGACCTACGATGACGGAGCTGTGTTGCTGCATGAGCTGGACGCCCAGGGCCGTGTCACCGGCGACTGGTACGTGGCAGGTGAGCCTGATGAGCACGGCTTTCAGGGCGGAACATGGCACGACGGCGACAAGTCTCTGATCTTCGAAGCGCGACCGACGGCGTTCCGGGTTGCACCGCAAAAGTTTCAGACGCCCACGGGCGATCAGCGTGAAGGCCGTTACGTGATGATGGCGCCGGACGAGCGATCGGCGTGGCTGACGATCAAAATCGTGCCGGCCACCGAGACGGGTGCGGGTGAGCAGGCGTTGATCCAGATGGCCGTGACGCAACCGGGTAAACCACCCCGCCAGGAGACTCGGCAGTGGCCGTTGCAGGCGGGCAATCTGGTGATCGGTCAGGATCAGATCGCCGAGCCACTTTATCGATTGCGACTGCTCGACGGAGCGGTGCAAGTAGAGGGTGCCGGTGAGTTCTCTGACTTCAGAGGGGCTTACGCAAAGCAACCCTGAAGGCGATTGTTGTCTTTATGACTATCACTGAAGTCGATATGACTCTTTCTGGGTCGAGTCATATTGACTCTTATGGCTTATCTAACTGATTTTTAAAGATAAAAAATCTGGCACACGAATTGATACATCAATCGTACAAACTGATCCGCTCAGGAGTATGAAACATGTTCACTTTCTTCGAGAATCCGCTGAACGTTCTGCACCTGTCGAGCAAAGTGCTCGTCGCCGGTCTGGTCATGTTGCTGGCCGGGATCTACGGCGCTTATCTGTATCAGGGCCACATGCCGATTGCGTTGCTGGTGGCGATGCATGCCATGACCATCGTTGGCCCGACGCTGATCAAGATCGGCTATGTGATGCGGCTCCTGTCTCAATATCGGCTGGGCCCACATCACGCCGCCGTGGTGGTTTGAACATGCGCAGACTCGCCGATGCGCCGCTGTTCAGCCTGGGCTTCCGGCCGCTGTTTCTGGCCGGGGCAGGATTCGCCGCGCTGGCGATCCTGATCTGGGGTCTGTGGCTTTACGGACATTGGTTCGATCTGCAACCGGCGGGCGGCATGCTTGCGTGGCATCGACATGAAATGCCCTTCGGTTTCGCGGCGGCGATCGTTGCCGGGTTTCTGCTGACGGCGGTTCCCAACTGGACCGGCATTCCCGGAGTGCGCGGCGGGGCGCTGATCGCGCTGGTCTCGGTCTGGCTGCTCGGGCGTGTAGCCTGGTGGCTGCCGTTGCCGACCGGGCTGATTCTGGCGCTGCAATGGGGTTTTCTGCCGCTGCTGGCGGTGATGCTGGGACGGGATCTGGTCGCTGCCCGCAAACGTGATAACTACCCGATTGTGTTGGTGCTTGGGCTGATGGCGGGTTGTCAGGCGCTGACTTTGATCGGCCTGTACAACGACGATGCCGGCCTGCAACGCCAGGGTGTGCTGGGCGCATTGTGGCTGGTGGCGGCGTTGATGACCGTGATTGGCGGGCGGGTGATTCCGTTCTTTATTCAGCGCGGCTTGAACCGTCCGCCGGCACCCGTCGCCAATCCACTGCCAACCCGATTGCTGTTGATCGGCAGCCTGCTGACCGCTGTCACTTTTGCGGCAGGCCTCAATGATTCGCCGCGGCTGTGGCTGGCGGGCCTGTTTGTGCTGACCGGCAGTTTGCAGTTGATGCGGCTGATCCGCTGGCATGATCGCGGGATGTGGCGGGTGCCGCTGCTGTGGTCGCTGTATCTGGCTTACGGCTGGATGGCGCTGGCAACCTGGGCCATGGCGCTGTGGCATCTGGGTTTGATCGGCCAGCAAAGCCTGGCGACCCATGCGCTGGCGGTCGGCGGGGTGGGTGGGTTGATTCTGGCGATGATTGCGCGGGTCAGCCTTGGGCATACCGGCCGGTTGTTACAGCCCTCGAAAGGCATGGTGCTGGGCTTTGCGCTGGTGCTGATCGCTGCGGGTTGCCGGGTGTTGCTGGTGCCGTTTTCCAGTCTGGGGCTGGGGCTGTCCGTGGTGCTCTGGTGCGCGGGGTTCGCGCTGTTTTTGCGGCATTACACCGGGATCCTGCTTAAGCCGAGGCTTTAGGGTTTTTATCCGCGACGCTCGGCAATCATCAACAACGACTGCGGCATCGGGCTTTGCGGATGCTGCGGCTCGCGCAGGCCGGTCAACTGCAGGCCGGCCATGTCCAGCGCATTCAGCCAACTGGACAAGGTGCGGAAATACCACGGCATCGGTTGCCACTCGCCCTGAAAACCGTCGAAGGTTTCTTCCCGCCATCCATCCTGATAATCACCGGTCGCGACCGACCACGGATGCAGCGTCTGGATCACCAGCGCACCGCCGGGCACGAGCAGGGCATTCATCGCCGCGAGCAGCGGAATGATGTCCTGATGCAGCAGGGAAAAGTTGGCGCAGATCAGGTCGTAGTCGCGGCCAATGTCGACCTTCGCCTCAACCAGATCTTCGTAACTGGCGACATGCACGGGCGATGAACCTGCCACCCGCGCGGCCTCGACCAGCGTCGCATCACCGTCCACGCCGACTGCGTCAAACCCTCGCTCGGCCAGCGCCCGCAACAGCCAGCCTTCGCCGCATCCCAGATCGAGCACGCGCTCGGGCTGACGCCCCATTACCGCCAGCAGAATGGCCTGATCAGTGACCTGCCGGCGACTCTCGATGGCGCCGCTGCGCACGGCTTCGGTCCAGGCCCGGGCGTTGTGGTGCCAGCTCTGGAGGAGGGTGGATTCAGGCGAGGACATGACGGACTCCGGGATCGCGGGATGCAGGCAAGGATAGGTCAGGTGTAGTCGGCCAGTTGAATCCGGTTGCGACCGCCGCGTTTGGATTCGTAGAGCGCGCTGTCACCTTGCTCGATCAACGCCGCGAGGCTGGCCGGCGGCTGATCGAACACCTTGGCACCGATGCTCAGGGTGACGGCCTGCGGTGTGGTGTAGGTCTGCGAAGTCATCTGTTGGAACTGCTCACGCAGCGCACTGCCCAGCACCATGATCTGTGCGTGCGACGCATCGCCCAGCAGCATCACGAATTCGTCACCGCCCAGCCGTGCTGCCAGCGCATCTTTGGGCAGTACCGCGCGGATCATTTCGCTGAGGGCGATGAGCAAGCGGTCGCCGGCGGTGTGGCCGTACAGATCGTTGATCAGTTTGAAGTTGTCGATGTCGATCAGCAGCAGGGCGCCGGGGCGGGCGCTGGAGACTTCGTCGAGCAGGCGCGGTGCGCGGACTTCCAGGGCGCGGCGGTTGTACAGCGCGGTCAGCGGATCCCGGGCGGCCAGTTCGGCAATCTGCTTTTCCCGCCGGTAGCGCTCGGTGCCGGTCATCGACAGCGCGATCAGCATGATCGCCATCGCGCCTTCAACCAGGGAAATCTGAATGATTTCGCCGCGCAGCGACGCCAGATCGATCAACGTGCCCGGAATCACCGCGATGATCGCCTTGGCGAAATAGAACGCGCCGTGGATCAGCAGCACATAACGCAATTGCACCGCGCCGACGCTCAACGATTTGCCGTGCGGGCGCAGCAACAGGCTGGCTCGCAGCATCAACGCGGCCACCAGCAGCGAGTTAGCCATCAGCATGATCTTCGACCACGACGGATCTTCCGGTAGCAGCAGCAACGCCAGCCAGAGCAGGAACATCAAGTACCAGGCGCGTGACAAGCGCTGCTGGGTAAACCGCGCGACCCCAAGCAGAAACAGCCAGTGCGCGACCACCAGCAGGCCGTTGGCGAACCAGATGCCGATCAGCGGATAACCATTGGCGCGCAACAGGGCCAGGCTCGAACCGACGGTGATGGTGGCGAAACCGGCGCTCCAGAACAGCAGGGAAGGTTCGCGGATGCTGCGCCATTCGACCGCCAGATACAGGGCGGCCGCCGCGGCCAGGGCGGTGGAAATGGTGAGCATCGTGAGAGGATCGAGCGCCATGAAAGGACAGGTCTGCCTGGATAGTGTTAATGGGCCACGATTGTAAGCGTTCCCCCAATGGGCTGCTATTTTCACTCACCGGATATTCCATTTTCAGGCGAGGTGTCCCATGGACCGATTGACCGGCGGTTGTCTGTGCGGCGAAGTGCGGATTGAGGCGTCCGGGCGACCCTACAGGGTTGGCGTTTGCCATTGTCTGGATTGCCGCAAACACCATGGCGCGCTGTTTGCCGCGTCGGCGATCTTTCCCGAGGACGCGGTGACGATCAGCGGCGAGACCCGTGACTATGCCGGGCGACATTTCTGCCCGCGCTGTGGCTCATCGGTGTTTGGCCGCAGTGGCGATGAAGTCGAAGTGAATCTGGGCGCGCTGGATGCGCCGGATCAATTCCTGCCCACCTATGAGCTGTGGACGGTGCGTCGCGAGTCGTGGCTACCGGCCTTTCCGCTGGCCCGACACTACGTGCGTGATCGCGAGAGAACGGGGCGAACCGAAGAGTGACCGGGGTCAGGCAGGGCTCCTGACCCCGGCCACTATCAGCCGCGAATGAACGCCAGCAGATCCGCGTTGATCGTTGGCGCCTCGGTGGTCGGCATCCCGTGAGGGAAGCCCGGATAAATCTTCAGCGTGCTGTTCTTCAGCAGTTTCGCCGACAGCACACCGGCATTTTCATACGGCACGATCTGGTCGTCGTCGCCGTGCATCACCAGTACCGGGATCGAGATGCTTTTCAGGTCGGCGGTGAAATCGGTCTGCGAGAAGGCGACGATGCCGTCGTAGTGCGCCTTGGCGCCGCCCATCATGCCCTGGCGCCACCAGTTCGCAATGATCCCTTCCGATGGCTTGGCGCCAGGGCGGTTGTAGCCGTAAAACGGCCCACTGGGCACGTCGCGATAGAACTGCGCACGATTGGCCGCCAGTTGCGCCTGAAGATCGTCGAACACTGACTTGGGCAAACCGCCGGGGCTGCTTTCGGTTTTCACCATCAGCGGTGGCACGGCGCTGATGATCGCGGCTTTCGATACCCGATCCTCGCCATGCCGGGCGATGTAGTGAATCACTTCGCCGCCACCGGTGGAGTGGCCGACGTGCACGGCTTTCTGCGTCCCCAGATGATTGACTACCGCCGCCACATCGTCGGCGTAGTGATCCATGTCGTGGCCGTCCCAGACCTGGCTCGAGCGCCCGTGACCCCGTCGATCATGGGCCACGACCCGGAAGCCCTGCGCGAGGAAGAACAGCATCTGCGCATCCCAGTCATCCGCGCTGAGCGGCCAGCCGTGGTGGAAGTGGATCACCGGCGCGTCTTTCGGGCCCCAGTCCTTGTAGAAGATTTCGACGCCGTCTTTCGTTGTGACATATCCCATGTTCGCGACTCCTGGAAAGTGTGAAAGGGCAGGTCTTGCGATGACAACCGGAATCAACTGTAGGAGCAAAGTCGGCACTTTGGTCGAAGAATTCCCGAACGGTGCGGCATGACCGGTGGTCGCAGCGGCTGGTCGTCGGGTCAAAATGCGCTTAGCTGAAAGGGATAAGCCGAGGCGCGCACGGCCATCGAGAGCCGGAGCAGCGCCCTTCAGAACACCGTGAGTCTGAGGAAGTCCCCGATGCTGACCTTGAACATCAATGGCAAGGATCAGGAGCTCGATGTCCCCGCGGACATGCCGTTGCTCTGGGTCCTGCGCGATGTCGCGCACCTGACCGGTACCAAATTCGGTTGCGGCATGGCGCAGTGCGGTGCCTGCACCGTGCACGTCGATGGCGCGCCGCTGCGCTCGTGTATCACTCCGGCCACGGCCGTCGCCCATGGCCAGAAGATCCTCACCATCGAAGGCCTGTCGAGCGACGGTTCGCACCCGGTGCAGCAGGCCTGGGCCGAACTGGACGTGGTGCAGTGCGGTTACTGCCAGTCCGGGCAGATCATGTCCGCCGCCGCGTTGCTGGCGAAAATCCCCAAACCCACCGACAGCGATATCGATCAGGCGCTCTCCGGCAATATCTGCCGCTGCGGCACGTACCCAAGAATCCGCGCGGCGGTCAAACGCGCGGCCGACATCGGCTGAGCGAGGGGGAGGTGAGTGATGAACAGTCCTGTATCCCGTCGCGGATTTCTCAAGGGCAGCGCCGTGCTTGGCGGTGGTCTGGTGGTGGCGTTCGTGGTGCCCGGCGGCAATCGCTTTGCCAAGGCAGCCGAGAACGAAGGCAAGGTGTTTGCGCCGAACGCGTTCCTGCGGATTGCAGCGGACAACAGCGTGACCGTGCTGCTCGGCCATTCGGAAATGGGCCAGGGCATCTGGACCGGGCTGACCATGTTGATCGCCGAAGAGCTGGACGCCGACTGGTCGAAGATCCGCGTCGAGCACTCGCCAGCTTCGGCAGCCGATTACGGCATGCCCGGTTTTGGCGGGATGCAGATTACCGGCGGATCGACTTCAACCTGGATGGAGTTCGACCGCTACCGCCTCGCTGGTGCCACCGCGCGGCAGATGCTGATCGAAGCGGCGGCCAAGCGTTTCAACGTGGCACCGTCGACGATCCGCACCGAGTCCGGCGTGGTGATTGCCGGCGACAACCGCGCCACCTACGGCGAACTGGCGGACGCCGCCGGGCAACTGCCGGTGCCGGATCCGAAGTCGATCACCTTTAAAGAAGCCAAGGACTGGAAAGTCATCGGCAAACCCACCAAACGCCTCGACACCCCGGAGAAAATCACCGGTCGCGCCAAGTTCGGCATGGATGTGCAGTTCGACGGATTGATGACGGCGATGGTGGCGCGGGCGCCGGCGTTCGGCGCCACGGTGAAATCCTTCGAAGGCGCTGAGGCGTTGGCGATCCCCGGCGTGCACAAAGTGGTGCAAGTGCCGACCGGTGTGGCGGTGGTCGCCGAGCACTATTGGGCGGCGAAACTCGGGCGCGATGCGTTGAAGGTCGATTGGGACCTGGGGCCGAACGCTGATCTGAGCAGTGAAAAGCTGTTGGCGAGTTTCCGCAAACTGGCGGCCACACCGGGCACTTCGGCGGCGCAGGCCGGCGATGCCAAGGGCAATTTCGGCAAGGCAGCGAAGAAAATCGATGTTGAATACAGCGTGCCATACCTGGCCCACGCGCCGATGGAGCCGCTCAACTGCACGGTGAAGATCAGCGCCGACAAGTGCGAGATCTGGACCGGCACCCAGTTCCAGACGCTGGATCAGATGGTTGCCGGCAAGATCACCGGGCTCAAGCCGGAGCAGGTGGAGATTCACACCGAATTTCTCGGTGGTGGTTTCGGCCGGCGGGCCAACCCGACCTCGGACTTTGTCGCCGAAGCGGTGCAAGTGGCCAAGGCTGCGGCGATGCCGGTGAAAACCGTGTGGTCGCGCGAAGACGATATTCGCGGTGGCTACTACCGCTCGATGTTTCTGCATCAGGCGAAGATCGGCCTCGGCGCCGACGGCCTGCCGCTGGCCTGGCAGCATGTGCTGGTCGGGCAATCGATCATGGCCGGCACCATGCTCGAGAAAACCATGGTCAAGAACGGCGTCGACCAGACGTCGGTCGAAGGCGTTTCGGACAGCCCGTACATCAAGGGCCTGGCCCATCATCAGGTCGATCTGCACTCGCCGACCACCGGGATCAACGTGCTGTGGCTGCGTTCGGTGGGTCATAGCCACACCGCGTTTGTCATGGAGTCGCTGATCGATGAAATGGCCACGGCGGCGGGCAAGGACCCGGTGGAGTACCGAAGAACGCTGCTCAAGGATCATGCCCGGCATCTCGGCGTGTTGAATCTGGCGGTGGAGAAGGCCAACTGGAAAGCCCCGCTACCGGACGGCCATGCGCTGGGCGTGGCGGTGCACGAATCGTTCGGCAGTTACGTGGCGCAGGTGGCGGAGGTGTCACAGGACAATCTGGCGATCCGCGTGCATCGCGTGGTCTGCGCGGTGGACTGCGGGATTGCGGTCAACCCGCAGAGCATCGCTGCGCAGATGGAATCGTGCATCACCTTCGGCCTGGGCATGGCGCTGCACAGCAAACTGACGCTCAAGGACGGCCATGTCGTGCAGTCCAACTATCACGACTATCAGGTGTTGCGGCTCAATGAAATGCCGCTGGTCGAGGTGCACATCGTGCCCAGCAGCGAGAAACCCGGCGGCATCGGCGAGGCCGGTGTACCGCCCACGGCGCCGGCGGTGGCCAACGCGGTATTCGCCCTGACCGGGCAGCGCCTGCGGGAAATGCCGCTGCAATTGTCGGGGGTGTGAGATGAAACGACATCTGTTGTTGGGCACGGTGATTCTGCTTGGGCTGGGCGGTTACGCGTCGGATCTGTTCGCTGACGATCAGGAAGCCTTGAAGGCCTTCAGCACGGTGCAGAAAGTCTTCCAGAGCCCGCGCTGCCAGAACTGTCACATTCCCGGCGATTCGCCGTTGCAGTTCGACGCCGGCATCCCCCACGCGATGAACGTGGTACGCGGCATGGACGGCAAGGGCGCCGCCGGTTTGCCCTGCGCCACCTGTCACGCCGAAAGCAATCCGCCGGCCAGTTATGGCCCCCATGCGCCACCGGGCGCGCCGCACTGGAGCCTGCCGCCTGCCGCCCACAAGATGGCCTGGATCGGTCTGCCGCCGGATCGCTTGTGCGCAATGATCAAGGACCGCGCCAGCAACGGCGACCGGGACTTCGCCGCGCTGATCAAACACGTCAGCGAGGACAAACTGGTGCTCTGGGGCTGGAGTCCCGGGGCAGGGCGCGCGCCGGTGCCGGTGCCGCACGATATCTTCGTGACCCAGTTCAAACTCTGGGCCGATGCGGGCGGGCCGTGTCCGGTGGCCGGTGGATGAGAAGTTGAGTCATTGCTGATTCGGGCTACGCTCAACTGCATCGACGACAAAGGAGTGTGTGATGCTGGTACCCGGCAAACCCGCTAATGAAGTTGCGCGCATTCAAGCGCTGCAGGACCTGAAGCTGCTCGACACCGCACCGGAGGAGCGCTTCGACCGGCTGACGCGACTGGCCAAGCGTCTGTTCAACGTGCCGATCGCGCTGGTCACGCTGGTGGACAAGGAGCGGCAATGGTTCAAGTCGTGCGTGGGTCTGGACACGGCCGAAACGCCACGCTCTGTTTCATTCTGTGGCCATGCGATTCTCAAGGACGAGCTCATGCTGGTACCTGACGCCCGAGAGGACGAGCGTTTCCACGACAACCCTTTGGTTACCGGGGAGCCGAAAATCCGGTTCTACGCCGGTTATCCGCTGACCGTACCCAGCGGCAACAAGATGGGCACCTTGTGCCTGATCGACACCAAACCCCGCGATCTCGACGACGAGGAGCGCGCCCTGCTGCGCGATCTGGCCGGCATGGCCGAGCAGGAACTGATGGCCGTGCAGATGGCGAGCATGGACGAGCTGACGCTGCTGTCCAATCGTCGCGGCTTCAAGATGCTGGCCCAGCACGCGCTCGACGCCTGCGCACGCCTGGAAAAACCGGCGACGCTGCTGTTTTTCGACCTCAATGATTTCAAGCAGATCAACGACCTTTATGGGCACGCCGAGGGCGACAGCGCGCTCAAGACCTTCGCCGATGTGCTGCGCATCGCCTTTCGCGAGAGCGATGTGGTCGGGCGGCTGGGCGGCGATGAATTCGTGGCGCTGCTGACCGGCTCAAGCCATGTCGAAACCACGGCGATCATGGCGCGACTCAAGGAAATTCTCGAAGAGCGCAATGCCACGTTGCACCGGGGTTACGCGATTCGCTTCAGCGTCGGCCAGATCGAATACAACCCGCAGCGCCATGACACCGTGGACAAGTTACTGGCGGATGCGGATGCAGCGATGTATGAGCACAAGCAAGCGTTGAAGCGTTGTTGATTCTGGCCTTATCGCCAGCAGGCTGGCTCCCACAGAAAAAGACGATGTTAACGAAATCGCAGGCATGAAAAAGCCCGCCTGAATAGGCGGGCTTTTTATCGGCAGCGCGAAGATTACTCTTCGATGTTGCCCATGGCGGTGGTGTTGAAGCCGCCGTCCACGTACATGATTTCACCGCTGATGCCCGACGCCAGGTCGGAGCACAGGAAGGCGCCGGCGTTGCCGACTTCTTCGATGGTGACGTTGCGGCGCAGCGGAGTTTGCGCTTCGTTGGCGGCCAGCATCTTGCGGAAGTTCTTGATGCCGGAAGCGGCCAGGGTGCGGATCGGGCCAGCCGATACGCAGTTGACGCGGGTGCCGTCCGGGCCCAGGGAGCCGGCCAGGTAACGTACGCCGGCTTCCAGCGAAGCCTTGGCCATGCCCATCACGTTGTAGTTCGGCATGGTGCGCTCGGCGCCCAGGTACGACAGGGTCAGCAGGCTGCCGTTGCGGCCTTTCATCATTTCACGGCCAGCTTTGGCCAGGGCCACGAAGCTGTAGGCGCTGATGTCGTGAGCGATGCGGAAACCGTCACGGGTGGTGGCTTCGGTGAAGTCGCCGTCCAGTTGGTCGCCCGGGGCGAAGCCGACGGAGTGCACGATGCAGTCCAGGCCGTCCCACTTTTTGCTCAGTTCTTCGAAGACCTTGGCGATTTCTTCATCGCTGGCCACGTCGCACGGGAAGCACAGCTCAGGGCTCGAACCCCAGCCCTGTGCGAACTCTTCGACGCGACCTTTCAGTTTGTCGTTCTGATAAGTGAAGGCAAGCTCAGCGCCCTCGCGATGCATGGCGGCAGCGATGCCGGATGCGATGGACAGCTTGCTGGCGACACCGACGATCAGTACGCGCTTACCGGCGAGAAAACCCATGTGTTGCTCCTCTTTCAGGTTATTGCGCAGTGGCTGGTGCCAGGAAAGCGGCCTCCAGCAACTGCTGTGTATACGGATGTTGGGGGGCGGCAAAGATACTTTGCGCGTCTCCCTGTTCGACCACTTGGCCATGCTTGACCACCATCAGTTGGTGGCTCAGCGCTTTGACGACAGCCAGGTCATGGCTGATGAACAAATACGTCAGGTTGTACTTGGCTTGCAGTGAACGCAACAGCTCCACCACTTGCCGCTGCACCGTCCGGTCGAGCGCCGAAGTCGGCTCGTCCAGCAGGATCAGCGCCGGTTTGAGCACCAAGGCCCGGGCTATGGCAATTCGCTGCCGTTGCCCACCGGAAAATTCGTGGGGGTAGCGGTGCCGGGTTTCCGGATCCAGACCTACCTCCTTCAATGCCGCAATAATCGCCGCTTCCTGCTCGGCAGCGGTGCCCATCTTGTGGATCCGCAGGCCTTCGCCAACGATGTCATTCACGCACATCCGCGGGCTCAGGCTGCCAAACGGATCCTGAAACACCACCTGCATCTCCCGGCGCAGCGGCCGGACTTCGCTTTGCGTCAGGCAGTCTAGCTGCTTGCCCTCAAAACGGATCGCACCTTTGCTGCCGATCAACCGCAGGATCGCCAGACCCAGGGTGGATTTGCCGGAACCGCTTTCCCCCACGATCCCCAGGGTCTGACCCTGAGGCAGGCTGAAATTGATGCCGTCCACTGCCTTGACGTGATCCACCGTGCGCTTGAGCAGGCCTTTCTTGATCGGGAACCAGACTTTCAGATCCTCGACTTCAAGCAGCGGCGCCCCGATTTTATTGCTCGCCGGGCCTCCGCTGGGCTCCGCGCCAAGCAGTTCCCGAGTGTACGGATGCTGCGGCGAACGGAACAGCTCTTCGCACGATGCCTGTTCGACGATGCAACCGCGCTGCATGACACATACACGATGCGCAATTCTTCGCACGAGGTTCAAATCGTGACTGATCAGTAACAGCGCCATGCCCAATCGAGCCTGCAATTCCTTGAGCAGGTCGAGGATTTTCAGCTGAACGGTCACGTCCAGCGCAGTGGTCGGCTCGTCGGCAATCAGCAGTTCCGGCTCGTTGGCCAAGGCCATGGCGATCATCACCCGCTGGCGCTGGCCGCCGGACAATTCGTGGGGCAGGGCCTTGAGGCGCTTGTGCGGCTCGGGGATGCCGACCATCTCCAGCAACTCCAGCGTGCGCTTGGTCGCGACCTTGCCGGTCAGGCCCTTGTGGATGCCCAGCACCTCGTTGATCTGCTTCTCGATCGAGTGCAGCGGGTTGAGCGAGGTCATCGGCTCCTGAAAGATCATCGCGATCCGGTTGCCACGAATGTGACGGATGGTCTTTTCGCCCAGCTCCAGCAGGTTCTGCCCGGAATAATTGATGCTGCCGGCCGGATGCCGCGCCAGCGGATAGGGCAGCAGGCGCAGGATCGAATGCGCGGTCACCGACTTGCCCGAGCCTGATTCGCCCACCAGCGCCAGGGTTTCGCCGCGCTTGATGTCGAAACTCACGCCTTCGACCACCCGTTGCACGCGATCACCGATGCCGAACTCGACGGCCAGGTCGCGGATTTCGATCAGATTGTCCTGATTCATGTCACTTCCTCGGGTCGAAGGCATCGCGAGCGGACTCGCCGATGAACACCAGCAAACTCAACATCAGCGCCAGCACCGCAAACGCGCTCATGCCCAGCCACGGCGCCTGCAGGTTGGATTTGCCCTGAGCCACCAGCTCACCCAGCGACGGACTGCCGGCCGGCAAGCCGAAACCGAGGAAATCCAGGGCGGTGAGGGTGCCGATGGCGCCGGTCAGGATGAACGGCATGAAGGTCATGGTCGAAACCATGGCGTTGGGCAGGATGTGGCGGAACATGATTGCGCCGTTCTGCATGCCCAGCGCTCTGGCTGCGCGCACGTATTCGAGGTTACGCCCGCGCAGGAACTCGGCGCGCACCACGTCCACCAGGCTCATCCACGAGAACAGCAGCATGATCCCCAGCAGCCACCAGAAGTTCGGCTGGACGAAACTGGCGAGGATGATCAGCAAGTACAACACCGGCAAGCCCGACCAGATCTCCAGAAAGCGCTGGCCGGCCAGATCGACCCAGCCGCCATAGAAGCCCTGCAAGGCGCCGGCGATCACGCCGATGATCGAGCTGAGCACGGTCAGGGTCAGGGCGAACAGCACGGAGATACGGAAGCCGTAGATCACCCGCGCCAGCACATCGCGGCCCTGATCGTCGGTACCCAGCAGGTTGTCCGCCGATGGCGGGGCGGGGGCCGGGACTTTCAGGTCGTAGTTGATGCTCTGGTAGCTGAACGGAATCGGCGCCCACAGCACCCACGCGTCCTTGGCCTTGAGCAGCTCGCGGATGTACGGGCTCTTGTAGTTGGCTTCCAGCGGAAATTCGCCGCCGAAGGTGGTTTCCGGGTAGCGCTTGATCGCCGGGAAATACCAGTTGTTGTCGTAATGCACCACCAGCGGCTTGTCGTTGGCGATCAGCTCGGCGCCGAGGCTCAGGCCGAACAGGATCAGGAACAGCCACAGCGACCACCAGCCACGCTTGTTGGCCTTGAACAGTTCGAAGCGCCGGCGGTTGAGAGGGGACAGGTTCATCTCAATGCTCCCGGCTGGCAAAGTCGATACGTGGATCGACAAGGGTGTAGGTGAGGTCGCCGATCAGTTTCACCACCAGCCCCAGCAGGGTGAAGATGAACAGGGTGCCGAACACCACCGGGTAATCGCGGTTGATCGCCGCTTCGAAACTCATCAGACCAAGGCCGTCGAGGGAGAAGATCACTTCCACCAGCAACGAGCCGGTGAAGAAGATGCCGATGAACGCCGACGGGAAACCGGCAATCACCAGCAGCATCGCGTTGCGGAACACATGGCCGTAGAGCACGCGGTGGCGGGTCAGGCCCTTGGCCTTGGCGGTGACCACGTATTGCTTGTTGATCTCGTCAAGGAAGCTGTTTTTGGTCAGCAGGGTCATGGTCGCGAAGTTGCCGATCACCAGCGCCGTCACTGGCAGCGCCAGGTGCCAGAAGTAATCGAGAACCTTGCCGCCCAGGCTCAGCTCATCGAAATTGTTCGAGGTCAGGCCGCGTAAAGGAAACCAGTCCAGATAACTGCCGCCGGCAAACACCACGATCAGCAGAATCGCAAACAGGAACGCCGGGATCGCATAACCGACGATGATCGCCGAACTGGTCCAGACGTCGAAATGACTGCCGTGCCGCGTGGCCTTGGCGATCCCCAGCGGAATCGATACCAGGTACATGATCAACGTGCTCCACAATCCGAGCGAGATCGACACCGGCATCTTTTCCTTGATCAGGTCGATGACCTTGGCGTCGCGGAAGAAGCTGTCGCCGAAATCCAGCCGGGCGTAGTTCTTGACCATGATCCACAGACGTTCCGGGGCCGACTTGTCGAACCCGTACATCTTCTCGATTTCCTTGATCAGCGCCGGGTCCAGGCCCTGCGCACCGCGATAGGAGGAGCCGGCCACCGACACTTCGGCACCGCCGCCGGCGATGCGGCTGGTGGCACCTTCGAAGCCTTCGAGCTTGGCGATCATCTGTTCCACCGGCCCGCCGGGCGCGGCCTGGATGATCACGAAGTTGATCAGCAGAATGCCGAACAGGGTCGGGATGATCAGCAGCAGTCGCCGAAAAATGTACGCCAGCATCTGATTACTCCGTGCCCACAGGGTCGGCTTGCAGTTGGGTTTCGACTTCTACCGCCGGCTTCGCATCGGGTTTGACCCACCAGGTGTTAATGCCGATGTCGTACTTGGGGGAGACTTTCGGGTGGCCGATGTGGTTCCAGTACGCCACGCGCCAGGTCTTGATGTGCCAGTTGGGGATCACGTAGTAGCCCCATTGCAGCACACGGTCCAGAGCGCGGGCGTGGGCCACCAGGCTTTTGCGCGAATCGGCGTTGATCAGGTTCTCCACCAGGTGATCGACCACCGGGTCCTTGAGGCCGATCGAATTTCGGCTGCTGGACTTGTCGGCGGCGGCGCTCATCCAGAATTCGCGCTGCTCGTTGCCGGGCGAGTTGGACTGCGGAAAGCTGCCGACCATCATGTCGAAGTCTCGCGAGCGCACGCGATTGACGTATTGCGAGACGTCGACGCGGCGGATCACCAGGTCGATGCCGAGGTCGCTGAGGTTGCGCTTGAACGGCAACAACACGCGTTCGAATTCGGTCTGCGCCAGGAGGAACTCGATGACCACCGGTTTGCCGGTCGCGTCGACCATTTTGTCGTCGACGATTTTCCAGCCAGCCTCTTGCAGCAACTGATACGCCTCGCGCTGTTGCGTGCGGATCATGCCGCTGGCGTCGGTTTTCGGATTTTCGAAGGCTTCGCTGAACACCTGCGCCGGCAGCTGGCTGCGGAACGGATCGAGGATCGCCACCTGTTCTGCATCAGGCAGGCCGGTGGCGGCCATTTCCGAGTTTTCAAAATAACTGCGGGTGCGCGCATAAGCGCCGTTGAACAGTTGCTTGTTGGTCCATTCGAAGTCGAACAGCAGGCCGAGGGCCTGGCGTACCCGCACGTCCTGAAACACCGGACGGCGCAAATTGAAGACGAAGCCCTGCATGCCGGTCGGATTGCTGTTGGCAATCTGTTCCTTGATCAGCCGCCCTTCGGTCACTGCCGGCACGTTGTAGGCGTTGGCCCAGTTTTTCGCGGCCATTTCCAGCCAGTAATCGAACTGCCCGGCTTTCAACGCTTCCAGCGCGACGGTGTTGTCGCGGTAATAGTCGGTGGTCATTACGTCGAAGTTGTAGAAACCGCGATTGACCGGCAGATCCTTGCCCCAATAGTCCTTGACCCGCTCGTAACGCACCGAACGCCCGGCCTTCACTTGCGTAACCTTGTACGGGCCGCTGCCCAGCGGGATTTCCAGGTTGCCCTTGTTGAAATCACGCTCGGCCCACCAGTGTTTCGGCAGCACCGGCAACTGACCGAGGATCAGCGGCAGTTCGCGGTTGTTGGTGTGCTTGAACTTGAACAGCACCTTGAGCGGGTCTTCGGCGATCACTTCCTCGACGTCGGCGTAGTAGCCGCGATACATCGGTGCGCCTTCCTTGGTCAGCGTCTGGAAGCTGAACACCACATCGTCGGCGCGTACCGGGTGGCCGTCGTGAAACTTCGCTTCGGGACGCAGGTAGAAGCGCACCCAACTGTTGTCCGGGGCCTTTTCGATCTTGCTGGCGATCAGGCCGTATTCGGTGAATGGCTCGTCCAGACCCTGTTTGGCCAGGGTGTCGTAGATCAGGCCGATATCGTCCGCCGGCACGCCTTTGCTGATGAACGGATTGAGGCTGTCGAAGCCGCCGAAGCCGGCCTGGCGGAAGATCCCGCCCTTGGGCGCGTCAGGGTTTACATAGTCGAAGTGCTTGAAGTCGGCGGGGTACTTCGGCGGCTCGTTGTACAGGGTCACGGCGTGTTGCGGGGCGGCCAAGGCCAGCCCGGTGAACAACAGACCGCTGGCCTGCACGAGCAGGGCGCGGATAGGCTTCATCGATCTTTCTCCGAAGATTTCAGCCACCACGCGCTCAGGCCCAGGGTGTAGGGCGGCGTGGTGACGAAGGCGAACCGGTTGCGGTACGCCAGACGGTGATAATTGAGGTACCAGTTGGGAATGCTGTAGTGCTGCCAGAGCAGCACGCGGTCCAGTGCCTTGCCGGCAGCGACTTGTTCGTCGCGGGTTTGCGCGGCGAGCAAGTGTTCAAGCAGATGATCAACCACCGGATTGACGATGCCCGCGTAATTCTTGCTGCCCTTGACCCCGACCTGGCTGGAGTGGAAGTACTGCCACTGTTCCAGCCCCGGGCTGAGGGTCTGGTTGAGGGTCATCAGGATCATGTCGAAATCGAACTGATCCAGACGCTGTTTGTACTGGGCACGATCCACGGTGCGCAGGCGCGCGTCGATGCCGATGCTGTTGAGGTTTTCAATGTACGGCTGGAGGATCCGCTCCAGGTTCGGATTGACCAGCAGCAGCTCGAAACGCAGCGGCTGGCCGGCGGTGTTCTGCAAGCGCTGGCCATTGAGCTTCCAGCCGGCCTCGGCCAGCAGCGCCAGGGCTTTGCGCATTGTTTCCCGAGGGATGCCGCGACCGTCGGTCTGCGGCAGCGTGAACGGTTCGGTGAAGAGGCGCGCCGGCAGTTGATCCTTGTACGGCTTGAGCATCAGCCATTCATGGCCGACCGGCAGGCCGACGGCGCTGAACTCGCTGTTGGGGTAGTAGCTGGTGGTGCGCTTGTAGGCATCGCTGAACAGCGCGCGGTTGGTCCATTCGAAGTCGAACATCAGGCCCAGGGCTTCGCGCACCTTGATATCGGCAAAGGCTGGGCGCCGGGTGTTCATGAACAGGCCCTGACTCTGGGTCGGGATCTGGTGCGGGATCTGCGCCTTTATCACGTCGCCGCGACGGATCGCCGGGAAGTTGTAACCGTTGGCCCAGTTCTTCGCCTGATGCTCGATATAAATGTCGAACTCGCCGGCCTTGAATGCTTCGAAGGCCACATCGCTGTCGCGGTAGAACTCGACTTCCATGCGATCGAAGTTGTATTTGCCGCGGTTGACTGGCAGGTCCTTGCCCCAGTAGTCCTTGACCCGCTCGAAAATCAACTGCCGCCCCGGCGTGACCGAGGTGATGCGGTACGGCCCGCTGCCCAGCGGCGGCTCGAAGGTGGTGGCCTTGAAGTCGCGATCTTTCCAGTAATGCTGGGGCAGTACCGGCAACTCACCCAGACGCAGGATCAGCAACGGATTGCCGCTGCGCTTGAGTACAAAGCGGATGCGCTGCGGGTTGAGGATATCAACCCGCAGCACTTCCTGAAGGGCGGTGCGATACAGCGGATGACCTTCCTTGAGCAGCAGGCGATAGGAGAACGCCACGTCGTACGCGGTAATCGGCGTGCCGTCGTGGAAGCGCGCTTGCGGGCGCAGATTGAACACCACCCAGCTGCGATCTTCGCTGTACTCCACCGATTGGGCGATCAAGCCGTAACTGGACGCCGGTTCGTCACCGGACGGTGCGTATTGCCCAGTGCCGACCATCAGCGGCTCGTTCAGCTCGTTGATGCCGTATTGCAGGAAATTCGCCGTGGTGACCGGGCTGGTGCCCTTGAAGGTGTAGGGATTGAGCGTATCGAAGGTGCCAAACGCCATCACCCGCAAGGTGCCGCCCTTGGGCGCTTGCGGGTTGACCCAGTCGAAGTGGGTAAATCTGGCCGGGTACTTGAGCGTGCCGAACTGCGCATAACCGTGGCTTTCGGTGATCGCCGCGCTGACGGGGGAGCTCAAGGCCAGGCTGATCAGGAGCAGGAGGAGGGGACGCTTCAAGTCAGATCCGATCCAGGCGGCTTGGGCTTTGTGGGCCGTACAGTAACAGCTTGTATGGACAGGAAAAAGACAGGTGCTTAATGCGCGGTTAATTGTGGGGGCTGTCTGCGCCGATCTATGGAAATATCAAAAAAATGACAGGCGAAAAAAAGCCCCTGAAATTCAGGGGCTCTTTGTCAGTGCGGCTGGTAGACCGTGAGCATCTGCCCAGGCTTGAGCGCTTTGCCGGCGCCCGGATTCCAGCGCTTGAGGTGTTGCATCTCGACGTTGAAGCGCTTGGCCACGACGTACAGCGTGTCGCCACGTTTGACCTTGTATTGGGTCTGCTGCTTGCTGTCGTCCTTGTCTTTGGCCTTGCTGCTGGTCTTGCTGTTGGCAGCGACGACCGTATTGATGCGTCCGCCACTCTTGCGGGTAGGCGTGCGCTGGGTAGTGTCGCGCATGACCAGGGTCTGGCCGACCTTGAGGTTCTTGCCGGTCAGCTTGTTCCAGCGTTGCAGGTCCTTGACCTCGACCTTGTTGGCCTTGGCGATGGAGCCGAGGTTGTCGCCACGCTTGACCCGATAGGCGCGCTTGGCCTGGGCGATTTCGCTCGGGTCGGCGCCTTCGAACACCGGTTTCAGCGAACGCGGGCTGATCAGCTCTTCAGGACGCATGGTCTGCAGGCTGGCGGTCAGCAGTTGGGCCTTGGAGGTCGGCACCAGCAGGTGCTGCGGGCCGTCGATGGTGGTGCGCTGCTTGAACGCCGGGTTGAGCTGGAACAGCTCGTCTTCATCGATGTTGGCCACCGCCGCGACCTTGGACAGGTCCATGCGCTGGTTGATTTCGACGACCTGGAAATACGGTTCGTTGGCGATCGGGTTGAGGTTCACGCCATAGGCTTCAGGCGTCAGTACCACTTGCGAGAGCGCCAGCAGTTTCGGCACGTAAGCCTGGGTTTCCGCCGGCAGCGGCAGGTTCCAGTAGTCGGTCGGCAGGCCGAGCTTTTCGTTGCGCTCGATAGCGCGGCTGACCGTGCCTTCACCGGCGTTGTACGCGGCCAGGGCCAGCAGCCAGTCACCGTTGAACATGTCGTGCAGGCGGGTCAGGTAGTCCATCGCTGCCGTGGTCGAGGCAGTAATGTCGCGACGGCCATCGTAGAAACGGGTCTGGCGCAGGTTGAAGTAGCGCCCGGTGGACGGGATGAACTGCCAGAGGCCCACTGCGTCGGCCCGGGAATAGGCCATCGGGTTGTAGGCGCTTTCGATGACCGGCAGCAGCGCCAGCTCCAGCGGCATGTTGCGTTCTTCGAGGCGCTCGACGATGTAATGAATGTAGAGGCTGCCGCGTTCGCCGGCGTTCTCGAGGAAGGAAGGGTTACTGGCGAACCACAGGCGCTGTTGCTCGATGCGCGGGTTCACGCCCAGACCTTCCTGCAGCTGGAAACCACTGCGCATGCGCTCCCAGATGTCCTGAGGCACCTGCGGGCTGGGCTTTTCGGACAACCAGATAGGCTTCTGCTTGGCTCGCGCAGCAATGTTCGGCGTATGTGTCGCTTCAGTCTGCGGAGCGTGGCTGGAACAGCCCGCCAGTGTGGCGGACACAGCCACCGCGATGGCTTGCGCCAGGCGGGTCAAAGCATCTGAATTGACGGACTTACGTATGGATGACGACATTGGCTGGAAGTAAGTTCCGGGCAAAAATGTCGGGCGATTCTAGAAAGCGCACCCCCTGCGGTCAACCATTCAGAATTTTTGTACCAAGCGGTGAGCCACTTAGAACGTATCTTTCCATGCCCGCAGAGCCGCAAAAACCTCACTCGGCGCCCGGTTTTGAGGGCCGTTCCGTTCGTCCACTTTTTGTGTAACTAATATTTCACCGGTGCGCAAAAAGGGGTTTGTGAGCTTTTCCAGCGCGAGAGTCGAGGGCAGGGTCATCACACCGTTGTCACGTTGCTGGCTGACTTTTTCCAGACGGGCGGCGATGTCCCGGTTGCCCGGCTCCACGGCGGCGGCAAATTTCAGGTTGCTCAGGGTGTATTCGTGGGTGCAGTAGACCAGCGTGTCTTCCGGCAGCGCCGCCAGACGGCTCAACGACTGGTGCATCTGTTGCGGCGTGCCTTCGAACAGGCGGCCGCAACCGGCAGCGAACAGGGTGTCGCCACAGAACAGCAGGCCATGATGGTAGTAGGCGATGTGTCCCAGGGTGTGGCCAGGCACGGCGTAGACGTCGAAGTCCCAGCCGAGCACGCGCACCGTGTCGTTGTCCTTGAGGGCCACGTCACGCCCCGGGATGCTTTCGCTGGCCGGCCCGTAGACCGTGGCGCCGGTAGCCTTTTTCAGCGTCTCGACGCCGCCGACATGGTCGTGGTGATGGTGGGTGATGAGGATGTCGCCGAGCACCCAGCCCGGATGCGCGTCGAGCCACGCCTGCACGGGGGCGGCATCCCCCGGATCGACCACTGCGCAACGCTGGGTGGCATGATCCTGTAACAACCAGATGTAGTTGTCGGTGAAGGCGGGCAGGGCACTGATCTGTATCATCGTCGAATTCGCCAAGCGGGTAACATTGGCGCATCTTAGAGGTTCCTGGCGTGTTGGAGAATGCAATGATCGATAAAGCGTTCGCTCAGGCCGATCCTGACTGGCTCGCGCTGATCGGTGCAGCCCGTGAATGGCTGTCCGGCCCCCTCGGGCAATTTCTACTGGACGAAGAACGGCGCATGCTCGAAGACGAGCTGGGCCGATTCTTCGGCGGCTATCTGGTGCATTACGGCCCGTCCGCCGAAACACCGCCGTCGGCGCCGCAGGTGCAGCGCAACGTGCGGCTTGGCGCGCCGTTGCCGGGCGTGGAGATCGTCTGCGAAGAACAGGCCTGGCCGTTGAGCGAGCACGCCGCCGACGTGGTGGTGTTGCAGCACGGCCTGGATTTCTGCCTGTCGCCCCACGGACTTTTGCGCGAAGCGGCCAGCAGCGTGCGCCCCGGCGGGCATCTGCTGATCGTCGGCATCAACCCCTGGAGTACCTGGGGGCTGCGCCATGTATTCGCCCATGACGCTTTGCGTCAGGCGCGCTGCATCTCGCCGTCACGGGTGGCGGACTGGCTCAACCTGCTGGGCTTCGCGCTGGAGAAACGCCGCTTCGGGTGCTATCGTCCGCCGCTCGCGTCACCCAAGTGGCAGGCCCGTCTGGCCGGCTGGGAACGCAAGGCTGGCGACTGGCAACTGTCGGGCGGCGGCTTCTATCTGCTGGTTGCGCGCAAGATCGTGGTCGGCCTGCGTCCGGTGCGTCAGGAACGCCGCGAGCCGATGGGCAAGCTGATTCCGCTGCCGATGGCCAAGGTCAACCGCCGGCGCATCGAACCGTAAAACCTTCTTTTATTGATGGCCGGGTCAATCCCGGCCTCGGCCATTGTCGATCCGTGATCGGCGAGGCCACGCATTTTTTCTGGATAGACTGGCATGAGCGAAAGCGTCGATAGCGTAGAACTGTTCACTGACGGCGCCTGCAAGGGCAACCCCGGCCCGGGCGGCTGGGGCGCCCTGTTGGTGTGCAAGGGCGTTGAAAAGGAACTGTGGGGCGGCGAAGCCAACACCACCAACAACCGCATGGAGCTGCTTGGCGCAATTCGCGGCCTGGAAGCCCTCAAGCGTCCGTGCGAAGTGCTGCTGGTGACCGACTCGCAATATGTGATGAAAGGCATCAACGAGTGGATGGCCAACTGGAAGAAGCGCGGCTGGAAAACCGCCGCCAAGGAGCCAGTGAAAAACGCCGACCTGTGGAAAGAGCTCGACGAGCAGGTCAACCGCCACAAGGTCACCTGGAAATGGGTCCGCGGTCACATCGGCCACCACGGCAACGAACGCGCCGACCAGTTGGCCAACCGTGGGGTGGATGAGGTTCGCGGTTACAAGCAGAGCTGAATCCTTCCCACTGAAACACTCCCGGCGAGCGTGTTAACATCGCCGCTTTTGCACGATTGACCCCCGTTGAGAGCTGAACACTGATGGCCACCAGATCCGTTGTACTCGATACCGAAACCACCGGCATGCCGGTGACCGACGGCCACCGGATTATCGAAATCGGTTGTGTCGAGCTGATCGGTCGACGCCTGACGGGCCGACACTTTCACGTTTACCTGCAACCGGATCGCGAGAGTGATGAAGGCGCGATTGCCGTTCACGGCATCACCAATGAATTCCTGGTCGGCAAGCCGCGTTTCGCCGAAGTGGCCGACGAGTTCTTCGAGTTTATCAACGGCGCGCAGCTGATCATCCATAACGCGGCGTTCGACGTTGGCTTCATCAACAACGAATTCGCGCTGATGGGCCAGCAGGATCGCGCGGACATCACGCAGCACTGCACGATCCTCGACACCCTGATGATGGCCCGGGAACGTCACCCGGGTCAGCGCAACAGCCTCGATGCCCTGTGCAAACGCTACGGCGTCGACAACTCCGGCCGTGAGCTGCACGGCGCATTGCTCGACTCGGAAATTCTCGCCGACGTCTACCTGACCATGACCGGTGGCCAGACCAGCCTGTCGCTGGCCGGCAACGCCTCCGACGGCAATGGCACGGGCGAGGGCGCTGACAACTCCGCCACCGAAATCCGCCGTCTGCCGGCGGATCGCAAACCGGGGCGAATCATTCGCGCCACCGAAGCCGAGCTGGCCGAACATCAGGTGCGTCTGGAAATCATCGCCAAGTCGGCCGGCGCCCCGGCGCTGTGGACCCAGCTGCTGGAAGCTGAAGCTGAAGCTCAAGCGTAAGGCACTAAAGGATCGTCCGAACACCAAGCCATGTGCGGGCGATCCTTTGTTTTTGGCAGTACTGACAACTGGCCACCCTCGCCACATCCGCTCCGACCCTCTACCCTGAGGACATTGGCAGATCACTCTCCGCCGCCTCAGGACACTGAGCCCCATGTACAAAGATTTGAAGTTCCCGGTGCTGATCGTCCACCGCGACATCAAGGCCGACACGGTTGCCGGTGACCGCATTCGCGGAATCGCCCGAGAGCTGGAGCTGGAAGGTTTCAGTATCGTTTCGGCCACGGACTACACCGAAGGCCGGCTGGTGGCGTCAACCCACCATGGTCTGGCGTGCATGCTGATCGCCGCCGAAGACGCCAGCACCAACTCCCACCTGTTGCAGAACATGGCCGAACTGATCGGTCTGGCCCGGGTGCGGGCGCCGGATCTGCCGATCTTTGCCCTTGGCGAGCAAGTCACCCTGGAAAACGCCCCGGCCGATGCCATGGCCGAGCTCAACCAGTTGCGCGGCATTCTCTACCTGTTCGAAGACACCGTGCCGTTTCTCGCCCGGCAAGTGGCGCGGGCGGCGCGCAAATACCTGGACGGGCTGTTGCCGCCATTCTTCAAGGCGCTGGTGCAGCATACGGCCGATTCCAATTATTCCTGGCACACCCCCGGTCATGGCGGTGGTGTGGCGTATCACAAGAGTCCGGTGGGGCAGGCGTTTCACCAGTTCTTCGGGGAAAACACCCTGCGATCCGATTTATCGGTGTCGGTGCCGGAGCTGGGTTCCTTGCTCGACCACACCGGGCCACTCGCCGAGGCGGAAGCGCGAGCCGCGCGCAATTTCGGCGCCGATCACACCTTTTTCGTGATCAATGGCACCTCGACCGCCAACAAGATCGTCTGGCATTCGATGGTCGGGCGCGATGATCTGGTGCTGGTGGATCGCAACTGTCACAAGTCGGTGTTGCACGCGATCATCATGACCGGCGCGATTCCACTGTACCTGTGCCCGGAGCGCAATGAGCTGGGGATCATTGGTCCGATTCCGCTCAGTGAATTCAGTCGCGAATCGATTCAGGCCAAGATCGATGCCAGCCCGCTGACCAAGGGCCGCGAGCCGAAAGTCAAACTGGCGGTGATCACCAATTCCACATACGACGGCCTTTGCTACAACGCCGAGCTGATAAAGCAGAGTCTGGGCAACAGCGTCGAAGTCCTGCATTTCGACGAAGCCTGGTACGCCTACGCGGCGTTTCACGAATTTTTTGCCGGCCGTTACGGCATGGCCACCTCGCGCAGCGAGGACAGTCCGCTGGTGTTCACCACCCATTCCACCCACAAACTGCTGGCGGCGTTCAGCCAGGCCTCGATGATTCATGTGCAGGACGGCGGCGCGCGGCAACTGGATCGCGACCGGTTCAACGAAGCGTTCATGATGCACATCTCGACGTCGCCGCAGTACAGCATCATTGCTTCGCTGGACGTCGCCTCGGCGATGATGGAAGGCCCGGCCGGACGCTCGCTGCTGCAGGAAACCTTCGACGAAGCCCTGAGCTTTCGCCGGGCCCTGGCCAATCTGCGTCAGCACATCGCCGCTGACGATTGGTGGTTCTCGATCTGGCAGCCACCGGGTGTCGAGGGCATCGACCGGGTGCAGACCGAGGACTGGCTGCTGCAACCGGATGCGGACTGGCACGGTTTCGGCGAGGTCAGCGACGACTACGTACTGCTCGACCCGATCAAGGTCACCCTGGTCATGCCGGGCCTGACCGCTGGCGGCGCTTTAAGCGACAAGGGTATTCCGGCGGCAGTGGTCAGCCGTTTCCTGTGGGAGCGCGGGCTGGTGGTGGAGAAAACCGGCCTGTATTCATTTCTGGTGCTGTTCTCCATGGGCATCACCAAAGGCAAGTGGAGCACGCTGTTGACCGAACTGCTGGAGTTCAAGCGCAGCTACGACGCCAACGTCAGCCTCGACACCTGCCTGAAGTGTGTCGCCCAAGAGGATCCTGTGCGCTATCGCGGCATGGGCCTGCGCGATCTGTGCGATCAGCTCCACGCCTGCTACCGCAGCAACGCCACCGCCAGACACCTCAAGCGCATGTACACCGTGCTGCCGGAAATCGCCATGAAACCGGCCCACGCCTACGACCAACTGGTGCGCGGCGAAGTCGAGGCGGTGCCGATCGATGAGCTGGAAGGCCGGGTCGCAGCGGTGATGCTGGTGCCGTACCCGCCGGGCATTCCGCTGATCATGCCCGGCGAACGTTTTACCGAATCCACGCGCTCGATCATCGAATACCTCAGGTTTGCCCGCACGTTCGACACAACGTTTCCGGGGTTCGTAGTCGATGTGCACGGTCTGCAACACGAAGATGAGGGCAATGGGCGGCACTACACCGTCGATTGCGTCAAGGAATGAGGGCTTTTCCGAGTATGCAACCGGTCATGAATCCGAAATACCCAGGGCTGTCGGTGCGGGTCGCCGACGACAGTTTTGCCGAATATATCTGGGGCAGCGATTTCAGTTTCGAGGTGGCCGCCTACGGCGCGGCCGAAATCGGCAAGCCTGTGGCGCAATGGGCCGTGACCGCCATCGTGCCGTATCGCAAGTGCTACGGCATCGATCCGGAGGAGTTCAGCAGTTTTCGCGACGCCGCCGACAGCGCGATCTTCATGGCGTATCTGGAGGACGAGCCGGTTGGTCATCTGGTGATCAGCACCAACTGGAACGGCTTTGCCCATATCGATGAACTGGCGGTGCACGCCCCGGCGCGGCGCCATGGGGTGGCTAAAGCCTTGCTCGACGTGGCGCAGTTCTGGAGCCGCAAGAAAAAACTGCCGGGAATCATGCTGGAAACCCAGAACAACAACCTTGGCGCCTGTCGCCTGTATGAGCGTTGCGGGTATGTGATCGGCGGCATCGACCACCTGCGTTATCGCGGAATCGATCCGAACACCGCCGAAGTAGCGCTGTTCTGGTATCGATTGTTCGATAACCCGCTGGAGCATCCGATCAGTTCGCCAGCATCGCCTCGGCTTGTTCCGTAACGATCCCAAGCAGCGTCTGTATCGCCGCTGACGGCGTGGCGTGTTTGAAGGTCAGGGCATACAGGCTGATCGGCACCGCCGGCGACAACGGGCAAACATCGAGACCGCCCGCCCGTGCACCGAGGGCGGTGAACGGGTCGACGATCGCCAGGCCTTCGCCGGCCTCGACCATGCTGCGCATCATCTGGTGGGTCTGCACCCGGGTCTGGATGGTCGGCGCCGGGCGCAGGGCCTGAAGCTTGTTTTCCAGGGCCGGGCTCAACGGGTCCTGACCTTCGAGGCCGACCATCGCCTGACCGGCCAGATCCTGCAGGGAAATGTACTTCTGCTTCGGTTGCAGCCAGCCGTGGGGCGCGAGCAACTGCAATTTGCCTTGGGCCATTGGCTGGCAATGGATATCGGGGTGTTGTGGATCGTGCAGGCTCAGGCCCAGATCGCTGTCGCGCAGCAGCAGGTGGCGGACGATGTCGCGGGTCGGTTCACTGAGCAGGGTGCAGGGCACGTCGGGCAGGCGCCGGCGCAGGGCGGCGAGGCTTTGCGGCAGCAGTTGCTGGGCCAGCGGCGGGGTGCCGATGATCCGCAGGGGTGGGGCGAGGTATTGCTTGAGACTGCTGGCCAGCCGTCGCACCGGCTCCAGCGCTTCATAGATGTGGCCGATCTCGACTTGCAGCGCCCGGGCCTCCGGGGTTGGCTGAAGTCGTCCGCGTACGCTGGCGAACAGCATGAACCCGAGTTGACTCTCGGCTTCGCGCAAACGCTCCTCGACCTCGGGCGCCGCTAGTTGCAGCCATTCGGCGGCGGTGCCCACGTGACCGGTCTGCAAAAGCGCCTGAATCACCTCGATATGACGTAAACGCATGCGTGAAGTCCATGTCCGGCCGTTGGGGTCAGTGGCTGAATCCTACCCCAACTCGGCGCGGATGACTTCTGCTCATAACGATCGGTTATGAAGCGACCGATGGCTCGGGTTCGCGGATCAGGGTGATGCCCGACTGAACCAGCAAAAACTCGTTGTCGTCGATCTTGTTGACGCGGTCGCCAATCGCCAGTTTGTAGGTGGTAACGGGCTCCGTGCCGGTGAAACCGTCTGCCGACGGGTTGGATTCCTGGAACTCATGCACGGAATAAACGCGGCCTTCCGCATCTCTTGCATGGAACTGACCGACGAGTACTGCTGCCATCTGCTTAGAACCTCTGGAGATAAAACGCTTGATTTGCGGCTTGGTAGACCTTCATCGAGCTTGGTAAGTTTTCCTACAGGAAAAAAATAATCCAGACGCGGGAAATAACCTTCGGCGTCTGGTGAAATCGTCACCGGATCATCTATAACTAGTGGCTCCTCCCACGGACAGTCGAGAGTCTTCCAATGAGCAATGTCTATAACGTCGCAGTAGTGGTCGGCAGCCTGCGCAAGGCGTCCATCAACCGCAAGGTCGCCCTGGCGCTGGCGGAACTGGCACCGGCCAACCTCAAGCTGAACATTGTCGAAATTGGCGATCTGCCACTCTACAACGAAGACATCGACGGCGATTCACCGCCGGCAGCCTACAGCACTTTCCGGCAAAAAGTGGGTTCATCCGACGCTCTGCTGTTTGTCACCCCGGAGTACAACCGCTCGGTGCCGGCGCCTTTGAAGAACGCGATCGATGTCGGTTCGCGGCCATATGGCAAGAGTGTCTGGAGCGGCAAACCGGGGGCGGTGATCAGCGTTTCGCCGGGTGCCATCGGCGGTTTCGGTGCCAACCAGCATCTGCGTCAGTCTTTTGTTTTCCTCAACGTGCCTTGCATGCAGCAGCCGGAAGCCTATCTGGGCGGCGCGGGCACGGCATTCGACGAGGCGGGCAAACTGAACGAGTCGGTGAAGCCGTTCCTGCAAAGTTTCATCAATGCGTTTGGTGAGTGGGTGGCGCAACACAAGAAGTGATCCACTGAATTTTCTGACAAGATATCGACCCTGTGGGAGCGAACCTGCTCGCGAAGGCGGTGTATCAGCTGGCATATCAGTTGAATGACACACCGCAATCGCGAGCAGGTTCGCTCCCACAGGTTTTTGTTGTGGCTTGTTTTCTTAACCTGACTGAAGGCTGTCGCGAATGCTCGCTGCGTCACTGATTTTCCTGCTGACCATTACCCTGGTGATCTGGCAACCCAAAGGCCTCGGGGTCGGCTGGAGTGCAACGTTCGGCGCCATCATCGCGCTGATTTTCGGTGTGGTGCACCTGAGCGACATCCCGCTGGTGTGGCAAATCATCTGGAACGCCACCGGCACGTTCGTGGCGCTGATCATCATCAGTCTGCTGCTCGACGAAGCCGGCTTTTTCGCTTGGGCGGCCCTGCACGTGGCGCGTTGGGGCCGGGGCAGCGGACGCAAGCTGTTTGCCTTCATGGTGCTGCTCGGCGCGCTGGTGTCGGCGCTGTTCGCCAATGACGGCGCAGCGCTGATCCTCACGCCGATCGTGATTTCCATGCTGCTGGCCCTGCGCTTTTCCCCGGCGGCGACTCTGGCGTTCGTCATGGGCGCGGGGTTCATTGCCGACACCGCGAGCCTGCCGCTGGTGGTGTCGAATCTGGTGAACATCGTCTCGGCCGACTTTTTCCACATCGGTTTTAACCGCTATGCGGCGGTGATGGTGCCGGTCAACTTCGTCAGCGTCGCCGCCACGCTGGGCATGCTGCTGTGGTTCTTCCGCCGTGATATTCCCAAGGCTTACGACCCGGAACAGCTTGAACACCCGGAAACCGCCATCCACGACAAAGCCACGTTCTACGCCGGTTGGGCGGTGTTGGTGATTTTGTTGATCGGCTGTTTCGCGCTGGAACCGCTGGGGATTCCGATCAGCGCGATCTCGGCGGTGTGCGCGGCGCTCTTGCTGGCGATTGCCGCGCGCGGGCACAAGATCTCCACGCGCAAGGTCATGAAAGAGGCGCCGTGGCAGATCGTGATTTTCTCGCTGGGCATGTACCTGGTGGTCTACGGACTGCGCAATGCCGGGCTCACCGATTATCTGGCCGGGTGGCTCGATGTGTTCGCCGTTCACGGCGTATGGGGTGCGGCGATGGGCACCGGGGTGCTGACGGCCTTGTTGTCATCGATCATGAACAACCTGCCGACGGTGCTGGTCGGGTTGCTGTCGATCGATGCCAGTCAGGCCAGCGGTGTGGTGAAGGAGGCGATGATCTACGCCAACGTGATCGGCAGTGACCTGGGGCCGAAAATCACCCCGATCGGCAGTCTCGCGACCTTGCTTTGGCTGCATGTGCTGGAGCGCAAGAACATCCGGATCGGCTGGGGTTATTACTTCAAGGTCGGGATCGTACTGACGGTGCCGGTGTTGCTGGTGACGCTGGCCGCACTGGCGGTGCGGTTGTCGGTTTAATTCTGCCCCGGCACGTTCGGCCACAGATCCGACACCAGAAACAGCCGCTCGGCTTCTTCCCATTCGCCCCGGGCGTTTTCGGTCAGGCGTACCATCAGTTGCGCCGGGGCCAGCGGTTCGAGTTCATCGAGCCAGGCCTGCAAGTGTCCGTTGCTCCAGGTCTGGTCCGCCGGGTAGTGCGCCGGCGCCAGCCAGGCGTGGCGGGGCAGGGGTTGCCAGCGTCCGTCCGGGCGCTGGGCGACAAACGCCGGCCAGTCTTTCTGATGCAGCCAACTGCCACGCAAATGCTGCGGGTGGGCGCCGCTGGGCGGCACGGACTGACCGGGCCACGGATACAGCAAGTATCCGCCCAGCCACAGTTGCGCGCTGAACGACCTGACATCCAGCGCCGCCAGCACTTCGCGGCTTTCCGGGCGCGCGGAGATCGGCAGCTGATGTTCGCTCAAATGCGCCAGTTTGCGATCCAGTCGATCATGACAACCCGGCCCCAGCCACGACGCCGGATCATGACCGTCGCCGTTCTGCGGGCCGAGGTAGAGCTTGATGGCCAGTTCCAGGTGGTGCACGCCGTCGCGATCGCGCAGCAGCATGTCCAGCTCGCCGAGGGTGTGGCCTTCGCGGCGGATCGGCAGGTTGGCGGCGATCAGTTCGATGCCCGGCGCGTGTTTCACCGCAAATTGCCACAACCGCTCGTAATACAGGCCCAGGCGCCGGGTGCGGGCCTGGGACAGCCAGTGCAGCAGGCCGTAACTGTCGCGGTCGAGCTGGCGCAGCCAGTGTTCCAGGCGCTCGGGGTCGCCGACCCAGTCGCTGCCCGCCAGCGGATGGCGCTGCGGCCATGGGGTTGCGGCGAGCATCGGCGGGGCGAGGATCACCCACGCCAGATCGCGCACCTCGGGGTGGCGTAACTGGTGGGGCAGCTGAAGCAAATCGGGAAATAGGATCATCTTGCGAGCATAGCCTCAAACACCGGCGCATCCTCGGGGCTGAAAGGATTTTGTCTATCCGGCGCTTTCGCCCATAATCGTGCTTTTCGCCGTCTCAGTCCCCCGCAGGAGTCCCATGGAGCAATTTCGTAATATCGGCATCATCGGTCGCCTGGGCAGCTCCCAGGTGCTGGATACCGTCCGCCGACTGAAACGCTTCCTGCTCGATCGTCACCTGCACGTGATTCTCGAAGACACCATCGCCGAAGTCCTGCCGGGCCATGGCCTGCAAACTTCGTCACGCAAGATGCTCGGCGAAGTCTGCGACATGGTCATCGTGGTCGGCGGTGACGGCAGCCTGCTCGGCGCGGCACGGGCACTGGCCAAGCACAATATTCCGGTGCTCGGGATCAACCGTGGTAGCCTCGGCTTTCTCACCGACATCCGCCCCGACGAGCTGGAAATCAAGGTTGCCGAAGTGCTCGACGGCCATTATCTGGTGGAAAACCGCTTCCTGCTGCAGGCCGAAGTCCGTCGTCACGCCGAGGCCATCGGCCAGGGCGATGCGCTGAACGACGTGGTGCTGCACCCGGGCAAATCGACGCGGATGATCGAGTTCGAGCTGTACATCGACGGCCAGTTCGTCTGCAGCCAGAAGGCCGACGGCCTGATCGTGTCGACCCCGACCGGTTCTACCGCATACGCGCTGTCCGCCGGCGGCCCGATCATGCATCCCAAGCTTGACGCTATTGTGATTGTGCCGATGTACCCCCATACCTTGTCGGGCAGACCGATCGTGGTCGATGGCAACAGTGAGCTGAAAATCGTCGTGTCCAAAGATATGCAGATCTACCCGCAGGTCTCCTGCGACGGGCAGAACCACTTCACCTGCGCGCCGGGCGACACCATTACCGTCAGCAAGAAAGCACAGAAGCTGCGGCTGATCCATCCGCTCGACCACAACTACTACGAAGTCTGCCGCACCAAGCTCGGCTGGGGCAGCAAGTTGGGTGGTGGAGGCGACTGATGCTCGATCCCGCGCGCAGTTATGACCTGATTGGTGACGTGCACGGATGCGCCCTGACCCTGGAACACTTGCTGGACCGTCTCGGTTACCACAAGCAGGGCGGGGTCTGGCGACATCCATCGCGCATGGCCGTGTTTGTCGGCGACATCATCGACCGTGGCCCGCGGATTCGCGAGGCGCTGCACATCGTCCACGACATGGTCGAGGCCGGTCAGGCGTTGTGCATCATGGGCAACCACGAGTTCAACGCCCTCGGCTGGAGCACCCCGGCGCCTCCGGGCAGCGGCAAGCAGTTCGTGCGTGAACACACCCCGCGCCATGCCCGATTGCTGCACGAAACCCTGACCCAGTTCGAAGACCATCCGGGCGACTGGCACGACTTCCAGCAGTGGTTCTACCAACTGCCGCTGTTCGTCGACGCCGGACGTTTCCGCGTGGTGCATGCCTGCTGGGATGCCGGCCTGATAGAGCCGCTGCGCGCGCTGTTCCCCGATGGCTGCATCGACGAGCACTTCCTCCAGGCCTCGGCCGTACCGGGCAGTTTCGCCTGTACCGTGTTCGATCGCCTGCTGCGCGGCACCGACATGCGCCTGCCGGATGGCCTGACCATGACCAGCGGCGATGGCCTGGTGCGTTCGTTTTTCCGTACCAAGTTCTGGGAAGACGATCCGCAGACCTACGGCGACATCGTGTTCCAGCCCGACGCACTGCCGGAACCGGTGGCGCAAAAACCGCTGACCTCCAGCGAAAAGAATTCCCTGCTGCGCTACGGTATCGATGAGCCATTGCTGTTCGTCGGCCACTACTGGCGCAGCGGCAAACCGGCGCCGATCCGGCCGAACCTCGCGTGCCTGGATTACAGCGCGGTGCTCTACGGCAAACTGGTCGCCTATCGTCTGGATCAGGAAACCCGCCTCGATCCGCATAAATTTGTCTGGGTCGACGTCGAGCGGCCGGAGGTGCTGCGATGAGTGCCATAGCCGTCTTGCGTGTGCCGTTGGCGGCGGACCTGAGTGGGTTCGTCAAACTGCTGCAACGCATGCAAGTGCCCCATCGCGTCAGTGAAGAGGCGGGCGAGCAGGTGTTGTGGGTGCCCTCGGAAATCAGCGACGACGTACGTTCGCTGTACGAGCGTTTCCCGGCGGGTGATCCGGATCAGCAGCTGGAAATTCCGTCGGCGCCGACGCTCAAGCGCCCGAGCTTCGCCGAACAACTGAAACATGCCAAAGCCACCGGATTCATTCTGCTGCTGAGCCTGATCGTTGGCGGGTTGACCTTTCTCGGCGACAACCTCGAGACGATGCGCTGGCTGACCTTCCTCGATTTTCGCGTGGTTGGCGACTACATCCACTTCACACCCCTGGCCGACAGCCTGGCGGCGGGGCAGTGGTGGCGCCTGTTTACGCCAATGCTGATCCACTTCGGCATCCTGCACCTGGCCATGAACGGCATGTGGTACTGGGAGCTGGGGCGGCGCATCGAGTCGCGCCAGGGCAGCGTCAACCTGATCGGCCTGACGCTGCTGTTCGGCCTCGTTTCCAACTATGCGCAGTTCGCGTGGGGCGGCCCGAGCCTGTTCGGCGGACTGTCCGGCGTACTTTACGGATTGCTCGGTCACTGCTGGATCTTCCAGCTGCTGGCGCCGAACCCGGCCTATCGCCTGCCGCGCGGCGTGCTGGCAATGATGCTGGTGTGGTTGCTGGTGTGCATGTCCGGGCTGATCTCGATGATCGGCTTCGGCGAAATCGCCAACGCTGCCCACGTCAGCGGGTTACTCATCGGATGCTTCACCGGTTTGTTGGGCGGTTTGTACAACCGCCGTAAACTGGCCGCCTGAATTTTTTGAATAAAGAGCACGGAGACCCTGATGTCCTCTTTTAACGATTTGATTAAGAACATCACCCCGGATATCTACCAGAGCCTGAAGCTGGCGGTAGAGATCGGTAAGTGGTCGGACGGTGGCAAGCTCACCGCCGAACAGCGTGAACTGTCGTTGCAGGCGATGATCGCCTGGGAAATGCAGAACCTGCCCGAAGAAGAGCGCACCGGTTACATGGGCCCGCAGGAATGTGCGTCGAAGTCGATTGAAGTGCCGAACATCCTGTTCAAGTCGGACGCCCTCCATTGATCGAGATCGGCCGCGGTGCAATCAGCAAAATGTCGGCGCGCCTGGACGGGCCGAACGTGCAGTACGCGTTTCGTCTGGATGACGTCGAGGTGCCGGTCAACCCGTTGATCGGCAGCACGGTGCGTCTGGAATACCTGGGGGCGATCCACTGCACCCATTGCGGGCGCAAGACCAAGACCAGTTTCAGTCAGGGTTACTGCTACCCGTGCATGACCAAACTGGCTCAGTGCGACATCTGCATCATGAGCCCGGAACGCTGCCACTTCGATGCTGGCACCTGCCGTGAGCCTGAGTGGGGCGAGAAGTTCTGCATGACCGACCACGTCGTCTACCTGGCCAATTCGTCGGGGATCAAGGTCGGCATCACTCGCGCCACCCAGTTGCCGACCCGCTGGCTCGACCAGGGCGCCAGTCAGGCGCTGCCGATCATGCGCGTTTCGACGCGGCAGCAGTCGGGTTTCGTCGAAGACCTGTTCCGCAGCCAGGTGGCGGACAAGACCAACTGGCGCGCCTTGCTCAAAGGCGACGCGGCGGCGGTGGATCTGGCGCAGGTGCGCGATCAACTGTTCGAAAGCTGCGCCCCGGGTCTGCAAGGTTTGCAGGAGCGATTCGGTCTCCAGGCCATTCAGACCATCGCCGATGTCGAGCCGCTGGAAATCCGCTACCCGGTCGAGCAGTACCCGGCCAAGATCGTCAGCTTCAACCTGGACAAGAACCCGATTGCCGAAGGCACGCTGCTGGGGATCAAGGGCCAGTACCTGATCTTCGACACCGGCGTGATCAACATTCGCAAGTACACGGCCTATCAGCTCGCCGTGCATCAATAAGGACTTCAGCATGCGCACCGAACAACCGAAGATGATTTACCTGAAGGACTATCAGGCGCCCGAGTACCTGATCGATGAAACACACCTGACCTTCGAGTTGTTCGAGGACCACAGTCTGGTCCACGCGCAACTGGTGATGCGCCGCAACCCGGCCCGTGGCCCGGGCCTGCCGCCGCTGGTGCTCGATGGCCAGCAGCTGGAATTGCTCTCGGTGACCCTGGCAGACCAGGAACTGAGCGCGAGCGATTACCAACTGACTGAAAACCACCTGACCCTGCAACCGGCCAGCGAAACCTTCACGGTCGACACCAGCGTCAGGATCCACCCGGAAACCAACACTGCACTGGAAGGCCTGTACAAGTCCGGCACGATGTTCTGCACCCAGTGCGAGGCCGAAGGCTTCCGCAAGATCACCTATTACCTCGACCGCCCGGACGTGATGAGCAAGTTCACCACCACCGTGGTCGCCGAGCAGCACAGCTATCCGGTGCTGCTGTCCAACGGCAACCCGATCGCCAGCGGCCCCGGCGAAGACGGCCGGCACTGGGCGACCTGGGAAGACCCGTTCATGAAACCGGCGTACCTGTTTGCGCTGGTGGCCGGTGACTTGTGGTGCGTTGAAGACAGCTTCACCACCATGACCAACCGCAACGTGGCGCTGCGCATCTACGTCGAGCCGGAAAACATCGACAAGTGCCAGCACGCCATGAACAGCCTGAAGAAGTCGATGCGCTGGGACGAAGAGGTCTACGGTCGCGAGTACGATCTGGACATTTTCATGATCGTCGCCGTGAACGACTTCAACATGGGCGCGATGGAGAACAAGGGCCTCAACATCTTCAACTCCAGCGCCGTGCTGGCCCGTGCCGAAACCGCTACCGACGCCGCGCACCAGCGCGTTGAAGCGATCGTCGCTCACGAATACTTCCACAACTGGTCGGGCAACCGCGTGACCTGCCGCGACTGGTTCCAGCTGTCGCTCAAGGAAGGCTTCACGGTGTTCCGCGATGCCGGTTTCTCCTCTGACATGAACTCGGCCACGGTCAAGCGCATTCAGGACGTGGCGTACCTGCGTACCCACCAGTTCGCCGAAGATGCGGGTCCCATGGCCCACGCCGTGCGCCCGGACAGCTTCATCGAGATTTCCAACTTCTACACCCTGACCGTGTACGAAAAGGGCTCGGAAGTGGTCGGCATGATCCACACCCTGCTGGGCGCCGAAGGCTTCCGCAAAGGCAGCGACCTGTACTTTGAACGCCACGACGGCCAGGCCGTGACCTGCGATGACTTCATCAAGGCCATGGAAGATGCCAACGGCGTCGACCTGACCCAGTTCAAGCGCTGGTACAGCCAGGCCGGCACACCTCGTCTGGCGGTGAGCGAGTCTTACGACGCCGCCGCGAAAACCTACAGTCTGACCTTCCGCCAGAGCTGCCCGGAAACCCCGGACAAGGTTGAAAAACTGCCGTTCGTGATCCCGGTGGAGCTGGGCCTGCTCGACAGTCAGGGCAACGAGATTGCCCTGCGTCTGTCCGGTGAAGCCTCGGCCCAAGGCACTAGCCGAGTGATCTCGGTGACCGAAGCCGAACAGACGTTCACCTTCGTCGACATCGCCGAACAGCCGCTGCCGTCGTTGCTGCGTGGCTTCTCGGCGCCGGTGAAACTGAGCTTCCCGTACAACCGCGATCAGCTGATGTTCCTGATGCAGCATGACACCGACGGTTTCAACCGCTGGGATGCCGGTCAGCAACTGTCGGTGCAGGTGCTGCAAGAGTTGATCGGCCAGCAGCAGAAGGGCGAAAGCCTGGTGCTCGACCCACGTCTGGTTTCCGCGCTGCGCACCGTGCTGTCGGACGAGTCGCTGGATCAGGCGATGGTCGCGGAAATGCTCTCGCTGCCAAGCGAAGCCTACCTGACCGAAATCAGCGAAGTCGCCGACGTGGACGCGATCCACACCGCCCGCGAATTCGCCCGTCAGCAACTGGCGGACAATCTGTTCGAGGCGCTGTGGCTGCGTTATCAGGCCAACCGCGACCTGTCGAAGCAAACCCCGTACGTGGCCGAGGCCGAGCACTTCGCCCGTCGCGCGTTGCAGAACATCGCGCTGTCTTACCTGATGCTCAGCGGCAAGCCGGAAGTGCTGGCGGCAACGCTGGAACAGTTCGACAGCTGCGACAACATGACCGAGCGCCTGACCGCGCTGGCGGTGCTGGTCAACTCGCCGTTCGACGAGCAGAAAGCGACCGCACTGGCCAGTTTCGCCGAGCACTTCAAGGACAATCCGCTGGTCATGGATCAGTGGTTCAGCGTGCAGGCCGGCAGCACCTTGCCGGGCGGTCTGGAGCGGGTGAAAGCGCTGATGCAGCACCCGGCGTTCAACATCAAGAACCCGAACAAGGTGCGTGCGCTGGTCGGTGCGTTCGCCGGGCAGAACCTGATCAACTTCCACGCGGCGGACGGTTCGGGTTATCGCTTCCTGGCGGATCTGGTGATCGAACTGAACGGCTTCAACCCGCAGATCGCGTCGCGTCAATTGGCGCCGCTGACGCGCTGGCGCAAGTATGACGGCGCTCGTCAGGCGCTGATAAAGGCGGAGCTGGAGCGGATTCTGGCGTCCGGTCAGTTGTCCAGTGATGTGTATGAAGTGGTCAGCAAAAGCCTTGCTTGACGCTGTTTCAGGGCAATAAAAAAACGCCGCTCGATGAGCGGCGTTTTTTGTGGGTGGATGAAAAAGGTTTATTGGCGCAAATCAAACCGATCCAGATCCATCACCTTCGCCCAAGCGGCAACGAAGTCGTTGACGAACTGTTCCTTCGCATCGGAGCTGGCATACACCTCTGCCAGCGCCCGCAGCACCGAGTTGGAACCGAACACCAGATCGACCCGGGTCGCCGTCCACTTCACGCTGCCGGTTTTACGGTCGCGGCCTTCGAACTCGGTTTTCGACGTCGGTTTCCATTCCACGCCCATGTCCAGCAGGTTGCGGAAGAAATCGTTGGTCAGTGATCCGGGCTTGTCGGTAAAGACCCCGTGTTTCGTCTTGCCGACGTTGGTGTCCAGCACGCGCAGGCCGCCGATCAACACGGTCATTTCCGGCGCCGAAAGCGTCAGCAGTTGCGCCTTGTCGATCAGCAACGCTTCGGCCGGCACGCGATAGGTGTTGGCGGCGTAGTTGCGGAAGCCGTCGGTGTGCGGTTCGAGGAAGCCGAACGACTCGACGTCGGTTTGCTCCTGAGTCGCATCGGTGCGCCCCGGATTGAACGGCACAGTCACCGTGTGCCCGGCGTTTTTCGCTGCTTGTTCGACACCGGCATTACCCGCCAGCACAATCAGGTCCGCCATCGAGACTTGCTTGCCTGCCGCACCGGCGTTGAACTCGTTCTGAATGCCTTCGAGGACTTTCAGCACCTTGTCCAGTTGCTCCGGTTGGTTGGCCTGCCAGAACTTTTGCGGTGCCAGACGCAGACGTCCACCATTGGCGCCGCCGCGTTTGTCCGAACCCCGGAAGGTCGATGCGGCCGCCCAGGCGGTGGAGACCAGTTCCGAAACGGACAGCCCCGACGCCAGTACTTTGCCTTTCAGCGCCCTGATATCGCTGTCGTCCACCAGTGGATGGTTGGCCTCGGGAATCGGGTCTTGCCACAGCAGTTCTTCTTGAGGCAATTCCGGGCCGAGATAACGCGACAGCGGGCCCATGTCACGGTGAATCAGCTTGTACCAGGCGCGGGCGAAGGCGTCGGCCAGTTGATCGGGATTGGCCAGGAAGCGCCGCGAAATCTTCTCGTAGGCCGGGTCGAAACGCAGGGCCAGGTCGGAGGTAAGCATGGTCGGGTCGATGCGTTTGTTCGGGTCGTGGGCGTGGGGAATGGTGCCGGCCCCGGCGCCGTTTTTCGGTTTCCACTGATGGGCACCGGCCGGGCTCTTGGTCAGTTCCCATTCGAAGCCGAACAGGTTTTCCAGATAGTTGTTGCTCCACTTTGTCGGGGTGGTGGTCCAGGTCACTTCCAGGCCGCTGGTGATGGTGTCGGCGCCTTTGCCGGTGCCGAAGCTGTTTTTCCAGCCCAGGCCTTGTTCTTCGAGGCCGGCGGCTTCCGGTTCCGGGCCGACGTTATCGGCGGGGCCGGCGCCGTGGGTCTTGCCGAAGGCGTGGCCGCCGGCGATCAGGGCGACGGTTTCCTCGTCGTTCATGGCCATGCGGCCGAAGGTTTCGCGGATATCCTTGGCCGAGGCCACCGGGTCGGGATTGCCTTCCGGGCCTTCCGGGTTCACGTAGATCAGGCCCATCTGCACGGCGGCGAGCGGGTTCTCGAGGTTGCGTTCGCCCTGATTGGTGCGGCTTTCCTCATTGCCGTGTTCGGCAGGTTCCGCGACCAGTGTTCCTTCGCCCGGCGGCTGCATGGATTCCGGGTCCTTGCCGTAGCGATTGTCGCCGCCCAGCCATTTGTTTTCCGAACCCCAGTACACATCTTCGTCCGGCTCCCAGACGTCCGCGCGGCCACCGGAGAAACCGAAGGTCTTGAAGCCCATCGATTCCAGCGCGACGTTGCCGGTGAGAACGATCAGGTCGGCCCAGGAAATGTTGCGGCCGTATTTCTGCTTGATCGGCCACAGCAGGCGGCGGGCCTTGTCGAGGCTGACGTTGTCCGGCCAGCTGTTGAGTGGGGCGAAGCGTTGCTGGCCGGAGCCGGCGCCGCCACGGCCGTCAGCAGTGCGATAGGTGCCGGCGCTGTGCCAGGCCATGCGGATGAAGAGCGGGCCGTAGTGGCCGAAGTCCGCTGGCCACCACTCCTGGGAGTCGGTCATCAGCGCCGTCAGATCGCGTTTGAGAGCCTGGAAATCCAGGCTCTTGAAAGCCTTGGCGTAGTCGAAGTCCTTGCCCATCGGATCGGATGCGGGCGAGTGCTGACTCAGGATTTTCAGGTTCAGTTGATTCGGCCACCAATCGCGGTTCGTCGTGCCACCGCCGGCGGCGTGATTGAACGGGCATTTCGATTCATTTGCCATGTTCGGGTCCTTATCAGGTCTTCTGCGGCCGGCTCGTGCCGACTTCGGAGTAGTAAGGCTAGACCCGACTCGGCGAGTCAGCTAATAGGCCGACTATTGGAGCGTGATAGGCGCAGTCTCTTACGCGACGAGCCGGGAGCGTGGGCCGGGCAGGGCGCTGAAATGCCCGTGCTTGAGCGATGGTTTGCAATTGTGGGGAAGAAACGTGATGGCCATTGGAAATGTTATTGTATAACATAAAAATGATTTCATCTGATCGATGCCAGTAATACACCCTCTGTAGCGCCGGCATTGATCCTCACTTTTCTGCCTGACGGATTTCTTAAATGCCTTCCCGTTTCCACACCTACCAACCCCGCCTGACGCTCATGGCCTCGGCGCTGCTGATCGCTTTGCCCGCATTCGCCGCCGACCCGCTGGAACTGCAACCGCAAGTCATCACCGGCAATCCGCTGGGCAGTCAGACCCTGGCCTCGCCTTCGACCGTGTTGAGCGGCGATGACCTGACGCTGCAGCAAAAGGGCAGCCTCGGCGAAACCCTGAACAAGCAGCCGGGTGTGTCGTCGTCCTACTTCGGCCCGGGTGCCAGTCGGCCGATCATTCGCGGGCAGGACGGCGATCGCATTCGCATCCTGCGCAACGGCGTCGGCGCGCTGGACGCCTCGTCGCTGTCCTACGATCACGCGGTGCCGCTGGATCCGGTCAACGTCGAGCGCATCGAAATCGTCCGTGGCCCGGCAGCCTTGCTGTACGGCGGCAGCGCCATCGGCGGGGTGGTCAACACCTTCGACAACCGCATCCCGACCGAAGCCATCGACGGCATTCACGGTGCTGGCGAGTTGCGCTACGGCGGCGCCGACACCACCCGCAGCAGCGCCGGCAAACTCGAAGCCGGTAACGGCCAGTTCGCCTTGCACGTGGACGCCAGCGCCCGCGAATTCAATGACCTTAAAATCCCCGGCTACGCCAAGACCAGTCGTGAGCGGGCGAACGACGATGGCGATTCGAAGAAGCATCGGCTGGCCAACAGCGATGGTCGTCAGGACGGCGGTGCTGTGGGCGGGTCGTACACCTGGGATGACGGTTACGCGGGGCTGTCGTACAGCAATTACGATTCGAACTACGGCTCGCCGGCCGAAGACGACGTGCGCATCCGCATGGAGCAGGAGCACTACGCGTTTGCCTCGGAAATTCGCAACCTCGACGGCCCGTTCAGCTCGGTGAAGTTCGACGCCGGCTACACCGATTACCAGCACCGCGAAATCGAGGGCGGCGAGGTCGGCACCACGTTCAAGAACAAGGGCTACGAGGCGCGGGTCGAGGCCCGGCATCAGCCGCTGGGGCCGTTCAACGGGGTGATTGGTGCGCAGGTCAGTCGCAACGAATTCTCGGCGCTGGGCGAAGAAGCCTTCGTGCCGCACACCGATACCGATGCCGGTGCACTGTTCATTCTCGAAGAGCTGCAAGCCACGGATCGCCTGCTGTTCACCCTCGGCGGACGCCTTGAACACACCACGGTCGACCCGGACGCCAAAGGCAACGAGCGTTTCGCCAATGCCGATCGCTCCAGCAGCTTCACCGCCGGCAGCCTGTCATCCGGCGCGGTGTACACGCTGACGCCGGTCTGGTCGGTCGCCGCCACGCTGGGCTACACCGAACGCGCGCCGACGTTCTATGAGCTTTACGCCAACGGCGCCCACGTTGCCACCGGCACTTATGAAGTCGGGGATGCGGGGCTGTCGAAAGAGAAAGCCGTCTCCAGCGACCTGGCCCTGCGTTTCGACAACGGCACCCACAAGGGCAGCGTGGGCGTGTTCTATAGCCACTTCTCTAATTACATCGGCTTGCTCAGCACCGGACGCACGCTGAATGACGAAGGGGAGGAGGACGCCGACGGCATCCCCGAATACACCTACTCCGGCGTGCGGGCGCGCTTCAGCGGTATCGAAGCGCAGGATCGCTGGACCCTTGGCGAAAATGCCTACGGCAAGTTTGCGCTGGAGCTGTCGGGCGACTACACCCGCGCCAAGAACCTCGACAACGGCCAGGACCTGCCGCGCATCGCACCACTGCGGTTGAACACCGGTCTGTTGTGGGAGCTGGATCGCTGGGAGGCACGGATCGATGTGGAACACGCCAGTTCCCAGCACCGGGTGCCGGACAACGAAAGCAGCACCGACGGCTACACCACGCTGGGGGCTAATGTGGGTTATCACTTTGATGTTGGCCAGAGCAAATGGCTGGCCTTCGTCAATGCCGAGAACCTGACCAACCAGACCGTGCGTTACGCCAGCTCGATCCTGCGCGATATTGCACCGGCAGAAGGGCGCAGCATTCAGGTCGGACTGCGTACCACCTTCTGATCGTTCACACCGGACGGGCGCCAGCGTCGTTGCGACGCTGGCGTCGACCTCAACTCGATTGAGCGGTGTCTTCTTCCGGGATCTCGTCCAGCAGATCCTGTTGCCCCGGCAGTTCGGTGATCACGCTGAAATCACTGACTTCCACGGCGCCCAGCCCATACCCCAACAAGTGAAACGAAAACGCCTTGCGCGGTTGCGGGTTGTCGAAACTGAAGTCCATCTCCAGCGGCTGATCCGCCGTGGCGACCATCTCGGTCGGCAGGCCCAGTTGCACGTCCTGTTCGAACTCCTTGGCCTTGAGCTGAATGTACGCTGCCTGCTGCGGATCGACCGAACGCACGGTCAGGCGCACGCGGGTGTGGGAGCCCTTGGGCATTTCCAGGTATTGCGCGCCGATCAGGTTGTCTGCCCAGTCGTCCTTGATCTGCGCTTGCAGCGGGATGACGTTGGCGCTGCCGAACTGATAGCGCTGGTTCAGCGGGGTGCGCAGCAGCGACAGGTCCAGGGCCGAGGCGCGGGCGGCGATGTCCCGGGCGTTCTGGCCGCTGGCATTGCCCTTGAACGTGGCGCTTTCGGCGATGAACCCTTCGCTGGCGTAATTGCGGCAACGGCGCGGCATGTCGCATTCAGTCAGCAGGCCGCGACCGTCGTGATAGCGCAGCTTGCCGTTGGTGAACGACATGATTTCGCGGCCCGAATCGTAATCGCGAAACAACGAGCGCCCGCTGAGGGCGGAAGGCACCGGAAAATCGAAGTAATCCAGAATCGACGCGCTCAGATCGACGTGACCGTAGACCCCGGCGTTCAGGCGCGGCAGTTGCGCCTGCTCCGGCGCGAGGGTCAGGTTGAAGCCCCAGGACGACGCGAGGCGTACGCCGTCGATGCCGTGGGACTCGTCCGAAGTGATCACCACCAGCGTGTCTTTCAGCACGCCCTGGCGTTCGAGGCCGCTGAGAAACTGCTCCAGCGCATCGTCCAGATAACCGACGGCGGCCTGCTTGGGCGTGTCGTAGCGTTGCAGGTAATCCTCCGGCGCGGAGTAGGGCTGGTGGGTGCCGACGGTCAGCAGCGTGAGCATCCACGGCTGTTTCTGCTTTTTCAGGTCGCCGACGTATTTCAGCGCGCCTTCGAAGAACGCCTTGTCATCCTTGCCCCAAGGGAATTCCAGGTAGTTGGCGTTGGTGAACCATTCCAGGCCATGGGTCGCATCGAACCCGATGTGCGGCATGATCTTGTCTTTGGCCATGAACCGCAGCCCTGCGCCTTGCAGGTAGTGAGTGGCAAAACCGTGCTGACGCAACTGGGCCGGCAGGCACGCCTGATTGCGCTCGTGCTGGGTCAGCATTTCCACGCCTTTGGGCGTGCCGTTGTCGAGTTTGTCGTAATCGCCGCAGAGCATGGCGTACAGACCGCGAATGGTCTGATGGGTGTGCAGCACGTAATCCGGAGTGTTCATGCCGCGCTCGGCCCAGCGGCTGAGGTTGGGCATCAGGTCCTCCTGATAATGGCTGCCGATAGCTTGGCGATTGGCACCGATGTAGGCGCCCGGAATGCCTTCGAGGGCAACGATCAGCACATTGCGCGCCTGGCCTTTGGCCGCCAGCAATGGGTGACCGTTCAGATCGACATCGGTGAGCCCGGCCATCGGTGGGGGCGCGACCTGGGTGTCGCCGTCCAGCCATTCTTCAGCCTGCATCTGCACGTCGGCAACCTGCGCGGCCAGCAACTGGTGCGGCAGGTTGTACAGACGCCATGGGTCGGCATCGCTCGGGTTCAGGTGCTGCGCGCCCCAGTACGCGCAGAACAGCAGCACCGGCGTCGCCCAGGCTGCGCGGGGCAGAGCGGGGAACTTTGTCGCGCGTCGAGTCCAGTGACTCAGTAACCACAGGGTCAAAGCCACCAGCAGCGCAACCGCCACACCGGGGTGGGCGAAGCCGCCGCCGGTGGAGTTCTCCACGAACTGCGGGTCGATCAGGTAATGCAGGTCTGCCACGGTCGGCAGGCGCCCGACCGCGCTGACCAGTTCCGCGGTCGCCACCGCCAGCAATCCCCAGAACAGCAGCACCGGTAGCGCCAGCCACCAGGGACGACGATGTAACAAAACCACCAGCAAACTGCCGATGGCCAGATCCGACAGATAACCGAACAGGCTCGACCAGCCGAGCGCCGCGCGAAGACACACCGGCACGATCAGTACCAGGAAAACCAGAGAAAGAAGGCGGGCATCCAGGCGCCGCAGCCGTTGAAAAAGAGCGCTCACAAAAAAGACCTTCCAGCCATTAAACCGTCATAAAAGTGTGGGCGATGATACCAAGCGTCGGCAGTCTGATCGCCTTTTTAAACGGCTGGGTGATCCGGTCCCGAAGATCGCTGTGATCCATCCGCAAGGGGCGGGGCCTTGATCGGCGACCGTCTTGGCGGTTTTCCGGCCTGAGTGCGGCGGCGGTTTTATTGTTTCAGGCTGTTTAAGCGGCCTTTGATCCGTTCGTGCTGCATTTGCGAACCAGTGCGATTTACAATGCGCGACTTCTGATGGAGTCGTTCGTCGTGGATTTACTCGCGCAACTTCACGCGCAGCTCAGCCGCTGGGTGATCGATCCGGTCACCGAAAGGTTCCTTGGCCTGTTCGATTTGAACGGCCGCCTCGGTGTGGTGTTTCTGCTCACATCCTACGGCGTGGCATACGGCCTTTATCGCCACCGAAAATCCCGGCACCTGACGCAAGCCCGATCCTTCTGGCAATTTGTCGGCGGCGGTCGTGTTCACGGGCATCGTTCGGCCTGGCTGGATTACCGTTATTACTTCATCAAGGCGATTCTTCGGGTGACGCTGGTGTTGCCCGTGGTCGGCCTCGTCGACCCGCATATTCTGCGTTCGGGCGACTACGCACAGTTTTTCACTCAGTTGTGGGGCGCGCGCGAGCAAGTGCCGGAACACCCGTTGATCGCGTTGTTCTACGGACTGGGCGTGTTCCTGTTCAGGGATTTTCTGCATTACTGGATTCACCGCGCCTTTCATTCCCGCTATCTGTGGGAATTTCACAAGGTTCATCATTCGGCGCCGGTGCTGGTGCCGGCCACCGCCAGCCGGATTCACATTGCCGAATCGATCGTTGAACGAATCGTCATCACCGCCGGCCTCGGCGCGTTTGCCGGGACGGTCTGGTATGCCTGCGGCGGCGAGATCAGCCGCTACACGCTGTTCGGCGTGACCTGGCTGGCGCTGATTATCAACAGCCTGGGCTCCAATCTGCGGCACAGCCATGTCTGGCTGTCGTTCGGGCCGGCGGTCGAGCATGTGCTCAGCAGCCCGGCCCAGCACCAGATTCATCACAGCGACGCACCGCGCCATTTCAACAAGAATTTCGCGATCAATCTGTCACTGTGGGACTGGCTGTTCGGCACGCTGTACGTCACCACCTCAAAGCCCGAAGCCTTGCGCTTCGGCACGGGCGAGCAGGACCGCACGCGTTATCTGACGCTGTACAGCCTGACCGTCACCCCGTTCGTGGAAACCGCGAAGCGCCTGTCATTGAACGCCGACGGTCTTAGAACCCGGTTCAACCAGCGTACGCCTTGAACGTCGGTATCAGCCTGTTCATCAGTTTTTCGAAGCTGGTTTTCCAGTGATATCAATATGCGATAACGGTATTTAAATTTCGTTTTTTATAGCGATAAAGTCCGGCCTCACAGATTTTCCTGGAAATCACTGCGAGGTTGTCATGGCCCTACCGTTCAAACGTTCTGCACTGACGCTGCTGGCGGCTTCGCTGGCTGGTTCGCTACTCGGCAACACCGCTCAGGCCGAAGGCAAGATCAGCATCGCCCAGCAATTCGGCATCGGTTATCTGATTCTGGATGTGGTGCGCGATCAGCACTTGATCGAGAAGCACGGCAAGGCCCAGGGCCTGGACATCAAGGTCGACTGGAACAGCATTTCCGGCGCCACCGCCATGAACGAAGCGTTGCTCACCGGATCGCTGGACGTGGTCTCGGCCGGCGTGCCGCCGATGCTCACCGTGTGGGATCGCACCAAGGGCAAGCAGAACGTCAAGGCCATCGCTTCGCTGGGCTCGATGCCCAACTACCTGCTGACCAATAACCCGAACGTGAAAACCCTCAAGGACTTCAGCGACAAGGATCGCATCGCCGTGCCGGCGGCGGGTGTGGGCTTCCAGTCGCGCACGCTGCAGATCGAAACGGCCAAGGAATTCGGCAATGACCAATACAAGAAATTCGACGACATCTCCGTCAGCCTGCCGCACCCGGATGCGACGGCCGCGTTGATCGCCGGCGGCTCGGAAATCAACGCACACTTCTCCAGCCCACCGTTCCAGTACCAGGCACTGCAGAATCCCAACGTGCATAAGGTGCTGAGTTCCTACGACGTGCTCGGCGGCCAGGCCACATTCAACGTGCTCTACACCACGGAAAAATTCCACGACGAAAACCCGAAAACCTACAAGGCGTTCTACGACGCCCTGGCCGAGGCCGAGAAGATCATCAAAGCCGACAAGCCTGCGGCGGCTCAAGCTTACATTCGGGTTGAACAGTCGAAACTACCGCTGGCGCTGGTTGAGAAAATTGTCACCGACCCGGAAATCGATTTCACCGTGGTGCCGCAACGCACCTTTATCTATGCAGAGAAACTGCAGGAGCTGGGCGTGCTGAAAAACAAGGCGGACAGCTGGAAGGATTATTTCTTTGAAGAGGCGCATGGCGGGGCGGGGAGTTGAACACTCGTCTTTTCTGAGCAGTCCGCACGTCCGTTCGCCGGGTGAGCGACAAACCCGCGTCTATAGTCAGAGGGCTGTGTGAAACGGGGGCGCACCTCAAGGCTGCGACGGGAGGCGCCGAGTGAACAATCTGCTGTTTTTCATTCAGGAGATCGCCATGAGTCAGATCGAAAAAGTCCTCTACACCGCGAAAACCCACACCACCGGCGGACGTGACGGCGCATCGCGCAGTTCCGACGGGATCCTCGATGTAAAACTGTCGTCGCCCGGCTCCAGTGGCGGCGGGACCAATCCGGAACAATTGTTCGCCGCAGGCTGGTCGGCGTGTTTCATCGGCGCGATGAAAGCGGTGGCGGGGCAGCAGAAAATCAGCCTGCCAGCGGACCTGGCGGTGGATGCCGAAGTGGACCTGGGCACTAATTCGGGAGGGTATCTCCTGCAGGCGCGACTGAATGTAAGCCTGCCGGGCATGGAGCGCGGCGCGGCGCAGCAGCTGGTGGATGCGGCGCATCAGGTGTGCCCGTACTCCAAGGCCACGCGCAACAATATCGAGGTCGAATTGAAACTGGTCTGATATCCAGATGCAAAAGGGGCGGCATGATCGTCGATCATGCCGCCCCTTTTGTTTTTTGAGGCCGTAAATCTGTCCGTCGCACGATCAATGCATCTTGCTGTGATCGTGGCCTTCCATGGTCAGCGCCTTGACCGGCGCTTTCACTTCAACGGTTTCCTTTTCGCCCTTGGCGTTTTCCACGGTCAGGGTCAGCGGCACGCTGTCGCCTTCTTTCAACTGAGCGGTCAGGCCCATCAGCATCACGTGGTAACCATTCGGGTCGAAGTTGACGGCCTTGCCCGCTGGCAGGTCGACCGATTTCACTGGGCCCATGCTCATCACGTCGTTCTTCATGGTCATCTCATGGATCTGCACGTCCTTGGCCGCTGGCGAGGCAACGCTGAGCAGCTTGCTGTCGCTGTCGGCGGTGACGGTCATGAACGCGCCGCTGGCCGACTGGTTCGGCACGGTCGCACGCACCCAGGCGTCGTCGACCCTGGTCTGCGCCGATACCTGGAAAGCCAGGCCCAGCAGGGACAGGCCCAGTGCGGCACGTTTGATGTGATTCAGAAAAGGGTTCATCAGCAGACCTCCATGACGGTAAGCAAATCTTCCGTGCACTCTTGTGCAGAAAGCGATTGAGACAGGCCCACACGCAAGTTGCCCCGGGTGTCGTAGACATAACTGGTGGCGGTGTGGGAGAGGGTATAGGTGTCGCCGGCCGGGACTTTTTCGTAGAACACGTCGAATTCCTTGGCGGTGGCCTTGGTTTCTTCGAGGGTGCCGTACAGCGCGACGAAGCTTGGATCGAAGGTCTTGACGTAGGCGTCGAGGATTTCCGGGGTGTCGCGTTCCGGGTCGAGGGTGATGAACACCACTTGCAGGATGTCACCGTCCTTGCCCATCAGCTTCTTGATTTTTGCGGCGCGGGCCAGCGTCGTCGGGCAAATCGCCGGGCACTGGGTGAAACCGAAGAAGATCATCGGCATCAGGCCGCGAAAGCTCGACAGCGTCACGGTGTTGCCTTCGGTGTCCTTGAGCTTGAAGGTGCGTCCGAGGATCTTGTCGCTCAGATCCTTGCCGTACTTGTACGACAGTTCGCCGCGGGTGTCGCAGCCGGCGAGCAGGCCGAGACCGAGTACGCCCATTCCCGCAAGCACCTTGCGGCGAGTCAACAAAGCCGTCATTTCATACCGCCCTTTGGAGCCCGCCGGTCGGCAGGACAGGCGGGGGGTTAACCGTAAAAGCGGCGCATGATACCAAAATGATCCGGCAGGTCGGTTTTTGATCACCTGTCAATGTCGGAACAGGCGACAAAAGGTGTAAGAAAACATGACTCAAGGTGTTGGCGGTGGCGACTCGACCGGGCTCCAGCCGCCGCCCAGCGCGGTGTACAGATTCACTTGCGCCACCAACTGCGCCAACCGATCGGTAATCAGCCCTTGCTGGGAACTGAACAGCGAACGCTGGGCATCGAGGAACGTCAGGCTGCTGTCGACGCCGCTTCGATAGCGGTGCTGCGCCATGTCGTAGTAATCCTGGGTCGCCTGCACCAGATCGCGTTGGGCCTGGAGTTGCTGTTCGTAGGTCTGGCGCGCCGCGAGGCCGTCGGACACTTCCTGGAATGCCGTCTGAATGGTCTTTTCGTACTCGGCGACGCTGATGTCCTTCTGCAGCTTCGCGTAATCCAGGCTGGCGCGCAGACTGCCGGCGCTGAAGATCGGCAGGTTGATCTGCGGCTGGAATGTCCAGGCACCGGAGCCGCCCTTGAACAGCCCGGACAGATCGCGGCTGGATGTCCCGGCATTGGCGGTCAGGCTGACACTCGGGAAAAACGCCGCCCGCGCCGCGCCGATGTTGGCATTGGCGGCGCGCAGTTTGTATTCGGCCTGGAGAATGTCCGGCCGGCGTTGCAGCAAGTCCGAGGGCAGTCCGGCCGGCACGGTTGCCACCAGATCACTGTCCAGCGGACGCGCCGGCAGGTTTTCCGACACTGGCGCACCCACCAGCAGCGTCAGGCTGTTCAAGTCCTGGGCGACCTGACGCTGATAACGGGCCAGGCTCGCGCGGGTGCTGTCGACACTGGTTTGTGCTTGAATCTGATCCAGCGCCGAAGACTTGCCGGCCTCGCGGTTGCGGGTGGTCAGGTGCAGGCTTCGTTCGTCGGCGGCCAGCGTTTCCCGGGCCAGCGCCAGCAACTCCTGATCGGCGCGCCAGGTCAGGTACGCGTTGGCGACGTTGGCCACCAGACTCAATTGCGCACTGCGCCGGGCCTCTTCGGTGGACAGCCAGGTCAGCAGCGCCTGCTCGCTGAGGCTGCGCACCCTGCCGAAGAAGTCCAGTTCATAGGCGCTGATGCCCAGATTCACCGAGTAGGTCGAGGTGATCGCCGCCTTGGTGCGGGTCACGCTGGACGGCACCCGCTGACGCAGTTCGTTGGCGCTGGCCGACACCGCCGGCAGCAGATCGGCGCGCTGGATGCGGTACTGCGCCTGAAACGCCTCGACGTTCAGCGCGGCCACCCGCAGATCACGGTTGTTGACCAGCGCGCTTTCAATCAATTGCTGCAACGCCGGGTCATTGAACAGCGCGCGCCAGTCTTCCACCCGGGGCGTGACCGGGGATTGCGCGGCATACGCCGGACCTTGCGGATACTGCGCAGCGCTCGGCGATGCCGGTCGCTGGTAATCGGGAATCAACGAGCAACCGCCCAGCAGCAGCGCAGCGGACAGCAGGGAAATCGGCAATCTGAACATCAAACAGCCTCGTTCACGAATGAGAGCGGACGCCGGGCGCCCGTGATGAGAAAAACGCCAGATCAGGCTCCAGCCATCCATTTCGCCAGACCGTGTCGCCCGCTGACCCCAAGCTTGGCGGCCGCGCGCTTGAGGTAGGTCTCGATCGAGCTGTTCTTGACCCGCAGCTTTTCTGCCATTTGCGGCACGGTGCCGCCGGTCAGCAGACCCAGGCAGACTTCTTTCTCGCGCACCGACAAGGTGATGTCGCCCAACGCCAGGCGTTCATCGAACACCTGTTGCAACGGCGTCTGGGGTTGATCGGCTTGTGGCGCGCGGGGTTGGCGGGCGATGGCTTGTCGACTGATGTGCGCGTGGCGCTCGATCAAGGGCAACAGGGTGTCGGACAGGCGCTTGAGAAACGACAGCTCCGGCAGGGAAAACACCCGATGCGTGTGGGGACGGTAGAACGAAATGACGCAACGGCGATTGGACGTGCGAGACACCAGATTGCATTGGTGGACGCTGTGGTGCGGGTGTCGATGCTGGAGCGAGGCTTTCAGTTGAATCAGTAGCGAGTCGTTCATCTCGATCATCTGTTGCAGCAACGGGTGGTCGTCCGGGTGCTGCAACGGATCCGGGGGCGGAAAGGTGTCCGGCAAACCGGCACTGCCCAACGCCTTGATCTCAACCACGCTTGAGTCCCGTTCATCCAGGGTCCATTCACTGAGATGGACGCGATTGACGGGTACGAGGTTGTCGACCAACTGGAACATATTCGTGGCAAAACGCTCGTTGCCGGTGCTGGCGATCAACTCCCCCAGCTGCCAATAAAAGTGCGGATTTTCCATGTTGCGAAGACTGCCGGTCAGATTCATATCCTTGTCATCCCTGATTTAGAGCCATTGCCGAATCGTCTGCCGTGCATGCACCCGTGAAACGCCCACCCAGTCTTTTCTCCTTGAAATCGTCTGGAGCGGGATTTAAGCCTATGCATTTGTCCTACGTCTGTAGGGGAAAACAGGGACACAAAGTGCCACCATTTCCGAAAAAATGGCGTCACGTTTCTGTCAGGTGAATGTGCAAGGTCGCGTAGTCCGTGACTGTACGGTCTAGTACGAACCCCGAAATCCGGGGATCGGACCGCCGCACCCGTCAGTGCGGGACGCTAGCGGGCAGGCAAGTGTGGCGATTGTCCTACAGGATTTTCAGTCATTTCTTTCCGAACTTTTAGGGAAATCGCTGACTTCTCAGGCCCTGTTGGCTCGCACAACTGTACAAAGTGGGGAGTGTTGTCCGGGTTTTTCGTGTCACGCGGATTTCGGGGCCGATGCTTGAATACGCGCCAAATCACGTGAGATGGATCTTATGAACCAATTTGCTGCCGATGCGGCGGACGGTCTGTCCGCGATCTCCGAGGCCTTCCCGTTGACCGCTGCGCAGCGTGACATCTGGCTCGACCAACTGCGTCAGGGGAATTCGCCGATGTACAACATCGGTGGCTATGTCGAACTGACCGGGTCGCTGGATCCGGCGCTGATGCAGGCGGCGCTTGAAGGTCTCGTGGCCCGGCATGACGCGATGCGCACCAGCCTGCTGCCGGGGGCCGGCGATGATGGGCTGCCGTTGCAGCGTTTTGCCAGGTCCATGCCGGTGCCGATGCCGGTGCACGATTTACGCAGCCATCCCGATCCATACGCCGCAGCGCGCCAACTGACGCAGGAAAACATCGAGCAGCTGTTTACGCTGGACGGCGGGCCGTTGTTCCGGTTTCGTCTGCTCTGGCTCGATGATAACTGCCATTGGCTGTCACTCCAGGCCCACCACCTGATCGTCGATGGCTGGGGTTTCGGCGAGATGCTCAAATCCCTCGACGAGATCTACAACGCGCTGGCGCTCGGGCAATTGCCGCCCGATTCGGCGCCGTCCTATGTCGATTTCATCCGTGACGATGCGCGGTATTTTCAGTCCGACCGTTACGCCCGTGACCGGGCGTATTGGCTGGACAAATACCAACATCGGCCCGAGCCGCTGTTGTTGCCGCGCTATCAGGAACGCTTTGCCAGCGCTGCGGCACCGACCCGGATTTTCTCGCAAGTCTTTCCGGCTCGCTTGCACGAGCGCATGAAGCAGGTGGCCCGAGAGTACGGCGCGTCGGCGTTTCATGTGTTGCTGGCAGCGATCCATGTGTATTTCAGCCGCAGCGCCCAGCGTGACGAATGGGTGGTGGGCGTGCCGCTGCTCAACCGCTCCGGCGCCCGGTTCAAATCGACCCTGGGGCTGTTCACCCAGGTCAGCGCGGTGCGCATGGGGTTTGGCCGCGAGTTGTCATTCAAGACGCTGGTCAAGGCGATTCACGACGAGTTGAAAAAAGACTTTCGCCACCAGCGTTTTCCCTTGAGCGAAATGAACCGTGCCCTCGGCTTGCTGCGCGAGGATCGCTCGCAGTTGTTCGAAGTGACCGTGTCCTATGAGCGCGATGCGCATGAATACCGCTACGGCGAGGCGCAGGGGCGGGTGGTCAAAGTGTCGAACCACGCAGAGGGCACGCCGTTGTCGGTGCACCTGCTGAGCAGCCGTGGTGACTACGAGGACAGTTTGTACATGGTGTACAACGAGGCCTACTTTGACGCCGAAGAAATCGCGGCGCTGAGCGGGCGCTTGCTGTGGGTGCTGGAGCAGGGGCTTGAAGACCCGGCGCTGATGGTGGGTGATTTCAGCCTGAGCCTGCCGACCGAATCGGCGCTCTTGCAGCAGTGGAACGACACACGCGCGCAATACCCTCAAAACCTGACCATTCACCAGCGCATCGAAACGCAAGCGGCGACACGACCGGATGCGGTAGCGGCTGAATCCCGAGGACAACGGCTGACCTATGCCGAGCTGAACCGACAGGCCAACGCCCTGGCCCATCATTTGATCGGGCTTGGCGTGCGACCCGATGACCGCGTGGCGCTGGTCGCCCGCCGTGGGCTGGACACGCTGGTCGCGCTGCTGGCGATTCTCAAGTCCGGCGCCGGTTATGTACCGGTCGATCCGGCTCATCCTGCGGAACGGCTGAGCTATTTATTGCGCGACAGTGCTCCGGTCGTGGTCCTGACCCAACGCGATCTGCGCGAACGTTTGCCGGTGCTCGACGTGCCGGTGATTGAAATCGACACGCGCGCCTGGCCGATCAACGATCTCAACCCTGACGTTTCGGGTCTGACCACTGCACATCTGGCCTACGTGATCTACACCTCCGGCTCCACCGGCCAGCCCAAGGGCGTGATGGTCGAGCATCACACGTTATCGAATCTGGTCGACTGGCATTGCACGGCCTTCGACCTGAGCGCCGGTTGCCACACTTCAAGCCTCGCCGGCTTCGGCTTCGACGCCATGGCCTGGGAAGTCTGGCCCGCGCTGTGTGCTGGCGCGACCCTGCACCTGGCGCCGTCTCGTGACGGCGGCGAAGACATTGACGCGCTGCTCGACTGGTGGCGTGCGCAACCGCTGGACTTGAGTTTTCTGCCGACCCCGATTGCCGAGTACGCCTTCAGCCGTCACCTCGAACACCCGACCCTGCGCACACTGCTGATCGGCGGTGATCGACTGCGCCAGTTCAATCGCGAGCAGACGTTCGCGGTGATCAACAACTACGGCCCGACCGAAGCGACGGTGGTCGCGACCTCGGGCCGAATCGAACCGGGCCGGACGCTGCACATCGGCAAACCCGTGAGCAATGCCACGGCCTATCTGCTGGATGACCGACAGCGTCCGGTGCCGATTGGCGTGGCCGGCGAGCTGTACGTCGGTGGCGCCGGGGTGGCGCGGGGTTACTTCAATCGCCCTGAGCTGACCGCCGAACGTTTCCTCGACGATCCATTCAGCCGCCAGCCCAACGCGCGGATGTATCGTACCGGCGACCTCGCACGCTGGTGCCCTGACGGCACTATCGAATACCTGGGCCGCAACGACGATCAGGTGAAGATCCGTGGCGTGCGCATCGAGCCCGGTGAGATCGAAGCCGCTTTGAGCAGCCATGAATCCGTGCGCGATGCGGTGGTGCAGGTGCGCGACGGGCAATTGCTGGCCTGGTTCACCGAACGCCAGCCGCTGGATATCACGCAGCTGCATGCTCACCTCAAGACCCGTCTGCCCAGCGCGATGCTGCCATCGGCCTACGTGCGCCTGACGGCGCTGCCGCTGACGGCCAACGGCAAACTGGATCGTCAGGCGTTGCCGGCGCCGGGGCCGGAGGCGTTGATCCGCCGCGAATATGAAGCCCCGCAAGGCGATGTCGAAATCCTCCTGGCGCAGATCTGGGCCGAGGTGCTGCAAGTCGAAAAGGTCGGGCGTCACGATCACTTCTTTGAACTGGGCGGGCACTCGTTACTGGCGGTCAACCTGATCGAACGCATGCGTCAGCTGGGGATGAGCAGCGATGTGCGCGTGCTGTTTGGCCAGCCGACCCTGGCGGCACTGGCCGCGTCGGTGGGCAGTGGCCGCGAGGTCGAAGTGCCGGCCAACCGCATTCCGCAAGGTTGCACGCGGATCACGCCGGACCTGTTGCCGTTGGTTGAACTGGATCAGGCCACCCTCGACCGGATCATCGCCACGGTGCCGGGCGGGGCGGCCAACGTGCAGGATATTTATCCGTTGGCGCCGTTGCAGGAAGGCATTCTTTATCACCACATCACTGCCGCGCAGGGCGATCCGTACCTGCTGCAATCGCAGCTGGCGTTCGACAGCGTCGAGCGGGTCGAGGCCTATGCGGGCGCGTTGCGTCAGGTCATGGCGCGCCACGACATCCTGCGCACTGCGGTGGTCTGGGAAGGTTTGACCACTGCGGTGCAGGTGGTCTGGCGCGAAGCCGAACTGCCGGTGCAGGAAATTACCTTCGATCCGGCCGAGGGCGATGTCCTCGCGCAACTACACGCGCGTTTCGATGCTCGTCGCTATCGCATCGACGTCAGTCAGGCGCCGCTGATCCGGCTGATGTATGCGCGCGATCCGGCCCACGGGCGGATCGTGGCGATTCTGTTGTTCCATCACCTGGCGCTGGATCACATCGCGCTGGAAGTCCTGCGCCATGAAATGCGCGCCAACTTGCTTGGGCTGAGTGAGCCCTTGCCGCCAGCGGTGCCGTATCGCAATTACGTGGCCCAGACCCGGCTCGGTGTCAGTGAGCAGGAACATGAAGCGTTCTTCCGCGAGATGCTCGCCGACATCGACGAGCCGACATTGCCGTTCGGATTGCAGGACGTGCAGGGCGACGGGCGCGGCATCGATGAAGCCGTACGCACGCTTGCGCCTGAACTGGATCGGCGTTTGCGTGTTCAGGCGCGGCAGGCCGGCGTCAGCGTGGCCAGCCTGATTCACCTGGCCTGGGCCCAGGTGCTGGCGGCGACCTCGGGGCAGGAGCACGTGGTGTTTGGCAGCGTTTTTATGGGCCGGATGCAAGGCGGCGAGGGCGCGGACCGGGCGCTGGGCGTGTTCATCAACACCTTGCCATTGCGGGTGGACATGAACCGTGGCGTGCGCGATGCGGTGCTGCTCACCCACGCCCGACTGACCGATTTGCTTGGGCACGAACATGCGTCACTGGCGCTGGCCCAGCGTTGCAGCGGCGTTGCGTCACCGGCGCCGCTGTTCAGTGCGTTGCTCAACTATCGGCACACCGAACTTGAGGCGCAGGAAGCGGCGTCGGACCCAGCCTGGCAAGGCATTCAGACCCTGGAGAACGAAGAGCGCACCAACTACCCGCTGACCCTGAGCGTCGATGATCTGGGCAGCGCTTTGCAGATCACCACGCGAACCCTGATGAGCATCGGTGCGCAGCGAATCGGCGACTACGTGCAAACCGCGTTGCAGACGCTGGTGGATGCGCTGGAGCAAACTCCGCAACAGCCGCTGAATCGCTTGCCGATCCTGCCGGCGGCGGAGCTTGAGCAACTGCTGGTCGAGTTCAATGCCAGCGAAGTCGATTGCCCGCTCGATCAGCCGCTTCAGATGTTGTTCGAACGACAAGTACAGCGCAGACCCGACGCCATCGCATTGCAGGCTGGCGAGCAACAACTGACCTATCGCCAGCTGAACGAACAGGCCAACCGTCTGGCGCATCATCTACGCGAGCACGGCGTGCAGCCCGATTCGCGGGTGGCGATCTGTGTCGAGCGCAGCCCGGATCTGATAGTCGGCCTGCTCGGCATTCTCAAGGCCGGCGGTGCTTACGTGCCGCTGGATCCCGACTATCCGCTGGAACGCCTGCATTACATGCTGCAGGACAGCGCCCCGGTGGCGGTGCTGGTACACGAGACCACCCGCAATCTGTTGGGCGAGCCGGGTGTGCCGGTCATCGATTTCGACCGTTGCACCTGGCAGCACGCGTCCGCCGACAACCTGAAAATACCGGGTCTGAGCGCTGCGAACCTGGCCTACATGATCTACACCTCGGGCTCCACCGGCACGCCGAAGGGCGTGATGATCGAGCACCGAAGCGCCTGCAACATGGTGCACTGGGGCTCGCAGATCAGTCCGCCGACCGAACATGGCGCGCTGTTGCAGAAGGCCCCGTTCAGCTTCGACAGTTCGGTGTGGGAGATTTTCTGGCCGCTGTGTTCCGGCCTGCGGCTGGTGCTGGCGCGTCCCGACGGCAACCGCGATTCGGCCTATGTGACTCAGGTGATTCGTGAACGGCAGATCACCGTGGTCAAGTTCGTGCCGGCGCTGCTGCAACAGTTCATCGAACAGGACGATGTCAGCCAGTGCACCAGCCTGACCGACGTGCTCAATGGTGGCGGTGAGCTGACCGCCGCACTGGCCCGGCGTGTCCGCGAGCGCCTGCCGTGGGTGCGTCTGCACAACGTCTATGGCCCGACCGAAACCACGGTCGACAGCACCGGCTGGACGCTGGAACCGGATCAACCGGTGCCGGAAGCCGTGGTGCCAATCGGTAAGGCCTTGAGCAACACCCGACTCTACGTGCTGGATGCCCACGATCAACCGGTGCCGTTCGGTGTCAGCGGACATTTGCACATCGGCGGGGTCGGGGTCGCGCGGGGTTATCTGGGGTTGCCGGACATGCAGGCCGAGCGCTTCATCGACAGCCCGTTCGTGGCCGGTGATCGCTTGTACCGCACCGGCGATCTGGTGCGCTACCGGGCGGACGGCAACCTCGAATTCCTCGGCCGCAACGACTTCCAGATCAAGCTGCGTGGCCTGCGTCTGGAACCGGGGGAAATCGAAGCGCGGCTGATCGAGCACCCGACGCTGCGTGAAGCGGTGGTGCTGGTGCGTGACGAGCGACTGGTGGCGTATTTCACCGTGCGCGAAGGCTTCGACGCGCCTCCCATCGAAACCTTGCGCGCCCATGTGCTTGAGCGTTTGCCGGAGTACATGGCGCCGGGCGCTTACGTGAAACTCGACGCATTGCCCCTGACCCCCAACGACAAGGTCGACCGTAAAGCCTTGCCGGCACCGGGGGCAGAGGCGGTGCTCAGTCGCCGCTACGAGGCGCCCGAGGGCGAAGTCGAAATCCGGCTGGCGCAGATCTGGGCCGAGGTGTTGCAACTGGAGCAGGTCGGGCGCAACGACCACTTCTTCGAACTCGGCGGGCATTCGTTGCTGGCGGTCAGCCTGGTGGCGCGCATGCGTCAGGCAGGGCTGCACGTCGATGCGCGAACGCTGTTCAGCCAGCCGACTCTGGCCGCGCTGGCGGCGCAAACCTCGGCGCAGGCAAAACAGCTGAAAGTGCCGCAAACCACCATTCCGACGCTCAACCGCAAACGCCGGCTCTGAGCCGACATCGGCGTCGATTCGCGGTTCCCGCGGATCGACGCCATGACTGCCCGGTCACGGGGCTTGTCCCTGCTTCCCATGTCAGACACCCAAGCCCCGATGTTTTAGCTTTTCCAGGCTGCGCGCGGCCGCACGGACTCGCCGCTGCGCGCTCCTTTTTCCCGAATTTACAGCAGGTTACCCCCATGCAATTTCGCGAGCTGATGGCTGTTATTTCCACCCATGCGATCCGCCTTCAACAGGACGATGAAGACCTGGTCATTCTGGGCAACGACGACGCGCTGGACGACGCGTTGTGGGACAGCCTCGCCAAGCACAAGGCGCAGTTGCTGGAGCTGGTGGCGAGCCACGGCGGCGACTGGTCGAGCCCGGCGCTGCGCATCACCCCGGACATGTTGCCGCTGGTGCAACTGGATCAGCTGGCCATCGACCGCATCGTCGCCACCGTGCCGGGCGGTGTGGCGAATGTGCAGGACATCTATCCGCTGGCGCCGTTGCAGGAGGGGCTGCTTTATCACCATCTCTCCGCGCCGGAGGGGGATCCCTACGTGTCGCAGGCGCGGTTCACGTTCGACAGTCGCGGACGGCTGGATACATTCACCGACGCGCTGCGTCGGGTGATCGGGCGCCATGACATTTTGCGCACCGCCATCCTCTGGGAGCATCTGGACGATCCCGTGCAGGTGGTCTGGCGTGAAGCCCCGCTGGTCAGTGAGGAAGTCGATCTGAATGATCGCGAGGACGTACTCGCGCAATTGCTGGCACGCCACGACCCGCAGTACTTTCGCCTCGACCTGCAACAGGCCCCATTGTTGCGGCTGGTGTTCGCCGAGGATCCGGCCAACGACCGGGTGGTCGCATTGTTGCTGTTCCATCACATGATCATGGATCACGTCGCGCTCGATGTGGTACGCCGGGAAATTCAGGCCTACCTGTCAGGCCGCGATGCCGAAGTCGCGAGGGCGGTGCCGTTTCGCGACCACCTGGCGAGGGCACGTCTGGAGTCGGATGAGCAAGCGCACCAGGCATTTTTTCGCGAGATGCTCGGCGACATCGACGAGCCGACGCTGCCCGGTGGCTTGCATGATGTTCAAGGTGACGGTCAGGGCATTGAGGAAGTCTCGTGCATGCTCGACAGCGATCTGAGCCAGCGCCTGCGTACCCACGCGCGACAATCGGGGGTGAGCGTGGCGAGCCTGATGCACCTGGCCATGGCACGCGTGCTGGGGCAGTTGTGCGGGCGCTCGACGGTGGTGTTCGGCACCGTTCTGCTGGGACGGATGAATGCGGCTGACGGTGTCGAGCAAGCATTGGGGATGTTCATCAATACGCTGCCTTTGCGGGTGGATGTCGGCGGGTCGAGCGTTCATGACGGCGTGCTGGCGACGCACCGACGCCTGACCGCGCTGCTCGCCCATGAGCAGGCGTCTCTGGCACTGGCCCAGCGTTGCAGCGCCGTGGCGGTGCCGACGCCGCTGTTCAGCGCCATGCTCAACTACCGCCACAGCAGCGTGGAGGAAGTTGCCGAGGTGATCGAGCTGTCGCCGGGGGTGCACGTATTGGGCGCCCGCGAGCGCACCAACTACCCGCTGACGGTCAACATCGATGACCTTGGTCAGGACCTGCGCATCACGGTGCTGGCCGACGCGACGCTTGGCGCCTCCCGAATCGCCGGATACCTGCGCACGGCACTGGGCAGTCTTGTCGATGCGCTGCAGAACAACCCGCAAGCCGCATTGCACAGCCTCAACATCCTGCCGCCCGCCGAGCGTGAGCACTGGTTGTATGGCGTCAATTCACCGAAGGCGACGTTTCCCGACACGCCGTTGATCCATCAGCAATTCGAAGCGCATGCGCACACCCGGCCCGAGGCAGTCGCGTTGCTGTTCGAGGGCAGGACTTACAGTTATGAGGCACTCAACCGACAGGCCAACCAGGTAGCCCATCGTTTGCTCGCCCTTGGCATCCGTCCGGATGACCGGGTAGCGATCTGCGTCGAGCGCGGCCCGCAAATGATCGCCGGCCTGCTCGGCGTGCTCAAAGCGGGTGCCGGATATGTGCCGATCGATCCGGCTTATCCGCTGGAGCGCATCACCTTCACCCTGCAAGACAGTGCGCCGGTGGCGGTGCTGATGCAGGCAGCGACTCTGGATCGGATTGCCGGGCTCTCCGTGCCGCAGATCGATCTCGACGACCAAGGTTTGCAAAATGAACCGGAGTTCAATCCACAGATCCCGGACTTGAGTCCGGCGCATCTGGCCTACGTGATCTACACCTCTGGCTCCACCGGGCTGCCAAAAGGGGTGATGGTCGAGCACCGCAACGTGGCACGCCTGTTTGGCGCGACCCACGATTGGTTCCGGTTCAATGCGCAAGACGTCTGGGCGTTGTTCCACTCGTTTGCCTTTGATTTCTCGGTCTGGGAAATCTGGGGTGCGCTGGCGTACGGCGGACAGTTGCTGGTGGTGCCGCAACACATCAGCCGCTCGCCGGACGAGTGTTATGCGTTGCTCTGCCGCTCGGGCGTCACTGTACTCAACCAGACGCCAAGCGCGTTCCGGCAGTTGGTCGCCGCCCAGGGCCGCAGCCCGTTGCAGCATTCGCTGCGCGAGGTGATTTTTGGTGGTGAGGCGCTGGAGCCAGGATCGCTCAAACCCTGGTATGCGCGGGTCGGCAACGCCGGCACCCGGCTGGTGAACATGTACGGCATCACCGAAACCACGGTGCATGTGACCTACCGTCCGTTGGTGGCGGCAGACGCACAATTGACCGCCAGCAGCCCGATCGGCGTGCGCATTCCCGACCTGCAGCTATACGTCCTCGATGCTCGGCGGGAGCCAGTGCCAGCCGGGGTGACCGGTGAGTTGTATGTGGGTGGCGCCGGGGTTGCCCGTGGTTACCTGAATCGTGATGCGTTGACCGCCGAGCGCTTCATTGCCGACCCGTTCAGCGAGCATGCCGAAGCGCGTTTGTACAAGACCGGCGATCTGGCACGCTGGACGGTGGAGGGCGAACTCGAATACCTGGGACGCAACGACGATCAGGTGAAAATCCGTGGTTTCCGTATCGAGCTTGGCGAAATCCAGGCACGTCTTGCAGCCTGCGACGGCGTGCGCGATGCGCTGGTGATCGCCCGCGAGGACAGCCCCGGCGACACGCGTCTGGTGGCCTACTGGCTGGCCGCCGAAGGTGTCGAACCGAGCGTTGCGCAATTGCGCGATCACCTGCTGGCATCGCTGGCTGAGCATATGGTGCCGGGCGCGTTCGTGCGCCTCGATGCCTTCCCGCTGACGGCCAACGGCAAACTCGATCGCCGGGCGTTGCCGCAGCCGGACAACGAAGCCTTCGCCCGGCGGGCGTTTGAAGCACCGCTTGGCGAAATCGAAACCCGCATCGCTGTAATCTGGCAGACCTTGCTCGGATTGGACCGGGTGGGCAGACATGACAATTTCTTCGAGCTGGGCGGGCATTCGCTGCTGGCGGTGAAGCTGATCGAGCGCATGCGCCAGCAGGACATGCAGTGCGACGTCCGCGTGCTGTTCGGCCAGCCGAGCGTGGCGGCACTCGCGGCGACGCTGGGAGGGGACGCCACGGTCAGCGTGCCGGCCAATCGCATCGAACCCGGTTGCACCCGCATCACCCCGGACATGCTGCCGCTGGCCACGCTGGATCAAGCGGCCATCGACCGTATCGTCGAGACCGTCGAGGGCGGTATCGACAACGTGCAGGACATCTACGCCCTGGCACCGTTGCAGTCGGGAATCCTCTATCACCATCTGGCCATTGCCGACGGTGACCCGTACGTGCTGCAAGCGCAGTTCGCCTTCGACGGACTGGCGCAGATCAAGGCGTTCGTTCGCGCGTTGAACAGCGTCATCGCTCGGCATGACATCCTGCGTACCAGTGTGGTCAGGGAAAACCTTGAGGAGCCGGTGCAAGTAGTTTGGCGTGCGGCGCCGCTGGCACTGGAACGGGTGGATGCCGATCCGCAGGACGGTGATGTGTTGCAGCAAATGCAGGCGCGCTTCGATCCGCGACACTATCGCCTGGACTTGCAGCGTGCGCCGTTGATGCGCTTCGCCTACACCGAAGACCCTTTGCAAAACCGCTGGGTCGGAATCCTGCTGTTGCACCACATCGTGCTCGATCACACCGCGCTCGAGGTGTTGGTGGCCGAGATGAGCGACGCACTTGACGGGCAAGTCGGCGCGCTGCCGCCCCCCGTGCAATACCGCAACTATGTCGCTCAGGCCCGTCTCGGTTCGAATGCCGAGGCACATGAAGCGTTCTTTCGCGAGATGCTCGGCGACATCGTCGAACCGACCCTGGCGTTCGGCCTGCGAGACGTACTCGGCGATGGCACAAACATCGTGGACAGCGAGCTGGCACTGGATGAGCGTCTTGCCACACGCCTGCGCAAACAGGCCCGCACGCTGGGCATCAGTGTTGCGAGTCTGGTGCATCAGGCCTGGGGTCAGGTACTTGCCCAGGTCTGCGGGCGCGAGGAGGTGGTATTCGGTACGGTGCTGCTGGGGCGCATGCAGGGGGGAGAGGGCGCCGATCGTTCGTTGGGCATGTTCATCAACACTCTGCCGCTGCGGGTCCATGTCGGGGCCACGGCGGTGGAGGCGGGTGTCAGGGCGACCCACGAGCGTCTGGCGCAACTGCTGGTGCATGAGCAAGCGCCGCTGATGCTGGCTCAACGTTGCAGTGGCGTGACGGGATCGGAACCGCTGTTCAATACCTTGCTCAACTATCGCCACAGCGCGCAACAAACGGCTACGCCGGGATGGGAAGGCATCCGGATTCTCGATTCTCGTGAGCGCAGCAACTATCCGCTGGTGGTCAGCGTCGACGACCTTGGACAGGGTTTCAGGCTTTCTGTGCAGGCAGTGCCCCAAGTGGATGGCATGCGGGTCTGCGACTACCTGCAAACGGCACTGCACAATGTGCTGAGCGCGCTGGAACAGGATCGCCATGCGCCAATGAATCAGGTGTCGATTCTGTCGGCGGCCGAACGCCAGCGCGTGCTGGTCGGTTTCAATGTCACCGGTCGCGACTTTGCCCATGGCCATGTTGTGCACCAATTGTTTGAAGCGCGAGCGGCGAGCCAACCCGACGCTGTGGCAGTGGTGCAGGGCGGGCAAAGTCTGAGCTACGACGGGTTGAACCGCCGCGCCAACCGCCTGGCCCATCACTTGATCGGCCTCGGTGTGCAACCGGACGATCGCGTCGCGCTCTGTGTGCAGCGTGGTCCGCAGATGCTGATCGGGCTGCTGGCGATCCTCAAGGCTGGCGCCGGTTATGTTCCGGTCGATCCGGCACATCCGGCAGAACGGATCGCTTACCTGTTGCAGGATAGCGATCCGGTGGCGGTGTTGGCACAGACGGCTACTCGCGACCTGCTGGGTGCCGTGCCGGTGATCAATCTTGACAGCGACGCCTGGCAGCATCTGCCGGACAGCAATCCACAGTTGCCGGACCTGACCCACGAGCATCTGGCCTACGTGATCTACACCTCAGGCTCCACCGGCCAGCCGAAAGGCGTGATGGTCGAACACTCGACCCTGGAAAACCTTGTGCACTGGCACGCCGAAGCCTTCGACCTGCACGCGGGCAGCCACACCGCCAGCGTGGCCGGTTTCGGTTTTGATGCGATGGCCTGGGAAGTCTGGCCGGCGTTGTGCGTCGGCGCGACGTTGCACCTGCCGCCGGAAACGGTGAGCAATGAGCACCTGGACGGACTGCTCGACTGGTGGCGGGCGCAGCCGTTGCAGGTGAGTTTCCTGCCGACACCGGTAGCCGAATATGCGTTCAGCCGCGAACTGCAACATCCGACCCTGCGTACCTTGCTGATTGGTGGCGACAAGCTGCGGCAGTTCAATCGTGAGCAGAGCTTTGCGGTGATCAACAACTATGGCCCGACTGAAGCCACGGTGGTCGCCACCTCCGGCCCTGTAGACGTCGGGCAAACGCTGCACATCGGCCGGCCGATTGCCAACGCCAAGGTCTATTTGCTGGATGAGCAGCAACGCCCCGTGCCAGTAGGTGTGACGGGGGAGTTGTACGTCGCCGGCGCCGGTGTCGCACGGGGTTACCTGAACCGTCCCGATCTGACCGCCGAACGCTTCCTGAAGGATCCGTTCAACGAAGGGCGCATGTACCGCACCGGCGACCTCGCACGCTGGTTGGCGGACGGCAACATCGAGTACCTGGGGCGTAACGACGATCAGGTGAAACTGCGCGGCGTACGGGTTGAACTGGGGGAAATCGAAGCGGCGCTGGCCAGCCATCCGGCAGTGCAGGACGCAGTGGCACTGGTGCGCGACGGCCAGTTGCTGGTGTGGTTCACCGAACGTGCGCCTGCCGATATCGAAGCCTTGCGTAATCATCTGCAAACCCGTTTGCCGCAAGCATTGATCCCGGCGGCTTACGTGCGACTCGACACCTTGCCGCTGACCGCCAACGGCAAACTCGACCGCAAGGCCTTGCCGGAGCCGGATCAGAACGCCTGGCTCAGCCGCGAATACGAGGCCCCGCAAGGTCCGGTGGAGACTGCGTTGGCACAGATCTGGACCGATGTCCTGAAGCTGGAGCAGGTCGGACGTCACGACAACTTCTTCGAACTGGGCGGCCACTCGTTGCTGGCCGTGAGCCTGATCGAACGCCTGCGCCAGATCGGCCTCAACACCGACGTGCGCGTGCTGTTCAGCCAGCCGACTCTGGCTGCATTGGCTGCGGCAGTAGGGAGCGGTCGCGAAATCGAAGTGCCGGCCAACCGCATTCCTGCCGACTGCACCCGCATCACTTCGGAATTGCTGAGCCTGACCGAACTGGATCAGGCCAGCATCGACCGGATCGTGGCCAGCGTGCCGGGTGGCGCCGCCAACGTGCAGGACATTTATCCGCTGGCGCCGTTGCAGGAAGGCATTCTTTACCATCACCTGAGCGCCGCCGAGGGCGATCCCTACTTATTACAGTCATGTCTGGCCTTTGCCAGCATCGAGCGCCTGCGCGCTTTTGCCAACGCCTTGCAAAAGGTGATTGCGCGCCACGACATCCTGCGCACCAGTCTGGTTTGGGAGGGATTGCCGAGCCCGCAGCAAGTGGTATGGCGAGAGGCCGCGCTGGCGGTGCAATCGGTCGATTTGAGTCCGCTGGATGGCAATATCCTCGATCAGTTGCGCGCACGCTTCGATGCCCGGGATTATCGCCTCGACCTCGGTCAGGCACCGCTGATCCGTCTGGTGTATGCCGAAGATCCGCTGCATGACCGTGTGGCAGGCGTGCTGTTGTTTCATCACGTCGTGCTGGATCACACCGCGCTGGAGGTGGTTCGCCGGGAAATGCAGTTGTATCTGCCGGGGCAGGTTGAGTCTTTGCCGCCCGCCGCGCCCTACCGCAACTACGTCCATCAGGCCCGCCAAGGCATCAGCGAGGATGAACACGAAAGCTTCTTTCGCGAGATGCTCGGTGATATTGACGAGCCGACCCTGCCATTCGGCTTGCAGGACGTACAGGGCGATGGCCGCAACATCGAGGAGCATTCGCTGGCGCTGCCAGTGGAATTGAATCGGCACCTGCGCCGCCAGGCGCGGCAATACGGGGTCAGCGTCGCGAGCCTGTTTCATCTCGCCTGGGCGCGGGTGCTGGCGGCGACTTCCGGACGCCGGGACGTGGTGTTCGGCACCGTGCTGCTGGGGCGCATGCAAGGCGGCGAGGGCGCGGATCGGGCTTTGGGGATGTTCATCAACACCTTGCCGCTGCGCGTGGAAGTTGACGGGCAGAGTGTGAGTGAAGCGGTTCGCACGGTTCATGAGCGGTTGGCGGCTTTGCTGGGACATGAGCATGCGTCGCTGGCACTGGCTCAGCGTTGCAGCGCCGTGGCCGCGCCTTTGCCGCTGTTCAGCGCGGTACTCAACTATCGGCATGGCGGCCACGACGCTGCGCGAGTGCCTGTTGATCCGGTCTGGCAAGGCATCGAATTCCTGGCCCAGGACGGGCGCACGAATTATCCGTTGACCCTGAGCATCAACGACCGGGGTGATGGCTTCAATCTGTCGGCACTGACCCCGGATCATGTGGGGGCGCAGCGGGTCTGCGAGCTGATGCACACCGCTCTCACGGAGCTGGCGACAGCGTTGGCCGACAACCCCGGACAGGCCTTTGAACGTCTCAACGTCCTGTCAGCGGCGGCGCGCGCGCAGCTGCTTGGCGACTTCAACGCGAGCACGTCGGTTTACCCGTCAGCGCAAGGTGTTCATCGTCTGTTCGAAGCGCAGGTTGCGCGCACGCCGGATGCCGTGGCGGTTCAGGCGGGCACGCAGCGCCTGACGTTCAGGCAATTGAACCAGCGCGCCAATCGGCTGGCCCATCATCTGCAGGGGATGGGTGTTACCACCGATACGCGAGTGGCGATCTGTCTCAAACGCAGCTCGGAAATGCTGGTCGGTTTGCTGGCGATCCTCAAGGCCGGCGCCGCCTATGTACCGGTCGACCCGGCTTATCCACCCGAGCGAATCGCTTACATGCTGGCCGACAGTGCGCCGAGGGTGGTACTGGTTCGCGACGTAGCTTTGCCGAATCAGGCTGGCATACCGGTGATTGATCTTGCCCATGAGACCTGGCAAGACCTGTCGGTTGCTGATCCGCAGGTCGCCGATTTTACGCCGGACAACCTGGCCTACGTGATCTACACCTCGGGCTCCACCGGCCAGCCGAAAGGCGTGATGGTCGAACACGCGACCCTGGAAAACCTTGTGCACTGGCACGCCGAAGCCTTTGACTTGCACGCCGGCAGCCACACCGCCAGCGTGGCCGGGTTCGGTTTCGATGCGATGGCTTGGGAAGTCTGGCCTGCGCTGTGCGTCGGTGCGACGTTGCACTTGCCGCCGGAATCGGTGAGCAACGAGCATCTGGACGAACTGCTTGACTGGTGGCGGGCGCAGCCGTTGCAGGTCAGCTTCCTGCCAACTCCAGTGGCCGAATATGCGTTCAGCCGCGAACTGCAACATCCGACCCTGCGCACCTTGCTGATCGGCGGCGACAAGCTGCGTCAGTTCAATCGCGAGCAGACCTTCTCGGTGATCAACAACTACGGCCCGACCGAGGCTACGGTGGTCGCCACCTCGGGTCCGGTTGAAGTCGGGCGAACGCTGCACATCGGCCGGCCGATGGCCAACGCTCGTATCTATCTGCTTGATGACCAGCAACGGCCAGTGCCTGTGGGTGTGACTGGCGAGATGTACGTCGCCGGCGCCGGTGTCGCACGGGGTTACCTGAACCGTCCCGATCTGACCGCCGAACGCTTCCTGAATGATCCGTTCAGCGATCAGCCGCAGGCGCGGATGTACCGCACCGGCGACCTTGCGCGCTGGCTGGCGGACGGCAACATCGAGTACCTGGGCCGCAACGACGATCAGGTGAAACTGCGCGGCGTGCGGGTTGAACTGGGGGAAATCGAAGCCGCCCTGAGTACCCATCCGGCAGTGCAGGACGCAGTAGCGCTGGTGCGCGACGGGCAGTTGCTGGTGTGGTTCACCGAGCGAGCGCCGACTGATATCGAAGCTCTGCGCAATCATCTGCAAACCCGGTTGCCGCAAGCGCTGATCCCGGCGGCTTACGTGCGCCTCGACACCTTGCCGCTGACCGCCAACGGCAAACTCGACCGCAAGGCCTTGCCGGAGCCGGATCAAAGCGCATGGCTCAGCCGTGAATACGAGGCCCCGCAAGGCCCGGTGGAAACTACGCTGGCGCAGATTTGGGCCGATGTTCTGAAGCTGGAAAAAGTCGGTCGCCACGACAACTTCTTCGAACTGGGCGGCCACTCGCTGCTGGCCGTGAGCCTTATCGAACGCCTGCGCCAGATCGGCCTGAACACCGATGTGCGCGTGCTGTTCAGCCAACCAACGCTGGCTGCACTGGCCGCAGCGGTAGGCAGCGGTCGCGAAATCGAAGTGCCGGCCAATCGCATTCCTGCCGACTGCACCCGCATCACCCCGGATTTGCTGAGCCTGACTGAACTGGATCAGCCGAGCATCAACCGGATCGTGGCCAGCGTGCCGGGTGGCGCCGCCAACGTGCAGGACATTTATCCGCTGGCGCCGTTGCAGGAAGGCATCCTTTATCACCACCTGAGTGCGGAGCAGGGCGACCCGTACTTGCTGCAATCGTGGCTGGCTTTCGACAGCCTCGAGCGGCTCGACAGCTTCGCGGCGGCGCTGCGCAAGGTCATTGCACGCCACGACATCCTGCGCACGGCGGTGATCTGGCAGAAACTGGCCGAGCCGATGCAAGTGGTATGGCGTCACGTCGAGTTACCGGTGCAGGAGATCCTGTTCGACCCGGCGGATGGCGACGTTCTTGAGCAGTTGCACGAGCATTTCGATGCCCGGCATTACCGCCTCGACATCAGTCAGGCACCGTTGCTGCGTCTGGTGTATGCCCGTGATCCGGCCCACGACCGGGTGGTCGCGATGTTGTTGTTCCACCATGTGGTGATGGATCACACTGCGCTGGACGTGGTGCAGCACGAAATGCTCGCCTGCCTGCAAGGGCATGAGGCTTCGCTGGGGGCGGCCGTGCCTTACCGCAACTACGTAGCGCAGGCGCGGCTGGGTGTCAGCGAGCAGGAGCACGAAGCGTTCTTCCACGACATGCTCGGCGACATCGACGAGCCGACCTTGCCGTTCGGCTTGCAGGATGTGCAAGGTGACGGTAGCGACATCGAGGAAACGCGACAGGCCCTGACCGAAGCGACCAGCCAGCGTCTGCGCAGCCTCGCACGGCAACTGGGCATCAGCGTGGCCAGCCTGTTCCACCTCGCGTGGGCACAGGTGCTGGCCGCGACATCCGGGCAGGATCGTGTTGTATTCGGCACGGTGCTGATGGGCCGGATGCAGGGCGGCGAGGGTGCCGACCGGGCGTTGGGGATGTTCATCAACACCTTGCCGCTGCGGGTCGATCTGGGGGCAACCCCGGTGCGCGAAGGGGCTCGGGCGACGCATGCGCGGCTCAGTGCGCTGCTCGGTCATGAACACGCGTCACTGGCGCTGGCCCAGCGTTGCAGTGGTGTGGCCGCGCCGTCGCCGCTGTTCAGTTCGATGCTCAACTACCGGCACAGCGCCGACGAGGCGCAACAGCAAAACCTTCGTCAGGCCTGGCAAGGCATCGAGACCCTGAGCAGCGAAGAACGCACCAACTATCCACTGAGCCTGGGCGTCGATGATCTGGGCAGCGGTTTTGTGCTCACCGCCATGACCCCGGCGAGCATCGGTTCGCAGCGGATCTGCGACTACATGCAAACCGCGCTGGAGACACTGGCGGAGGCTCTGGAACAGGCACCGGATCAGCTGCTGAACCGCTTGCCTATCCTTGACGGCGCAGAACGTCAGCGGGTGCTTTACGACCTCAATGTCACCGGCACCGCCGATGATCTGGAGCAAACCGTTCACGGGCTGTTCGAAGTGCAGGTACAACGCACGCCACTAGCCGTTGCGTTGCAGGCTGGTGAACAGCGGCTGACTTACGCCGAACTCAACGCACAGGCCAACCGTCTGGCCCATCACTTGCGCGAGCTGGGCGTGGGGCCGGATTCGCGGGTGGCAATCTGTGTCGAGCGCGGGCTGGAGCTGATGGTCGGTCTGCTCGGCATTCTCAAGGCCGGCGGTGCCTATGTGCCGCTGGATCCGGCGTACCCGGCGGAACGTCTGGATTACATGCTCAAGGACAGCGCGCCGGTAGCGGTGCTGGTGCACGGGGCGACGCGTGAGTTGCTGGGCGAGAGCACCGCGCTGGTGATCGATCTGGATCAGACTCACTGGACATTCAATCCGGAGGACAACCCGCAAGTACCGAACCTGAGCGCTTCGAACCTGGCCTACGTGATTTACACCTCCGGTTCGACCGGTGCGCCGAAAGGCGTGATGGTCGAGCATCGTGGCGTCGGCAATTTGCTGCACTGGAGTTCGCAGCTGTGTCCCGCCGTGACGGACGGCGCGCTGTTGCAGAAAACCCCGTTCAGTTTCGATGCCTCGGTCTGGGAGCTGTTCTGGCCTCTGAACGCTGGCCTGCGTCTGGTGCTGGCGCGTCCTGACGGGCACCGCGAGCCGGCTTATCTGGCGCAGGTGATTCGCGAGCAACGGATCAGCGTGATCCAGTTCGTGCCGGTCCTGTTGCAACAGTTCCTCGAGCAGGACGCTGTCAGCCAGTGCAGCAGCCTTACCGACGTGTTCTGTGGCGGCGGTGACCTGACGCCGGCGCTGGCTCGCCGTGTGCGCGAGCGTTTGCCGCAAGTGCGTTTGCACAACGTTTACGGCCCGACCGAAGCCACGGTCGACAGCACGGTGTGGACGCTGGAACCGTCGATGCCGGTGCCGGACAGCGCGTTGCCGATCGGGCGGCCGATCAACAACACCCGTCTGTATGTCCTCGATGCCGCCAAGCGGCCGGTGCCGATGGGCGTGATCGGTCAGTTGTTCATTGGTGGTGCCGGGGTTGCGCGGGGCTATCTGGGCCTGCCGCAGTTGATGGCTGAACGGTTTATCCCGAGCCCGTTCGTGGCCGGCGATCGGCTGTACGCCACGGGCGACCTAGTGCGTTACCGCGCCGATGGTCAGCTCGAATTCATCGGGCGCAACGACTTCCAGGTCAAGCTGCGTGGCCTGCGCCTGGAACCGGGTGAGATCGAAGCGCAACTGCTCAGCCATCCAGCGCTGCGCGAAGCCGTGGTGATGGTGCGTGAGGAGCGTCTGGTGGCGTACTTCACCTGGCATGCCGACGCCGGGCAACCGGGGGTCGAGGCGTTGCGCGAACACTTGCTGGCACGCTTGCCCGATTACATGGTGCCGTCGGCATTCGTCGCGCTCGACAGCCTGCCGCTGAGTCCCAACGGCAAGGTGGATCGCAAGGCGCTGCCTGCACCGGATTCGGCTGCAGTCAGCATTCGCGAATACGAAGCCCCGGTCGGCGAGATGGAAATCCTCCTCGCGCGACTGTGGTGTGAATTGCTCAAAGTCGAGCGCGTCGGACGGCAAGACCATTTCTTTGAGCTGGGTGGGCATTCGTTGCTGGCGGTCAGTTTGATCGGGCGCCTGCAACAGGCAGGTATCGAAGCCGATGTGCGGACGTTGTTCGAGCAACCGACTCTGGCTGGTTACGCAGCCATCACGGAAAGAATGGAGATCGTCCTGTGAACCTGAATGAACTGTTGGCGACGCTGAAGACAAAAGACATCCAGTTGGCAATCACGGACGGGCAATTACGGGTCAATGGCAACAAGCAGGCCCTGAGTGAACCGGCCTTGCTGGCCGCATTGCGCGAGCACAAACCGGCATTGATCGAGCTGATCGAGGCGGGCGTTTACTCGCCCGCACGGGAGGGGCAGGTTGAAGTGCCGGTCAATGGCATTTCACCGGGCACAACACGGGTCACCCCGGCGATGCTGACGCTGGTTGACCTGAGCCAGGACACCCTCGATCAAATTGTCGCGCAGATCCCTGGCGGCGGCGCCAATGTCCAGGATATCTACCCGTTGACGCCGTTGCAGGAGGGCATCCTCTACCACCACGCGAGCGCTGCACAGGGTGATCCGTATGTGATGCAGGCGAAATTCGCGTTCAGCGGACTCGAGCGGTTCGAGGCATTCGTCCAGGCCCTGCAGACCGTCATCGAGCGCCACGACATTCTGCGCACCGCCATCGTTTGGGAAGGACTGGACACGCCGGTGCAAGTGGTCCTGCGACGTGTCGGGTTACCTGTGGAAGAAGTGCAGCTCGATGTGGCTCAAGGCGATGTTCTGGAGCAGTTGCATGCGCGATTCGACGCCCGGCATTTCCGTCTCGACGTGACACGTGCACCGCTATTGCGCCTGGCCCATGCCTGGGATGCAGAGTCCGGGCGTATTGTCGCGATATTGCTGTTTCACCACATGGCAATGGACCACTCGGCGCTCGCTGTGGTCAGCGAGGAAATGCAGGCTTGCCTGTCAGGGCAGAGCGCCAGACTGGGAGCGCCCGTACCGTTTCGCAATTATGTCGCCCAGGCGCGGCTAGGCATCAGCGAGGCGGAGCACGAGGCGTTTTTCCGCGAGATGCTCGGTGACATCGACGAGCCGACGTTGCCGTTCGGCCTGCAAGGCGTACATGGCGACGGCAGCGACATCGAAGAGTGCGGTGTGCCACTTGACCCGTTGCTGGGGCAGCGCCTGCGAGCCAGTGCCCGTTCGCTCGGGGTGAGTGTCGCGAGTCTGTTCCATCTCGGCTGGGGGCAGGTTCTGAATGCACTCACCGGCAAGTCCGCCGTTGTGTTCGGTACCGTGCTGATGGGGCGAATGCAAGGGGCGGAGTCGACCGACCGCGCGCTGGGCATTTTCATCAACACCTTGCCGCTCCGTGTCGAGGTCAGCGCGCTGGCAGCAAGCGAGTCGGTGAAGGCAACCCATGCACGTCTGACCCGTCTGATGCGCCATGAGCACGCCCCGCTGGTGCTGGCCCAGCGCTGCAGCGGGGTGGTCGGGTCATCGCCGCTGTTCAGTTCGCTGCTCAACTACCGGCACAGCACCTCGAGTGCCAATGCCAGTGCCGAAGCGCTCTCGGCCTGGGAGGGGATCAGCGTCCTGCATGCGGAGGAACGCACCAATTACCCGCTGACCTTGAGCATCGATGACTTTGGCGATCACTTCAGCCTGACGCTGCTGGCCACCCGTGAAGTCGAGGCGCAGCGCATCTGCGGCTATATGGTGTGTGCCATGGAAAACCTGTTGCAGACACTGGAGCAAGCTGCGGATACGCCGTTGAGCCAACTGTCGGTTCTGCCCGCCCTGGAGCGCGAACAGCTGTTGACGGGGTTCAACACCAGTGATGTTGAATACGTACGCGGACAGACGATTCATCAACGCTTCGAGGCGCAGGTCGTCGCGCGACCGCAAGCGCTGGCAGCGGTGCAGCTGGACAAGCAACTGACGTTTGACGAACTGAACCGCCAGGCCAACCGTCTGGCGCATCGCTTGATCGATTTGGGTGTGCAGCCGGATGACCGGGTCGCAGTCGTCGCCCGGCGAGGGCTGGATACCCTGGCCGGATTGCTCGCTGTCTTCAAGGCCGGCGCCGGGTATGTGCCGATCGACCCCGCGCATCCGGCCGAACGCCTGAACTATTTGCTGAGTGATTGCGCACCGGTGGCGATCCTGACCTCACGTGATTTGCTCGCACGGCTGCCGGGACAGGAGCTGCCGGTACTCGATCTTGATCCGCGCACCTGGCGCTCAGGCAATGACGCAAACCCGGTGGTACTAGGTCTGTCCGAGGCGAACCTGGCTTATGTGATCTACACCTCCGGCTCCACCGGTTTGCCCAAGGGCGTGATGGTCGAACACCAGACATTGGCCAATCTGGTCGACTGGCACAGCAACGCCTTTGACCTGTGTGCCGGTCGCCATACGTCGAGTCTGGCCGGGTTCGGCTTCGACGCAATGGCATGGGAAGTCTGGCCAGCTCTGTGCGTCGGCGCGACCCTGCACCTGGCGCCCGCTCAGGATGGCGGCGAAGACGTCGACGGGCTGCTGGCCTGGTGGTGCGCGCAACCGCTGGATGTGAGTTTCCTGCCGACGCCCGTCGCCGAATACGCCTTCAGTCGGCATCTCGAGCACCCGACATTGCGCACCCTGCTGATCGGCGGCGACCGCTTGCGTCAGTTTTCGCGCAATCAGCATTTCGATGTGATCAACAACTATGGCCCGACCGAAGCCACCGTCGTTGCCACATCCGGACGGATTGAGGCGGGGGAGGCACTGCACATCGGTAAACCGGTGAGCAATACCTCGGTGTACCTGCTCGACGACCAACAGCGTCCGGTGCCGATCGGCGTATCCGGCGAGCTGTATATCGGTGGCGCAGGCGTGGCGCGCGGTTACTTGAACCGTGCGCAACTGACCGCTGAACGCTTTCTGCCGGACCCCTTCAGTGAACGACCGAATGCGCGTATGTATCGCACTGGCGACCTAGCTCGCTGGCGCCCGGACGGGACGATCGACTATCTGGGGCGCAACGATGATCAAGTGAAAATCCGCGGCATGCGCATCGAATTGGGGGAAATCGAAAGCCGCCTGCATCAGCTTCCCGGCCTTCAGGAAGTGGTTGTCCTGGCTCGTGAAGACGAGCCAGGACAACCGCGGCTGGTGGCCTATTTCACCGAGCAGGCGCAGGTGCAGCCACTGGCTGTCGCGCAACTGCGCGAGCATTTGCTGGGCCAGTTGCCCGAGTACATGGTGCCGGTCGCGTTCGTCAGACTCGACAGCCTGCCGCTGACCGCCAATGGCAAGCTCGATCGCAAGGCCTTGCCGTTACCGGAGCGCACGGCCCTGCTCACACGCGAATACGAGGCACCACAAGGCGAGCTGGAATGCACACTGGCGCAGATCTGGGCCGAGGTTCTGCAGGTCGAACGGATAGGGCGTCAGGATCATTTCTTTGAGTTGGGCGGCCATTCGTTGCTGGCCATGCGCATGGTCGCGCAAGTGCGTCAACGGCTGGGTGTGGAGCTTGCGCTCGGCGAGTTGTTCGCCAATGCCGAACTGGCGTCGGTGGCGCAGTCGCTGACCCGGGCCGGACGCTCGACACAGCCGCCGATCCTGCCGGTGCCACGGGACGGCGCATTGCCGCTGTCGTTTTCCCAGCAGCGCTTCTGGTTTCTGGCGCAGATGGAAGGTGCCAACACGGCTTACAACATTCCGATCGGTCTGCGTCTGCGCGGTGTGCTCGACGCCGATGCGCTACAGCGGGCGCTGGCCCGGATTGTCGCTCGCCACGAAAGCCTGCGCAGCCGTTTCACGCCGTACAACGGCGAAGCCCAGGTGCTGATTACTCCGCCCGACAGCGGTGTGCTGCTGCGGGTCGAGGACCTGCGCCAGCACCCGCAGGCCGATGAAGCCTTGCAGGCGCTGATTCAGGGGGAAGCTTCCGGCCCGTTCGACTTGCAGGATGATCCGTTGATTCGCGGACGACTGGTGCGTATGGCCGACGATCACCATGTGCTGCTGATCACCTTGCATCACATCATCTCCGACGGTTGGTCGATGGAGGTGCTGACCCGCGAGCTGATGGCGTTGTATCAGGCTTTCAGTCAGGGGTTGGCGGACCCTTTGCCGCCGCTGGCGTTGCAATACACCGACTATGCCGTCTGGCAGCGACGCTGGCTGAGCGGGGAGGTTTTGCAGCGCCAGAGCGAATATTGGCAACGCACGCTGGCCGATGCGCCAGCCTTGCTGACGTTGCCTGCCGACCGACCGCGACCACCGCAACAGGATTACGCCGGCAGCAGCGTCGAAGTGTGCCTGGACGAGCGCTTGAGCGCCGGCCTCAAAGCCTTGAGCCAGCGCCATGGCGTGACGCTGTACATGACGATGCTGAGCGCGTGGGCGATGCTGCTCAGCCGGTTGGCCGGGCAGTCGGACATTGTGGTCGGCTCGCCGGTAGCCAACCGTTTCCGGGCCGAAATCGACGGACTGATCGGGTTGTTCGTCAATACCCTGGCGTTACGCATTGATACTTCCGGTGAGTTGAGCACCGAAGCGCTGCTGGCGCGGGTCAAGGCGCTGACCCTGCAGGCCCAGGACCATCAGGACCTGCCCTTCGAGCAAGTGGTGGAAATCGCCCGACCGGCCCGCAGCCTGGCCCACAGCCCGCTGTTCCAGACCATGTTCAACTGGCGCAACAGCGACGGGCCGGTATTGGCGCTGGGGGATCTGACCCTGGAAGCGGTGGCGGAGCCGAGTCACTTCGCCAAGTTCGACCTGACCCTGACCCTGGGTGAATCGCCCAACGGGATAAATGGCTGGATGGAGTACGCCACAGCGCTGTTCGATGAGGCGACGGCACGGCGTTATGTCGGTTATTTCCAGCGCTTGTTGCAGGCCATGGTCAACAACGACCAGGCAGTGCTGGAACACGCGCAAATAATCGAGGATCAGGAACGCACGCAGTTGCTCGACGAATTCAACGCCAGCGCGCGGAACAGTCTGCAAGTGCTGACCGTGCACCGTGTATTCGAGATGCAGGCTGCCAAACATCCGCAAGCCGTCGCGGCGGTGCACGGGACGCAGGTGTTGCGTTACGCAGAACTGAACCGCAGCGCCAACGGCCTGGCGCATCATCTCATCGCTCAAGGTGTGCAGCCTGGCGATCATGTGGCGATTCTGTTGCCACGCTCGCTGGATCTGTTGGTCGCGCAGTTGGCGATCCTCAAGTGTGCGGCGGCCTATGTGCCGCTGGACATCAACGCACCCGCCGAGCGTCAGGCATTCATGGTGCAGGATTGTCAGGCGGTCGCGCTGTTGACCGGCAGCGATCAGGTCATCGAGTACCCGGTACGGCGAATGGATCTGGATACCCTGGCGCTTGCCGGGAGTCCTTCGCACAACCCGGATCTGCCTCAGTCCTCGGAGGCGCTGGCGTACATCATGTACACCTCGGGCTCCACGGGCACCCCGAAGGGGGTCATGGTGCCGCATCGCGGCATTACCCGCCTTGTGATCGACTGCGGCTACGCCGATTTCAACTCGAGTGACCGGGTGGCATTCGCTTCGAACCCGGCGTTCGATGCGAGCACAATGGATATCTGGGGCGCCTTGCTCAACGGTGGCCAGGTGGCCGTGATCGATCATGCGACCTTGCTCGACCCACAGGCATTCGGTAGGGAGCTTGACCGGTGCGGGGCGACGATCCTCTTCGTCACCACAGCGTTGTTCAATCAGTACGTGCAATTGATTCCCGAGGCGCTCAAAGGGCTGCGCATCCTGCTGTGCGGTGGGGAGCGTGGCGATCCGGCGGCGTTTCGAAAGCTGCTCGCCGAAGCACCGGACCTGCGCCTGGTGCATTGTTATGGCCCGACCGAAACCACGACGTACGCCACCACCTTCGAAGTGCGTGAGGTGGCGCCGGATGCGGACAGCGTTTCGATTGGCGGCCCCATCGGCAATACCCGCGTGTATGTGCTGGATAACCGGCAACAACCGGTGCCGTTCGGCGTCACCGGTGAGTTGTACATCGGTGGTCAGGGTGTTGCGCTGGGTTATCTGAACCGGCCTCAACTGAGTGCCGAGAAATTCCTCCGGGATCCGTTCAGCGACAATCTGCAGGCCTTGATGTATCGCACGGGCGACCTGGTGCGCTGGCAGGCGCCGGGGCGACTGGAATGCATCGGCCGCAATGATGACCAGGTGAAGATTCGCGGCTTCCGCATTGAGCTCGGAGAAATCGAAAACCGCCTGTTGAGCTGTCCGGGGGTCAAGGAAGCGGTGGTTCTGGCCCGACGCGACGGACAGGAACCAACGCGGCTGGTGGCCTATTACACGGCGCACGATCCTGCATTGCAGGGCGCTACCCTCCGCGCGCTGCTGCAAGCCAGGTTACCGGAGTACATGGTGCCGACCGCCTGGGTGGCGCTGGAGAGCCTGCCGCTGAACAACAACGGCAAGGTCGATCGCAAAGCCTTGCCGGCGCCGACACACCAAGCGCTGGTCATGCGTGACTATGAAGCGCCGGCCAATCCTCTTGAGGAATCACTGGCCGGGCTATGGGCTGAAGTGTTGCAAGTCGGGCGGGTAGGCCGCCATGACAACTTCTTCGAACTGGGCGGGCATTCGCTGCTGGCGGTGCGGCTTGTCGATCTGATGCAAAAGTCCGACAGGCCGGTTTCGTTGGCCGAGCTGTTCCAGCATCCCACGGTCGAGGGGACTGCCACGCTGCTGTGCCAGCGCAGTGACGCTGTGCCGCTCCATGACGGCGTGGTCGTGGTGCGTGCAAGTGAACAAGGCACGCCGTTGTTCCTGGTGCATGAGTTCAGTGGCCGTGACCTGTATTTCCCGGCGCTGGGCCTGCACATCGGCGGCGAGTTCCCGATTTACGGCTTGCCGGGAATCGATTCCGGTATGACGCAACTGCGTACCATGGAATGCCTGGCAACCCGACTGGTCGAGGTGATCCGCGCCAGACAACCCCACGGCCCCTATCGGCTTGCCGGCTGGTCGTTCGGTGGCGTGCTGGCTTATGAAATCGCGGCGCAACTGCTCGGGATGGACGAGTCAGTGGCGTTCGTCGGGCTGATCGATACCTACGTGCCGCGCCTGGCCGATCCGAACAAGGCGCAGTGGAACGATGCACATGTGCACAAGCGCCAATTGCTTTTGCATTGCACGGCGCATTGGGCCGGGCACGAGACACAGGGGCAGCAAGCATTGGCGCGTCTGGCGGTGTTGCAGACCGAACTTGAGCAGTGGGCGTTCGCCGATTTGTTCAACCATTGTCACGAACAGCAGTTGCTCAGACCCGAGCTGGCGGCTGTCTCGTCGGCGGATGCCTGGCATTACCTCGACCGGGAAGTGGCCCACGGGCATGCATTGGCGCATTACCGGATCAACCCGATCGGTCTGCCGTTGTATCTGCTGCGTGCCACGGAGCGTTCGGCGCCGATGTCACGACTCAGCGCCACGCGCGGTTGGGCTGAGGAATTGCCAGGTGCGCAGCTGCGCTGCATCGACGTACCGGGCGACCACCAGAGCATGATGAAAGCACCCCACGTTCAGGCTCTGGGGCAGGCCCTGACTCAGGCGCTGGAAACGGCAACTGCGCCGGCGCCAACGGCCTATCAGCCGATCTTGACCATTCAGACCGGTCACACCGGGCATGCGCCGATTTTCTGTGTGCCGGGGGCTGGCGACAGTGTTACCGGGTTCATCCACCTGACCGAGGCGCTGGGGCCGGAGTGGCCGATTCATGGGTTGCAGCCCCGAGGCCTCGACGGCGCGACGGTGCCGCACAGTCGGGTCGAAAGCGCCGCCACGTTCTACCTGCGGGCACTTGAGCAGTTGTATCCGCAAGGGCCGGTGCATCTGATCGGGCATTCGTTCGGTGGTTGGGTGGCTTACGCCATGGCGGCGCAGTTGCAGGCGGCGGGGCGCGAGGTGGCGTCCCTGACCCTGATCGACAGTGAATCACCGGGCGGCAACAGCGTGGTGGGCAAGCCCTACACCACGACGGCGGCGTTGTTGCGGCTGATCGAGTCGTTGCAACTGTCCAGCGGCAAGTCCCTGGGCATCGATGCGCTGGCCTTCGCCGAAGCCGACGACACCACGCAAATGCGCCTGCTGCACGAGGGAATGGTGCGCGCCGGTGTGCTGTCCGAACGCGCGTCATTCGACGCGATGCAGGGCCCGGTGCGGACCTTCGCCACCGCGCTGCGCACGGTCTATCGGCCGGCTCTGGCCTACACCGGGCCGGTGCGTCTGGCGCTGGTAGACGACCCGACGCTGGACGCATCAGGCAACCAGCGCGAACAGGCGGCGATGCTCGAAGGCTGGCAGCGCGAGGCCAGGGATCTGGCGGTGTGGTACGGCCCGGGCAACCACTTCACAATCCTCAAGGCGCCCAACGTCTTCAGTCTCGCGGCGTGGTGGCATGACGGGCTGACGGTGGCGGCGGGTCAAGTATTGTCCTGATTGAAGTCTTTATCCTGGAACCCGGCCGCTGGCCGGGCTCAACCCTGAACGGAATCGTGGTCATTTATGGAACAGTCGAAGTTGCGCAAAGTCGGTCTGGGAATCGCGTTGACGCTGGTGGCCGGGTTGGTGTTCTACACGGTGCAGGCGCCGGCCGAGGCACCGCAATACCTGACCGCCACGGTCGAACGCGCTGACATTGAAAACGCAGTGCTGGCCACCGGTTTGCTGGAGGGCATCAAGCAGGTGGACGTCGGTGCCCAGGTTTCGGGGCAGTTGAAGTCGCTGAAGGTCAAGGTCGGCGACAAGGTCAAGAAGGGCCAGTGGCTGGCGGAGATCGATCCGTTGGTGCTGCAGAACACCCTGCGTCAGGCACAGGTCGATGAGGAGAATCTGCAAGCCCAGCGCCGGGCGACTCAGGCTCAGTTGCGCCAGACCAAGGCGATCTACGAGCGTTATCAGAACCTGCAGGAGGACGCCTCGATCTCGCGGCAGGATTTCGAAACCGCGCAATCGAACTACGAAGTGCAGCAAGCCAACCTGTTGTCGCTGGACGCGCAGATCAAGAGCGCGCATATCCAGATCGATACGGCCAAGGTCAATCTGGCCTACACACGGATCGTCGCGCCCATCGACGGCGACGTGGTGGGCATCGTGACCCAGGAAGGCCAGACCGTGATCGCCAACCAGCTGGCACCGATCCTGCTCAAACTGGCGGACCTGGACACCATGACCGTCAAGGCTCAGGTGTCGGAGGCCGACGTCATTCACATCGCGCCGGGGCAGGAGGTGTATTTCACCATTCTCGGCGAGGACAAGCGTTATTACGGCAAGCTGCGCGGTACTGAGCCTGCGCCGCAGAACTTCCTCGAAACCCCGCCCGCCGGCACGCCGAAGCAGAACACGGCGGTGTTCTACAACGCGCTGTTCGAGGTGCCCAACCCCGATCACCGTTTGCGCATTTCCATGACGGCTCAGGTGCGGGTGGTGCTCGACACCGCCAAATCGGTGCTGACGATTCCGGTGGCCGCGCTGGGCCCGCGCAACAACGACGGCAGTTTCCCGGTGCGGGTGCTGGACGCCAAGGGCCAGGCGCAGTCGCGCAATGTGCAGACCGGGATCAACAACAACGTCAAGGTGCAGGTCAACGAAGGCCTGGCCGAAGGCGACCGGGTGGTGATCGGTGATCCGGTGACGAAAGTGGCAGGGGCATGAGCATGAGCGAACCTCTGCTGCAACTGACCGGCATCAGCCGCAGCTTCACGGCGGGCGACCGTGAATTTCTGGCGCTGAAGAACATCAACCTGACGATCAATGCCGGGGAAATGGTGGCGATCATCGGCGCCTCGGGGTCCGGCAAGTCGACCCTGATGAACATCCTCGGCTGCCTCGATTACACCACCGCCGGTAGCTACAGGATCAACGGTCGGGAAACCCTTGATCTGGACAATCAGGCGCTGGCGGAACTGCGTCGTGACTATTTCGGCTTTATCTTTCAGCGCTACCACTTGCTGCCGCACTTGAGTGCGATGCACAACGTCGAGATGCCGGCGATCTACGCTGGCACGCCGGAGCCACAACGGCATGCTCGAGCCCGTGAATTGTTGGCGCGCCTTGGGCTGGAAGGGCACCTGACCCATCGCCCGAGCCAACTCTCGGGCGGTCAGCAGCAGCGGGTGAGTATCGCCCGCGCGCTGATGAACGGCGGCGAAGTGATCCTCGCGGACGAGCCCACCGGCGCTCTCGATACCACCAGCGGCAAGGAGGTGATGCGCATTTTGCTGGAACTGCACGCGGCCGGGCACACGGTGATTCTGGTGACCCACGACCCCAAGGTCGCGGCCAACGCCGAGCGCATCATCGAAGTCAGCGACGGCGAAATCCTCAGCGACCGTCGCAACGAGCGCGACACCACGGCACTGACCAATGAGGACGCGGTGCCCAAATCCACGGCAGCGCGGCGTCTGGTGGCCAGCCTCGGGTTGTTCAAGGAAGCGTTCAACATGGCCTGGGTCGCGCTGATCTCGCATCGCATGCGCACACTGCTGACCATGCTCGGGATCGTCATCGGCATCACCTCGGTGGTGTCGATCTCGGCCATCGGCGAGGGGGCCAAGCGCTATGTGCTCAAGGACATTCAGGCCATCGGCAGCAACACCATCGATATCTATTCCGGTACCAGTTTCGGCGACAGCCGTTCGGCGGCCATCGAAACCCTGGTTCCGGCGGATGTGGCGGCGCTCAATCAGTTGTACTACGTCGACAGCGCCACGCCGGTGGTCGGGCGCAATCTGTTGCTACGCTACCGCAACATTGACCTCGATGCCCAGGTCAACGGCGTCAGCGATCTGTACTTTCAGGTGCGCGGAATCAAGATGGAGTCGGGCATCCCGTTCAGCGAAAACGATGCCCGACGCCAGGCGCAGGTGGTGGTGATCGATCACAACACCCGCCAACGGTTATTCGGCGAGGGAGTCGATCCGCTGGGGCAGGTGATCCTTATCGGCAACCTGCCGTGCACCGTGATCGGTGTGGCGGCGGAAAAGAAGAACATCTTCTCGGCGAGCAAGTCTTTGAATGTCTGGGTGCCTTATGAAACCGCAGCCGGGCGGTTATTGGGCCAGCGTTACCTGGACAGCATCAGTGTGCGGATCAAGGACGGCCAACCGAGCAAGGTTGTCGAAGACAACGTCAATAAGCTGATGCTGCAGCGCCACGGCACCAAGGATTTCTTCACCAACAACCTCGACAGCGTGATGCAGACGGTGCAGAAAACCAGCCGCTCACTGGCCTTGTTGCTGTCGCTGATTGCGGTGATTTCGCTGGTGGTCGGCGGCATAGGGGTGATGAACATCATGCTGGTATCAGTCACCGAACGTACCCGCGAGATCGGTATTCGCATGGCGGTGGGGGCGCGGCAGTCGGATATTCGTCAGCAGTTTCTGGTTGAGGCGGTGATGGTCTGTCTGCTGGGCGGGGCGATTGGAATTTCGTTGAGTTACGCCATCGGCCATTTGTTTTCGCTGTTCATCAAGGAATGGGAGATGGTGTTCTCGCTGGGCTCGGTGCTGACAGCGGTGTTCTGCTCGACGCTGATCGGCATCGTGTTCGGCTTCGTGCCGGCGCGCAATGCTTCGCGGCTCGACCCGATCGAGGCATTGGCGCGGGACTGAAAGGCAGGCATGAAAAAGCCGCCGTCCCTGACAGGGCGGCGGTTCTTTTACAGGCGTGCGAACAATCAGGCCGCGTTAGACGGGTCGCAGGCGGCCGGGCAGTCTTCAGGTGAATACATCCAGCGCATCAGCGAATGTCGACCGCTGATCCCCAGTTTGATGGCGGCACGCTTGAGGTAGCTCTCGACGGTGTTGACCTTCAGTTGCAGCTGCTCGGCCAGTTCCGGCGCGGTGCGGCCGGCAAGCAGGCCGACGCACACTTCCATCTCACGGTTCGACAGGCTCAGGCCCAGTTGCTGCACGCGCTCGCAAAAACGCAATCGCAGGGTTTCCAGGCCTTGAAGCGAGGCTTCGGTCGCTGCGGCTTGCGCCTCGGGATCCGCATTCGCCGGTTGCAGCGCGTGGATGTGCTTTTCCACCATTGGCAGCAATACCGGGGAGATGTCCTGTAACAGGCTGCGCTCCCGGGCGGAAAACCGCTTCGACGGGCCGCAGCGATACACGGAGATCACATAGCGGTAACCGTCCTTGCGCCGGGTCAGGTGCAACTGCGACGCATCGGTGACCGTGGAGGGTTCGGGGGCGGGCACGTCGCTGTTACCGGGATCGGTGCTCAGTTCGGAATACACCGTCTCGGCCGTCAGCGTCGCCTCTTTGGGGCATTCAGGCTCGCTGCGCGGTTGAGCACGCCCGACCGGCTCCACGCGCATCTGCCGGATATGTGTGGCGTCCACGGCCAGTTGGGTGAGGATCAGGTCATGCAGCATCCGTGGGAAATGCCGACTGCCGGTGCTGGCGATGACCTTGCCGATGTGAGGGAACAGATGTGAGTTCATGTGTTTCATCCATGAGTAGCAATGGGGGAATTGCGCTTTCCCGACTCTCCAGCGGATGTCCTTGGCCGGCGACCACAAATCGGGAAATTTGGATCCTATCCTAGTACAACGTTTGAGCGACCGTTTAATGAAGGGGTTATTAGCTCATAACGAACATTGAGTGCAGCAACCGCATCGCCTTCCACTCGTCGCATGTATCGAACGACGCAGAACCGAACCGGCTCTACCCGATGTCATCTTCGCGAGGCATTCGATATGTTCGATCAACGCAAAAAAGACTCCCTGTCGGCCTGGCGCAATCTGGCAACACAGTCTCGGGAGCAGCTCGACCCTCAGGATCAATACGATGAGTTGCTCAAGGGAGCCGACGAGATGCTGGAGCAGGGACTTATCAACGCTTCCGAGTGGCGACAGTTGGTGCGCGATGCAGGCCACATCTTTATCCGTCATGAAGACTTGTCTGCGCCACCGCTTGAAGGGTAGCAGGCACTCCGGACATTCAGCGGCAATGCGCGTCCACCAGTTCGATCCAGTGCCTGACGGGCGTGCGGCCGGCGCCATCGAGGTGTGCCTGACAGCCGATGTTGGCGGTGGCGATGATCTCGGGATGACCACTCTCCAGCGCAGCGAGTTTGTTGTCGCGCAGTGATCTGGCCAGCGCCGGTTGGGTGATCGAGTAAGTACCTGCCGAGCCGCAGCACAGATGAGCGTCGGGGACGGCAGTCAGGTCGAAGCCCAGTCGGACCAGTACCGACTCCACCACACCGCCAAGTTTCTGCGCGTGCTGCAAGGTGCAGGGGCAATGGAAAGCCACACGTTGATTGGCGTGGATGCCGAAGGATTCGAGCGGCTCTTCACGCAGCACCTCAACCAGATCTTTTGCCAGCGCGCTGACGGCTTTGGCCTTTTCGGCATAAGTTGGATCGGCGCGAAGCAAATGCCCGTAATCCTTGATGAACGCACCGCAACCGCTGGCGGTCTGCACGATCGCCTCGGCACCCCGTTCGATGGCCGGCCACCACGCATCGATATTGTGACGGGCGCGGTCAAGGCCGGTGGCCTGGGCGTCGAGGTGATAATCCACCGCGCCGCAACAACCAGCCTCGCGGGCCGGGATCACGCTGATGCCCAGACGATCCAGCACCCGTGCCGCTGCTGCATTGGTATTGGGTGACAAACCCGGCTGTACGCAACCCTCCAACATCAGCACTTGCCTTGCATGGCGGATGTCGGGACGTGATGCAGGCATCACCGCGTTGCGTGGCAGTTTGTCTTGCAGGGCATCGGGCAGTAGCGCCCGGAACATCTGCCCGCCATTGACCAACCCTTTGAACAACCGCGGATTGGGCACGACGCTTCGAAGCCCTTCGCGCAACAGGCGTTGCCCGAGCGGCCGCGGGACGGCTGCGTTGACCACTGCTCGGCCAATGTCGAGCAGGTTGTGATAGTCCACGCCGGAAGGGCAGGTGGTTTCACAGTTACGGCATGACAGGCAGCGATCCAGGTGTTGCTGGGTTTTCGCCGTAACTTCGTTGCCTTCGAGTACTTGCTTGATCAAATAGATGCGTCCGCGCGGGCCGTCCAGTTCATCGCCGAGCAATTGATAAGTCGGGCAGGTCGCGTTGCAGAATCCGCAATGAACGCAGGTGCGCAGAATGCTTTCGGCCTCTTCGGCGCGGGGCAGTTGTCGGGCTTGCGGGCTGAGGGTGGTCTGCATGGCTCAAAGCTCCGCGTACTGACGCCCGGGATTGAAAATGCCCCGGGGGTCGAGTTGTCGTTTGAGTTGGCGGTGATAGTGCAGCAGGGCGGGCGCCAGAGGATGGAACGGCTCATCGATCAGGCCGTGGCTGTAGCAGGTCGCATGGCCGCCGACGTCACCGACGACTTTGCGAATGGTCGCCGCTTCGGCTGTCGATTTGAGCCAGCGTTGCGCGCCGCCCCAGTCGAGCCACTGCTCGCCGGGCAGGTTCAGCGGCGGCGTGTTGAGCGGCACGGACAGGCGCCAGAGCGGTTGGTCTTCATCGAAGAAGCCCAGGCGTTGCTCGTTGAGGTCGGCCCAGAACGAACTGTCGATCAACTCGCCGCCAAGGCGATCATGGGCGGCCGCCACTGAACCTTCGCCACCCTCCAGACGCAAGTGCAATTGCCGGCCATCGTGACAGGCGGCGCTGATCGGCAACGGCTGCTGGCCCCATTCGGCCAGGCGCAGCAGGGCTTGTTCGCCGGTCATTTCCAGACTGAGGCTCAGGCACGCACGCGGTTTGGGCAGCACCTTGAGCGAGACTTCGGTGATCACCCCCAGCGAGCCGTAACTGCCGCTCATCAGGCGCGACAGGTCGTAGCCGGCGACGTTTTTCATGACTTCGCCGCCGAAGCGCAAATGCTTGCCATGTCCCGTGATGATCCGCGTGCCCAACACGAAATCGCGCACCGATCCCGACCAGGGCCGACGCGGCCCGGACAGGCCCGTGGCGATCATGCCGCCGACTGTTGCGTCGTCGGCGAAGGCGGGTGGTTCACAAGCCAGCATCTGTTGCGAAGCGTCCAGCACGGCCAGCAGTTCCACTAGTGGAGTGCCGCAGCGTGCGGTGATTACCAGTTCGGTCGGGTCGTAGCTGACGATGCCGCGATGGGCGCGGGTGTCGAGAATCTCGCCACCGACGATGCGTCCGAGAAACGCCTTGCTGTTGGCCCCCTGAATGCGCAGCGGCGTGGCGCTTTCCAGTGCCCGGTTGACCTGTTCGAGCAACGAGGCGCTGTCATCGAAATCCTTGGTATCACCCATCAGAACCGCTCCAGCTCGGGGAAGGGCAATTGCCCGTGGTGTACGTGCAGGGCGCCGAATTCGGCGCAGCGATGCAGGGTCGGAATGTTTTTGCCGGGATTGAGCAGACCGCCGGGGTCGAAGGCTGCCTTTACGGCGTGGAACAGGGTCAGCTCGTCACGATTGAACTGCGCGCACATCTGGTTGATTTTTTCCCGGCCCACGCCGTGTTCGCCGGTAATGCTGCCGCCGACCTTCACGCACAGTTCGAGGATCTTGCCGCCCAGCACCTCGGCACGTTCCAGTTCGCCGGGCTGATTGGCATCGAACAGAATCAGTGGATGCATGTTGCCGTCGCCAGCGTGGAATACATTGGCGACCCGCAAGCCATATTCGGCTGAAAGCTGCGCAATCGCGTGCAGTACGCCGGGCAATTCGCGGCGCGGGATGGTGCCGTCCATGCAGTAATAGTCCGGAGATAACCGTCCTACGGCGGGGAAGGCATTCTTGCGTCCGGCCCAGAATCGCACGCGCTCGGCCTCATCCCGGGCCTGGCGCAGCTCGGTGGCACCGGCGTGGTCGAGCACCTGTCGGACCCGCGCGCAATCATCGTGGACATCGGCTTCAACGCCATCGAGTTCGCAGAGCAGAATCGCCTCGGCGTCTACCGGATAACCGGCATGGATGAAATCTTCGGCGGCGCGGATCGCCAGGTTGTCCATCATCTCCAGGCCACCGGGAATAATGCCGGCCGCGATGATGTCGGCCACTGCACGACCAGCCTTTTCCACGGAGTCGAACGCCGCCAGCAGCACTTTGGCAGTCTGGGGTTTGGGCAAGAGTTTGACCGTGACTTCGGTGATGACGCCGAGCAGGCCTTCGGAACCGGTGAACAGTGCTAACAGATCGAAACCGGGGGAATCCAGTGCGTTCGAGCCTAGCGTCAGATGTTCGCCATCGACGGTAAGAATTTCGACCTTGAGTAGATTGTGCACGGTCAGACCGTACTTGAGGCAATGCACCCCGCCGGCGTTTTCCGCCACGTTGCCGCCGATGGAGCAGGCGATTTGCGAGGAAGGATCAGGCGCGTAATACAGCCCGAACGGCGCAGCGGCCTGGGAAATCGCCAGGTTGCGCACCCCGGGTTGAACCCGCGCGGTGCGGGCTTCAGGGTCGATGTGCAGGATGTTGTTGAAGCGCGCCATTACCAGCAACACGCCTTTCTCCAGTGGCAGGGCTCCGCCGGACAAACCGGTCCCGGCGCCTCTGGCCACCACCGGAACCCGCCGCTCATGGCAGATCCGCAACACGCCCTGAACTTCATCGATGTGCCGTGGCAGTACCACCAGCAACGGCGTGGTGCGATAGGCGGAGAGGCCATCGCACTCATACGGCTTGAGTTCCTCAAGCTGATGCAGGACTTCAAGATCCGGCCACTGGCGCTGCAGGGCTTGCAACAACGCGGCTTTGTCGACGTCGGGCAAAACGCCGTCGACCTGTTCGTCGTAGAGAATGTTCATGATCGGTGGACGACCCTCCGTTGTCGTTATTCGAGGTCGGTGCCGTTTTCTATCATTGGGCCGCTGACCCCGAGAAGTAAAGCGTAGCGGCCGTTGGTCCGTTGTCCCGCGTGCTCCTGTAATATGCGGCGTTTCACTCCGACGAGATGAAAATCGAGGCAAGGATCAGAAACTGCGGCAGCAATGTCGCGCCTTGATCGGGCGTTGTCGGTGACATCCTTGACGCTCTACGCGGCGCTCGGCTCCCGCGCCAAGGGCGTGTTGACCCGGCCTGCGCTGTCCCGCTGGGTCAGTCGCATAAGTAAAAGATGTCCGATTGAAATCAGTTATCCATTTCAAGGAAGTATTGCGTGGCACTCAGGGTTTTAGTGGTCGGCGGTTATGGAAATTTCGGCAGCATTGTCAGTCGGCATCTGATTGAGATGCCGGACATCGAGCTGGTGATCTCCGGCCGCGACCCGCAGAAATTGGTGCGCAAAGTCGACGAGCTGAAAGCCCGGTCGGGCGTTGTCTGCCAGAGTTGGTGCGGCAACGCGATGGGGGACGGGTTTGAAGCGGCTCTGAAATCGATGGGCATTCAACTGGTCATCCACACCGGCGGCCCGTTTCAAGGGCAACCCTATGCGGTCGCCGAGCGTTGCATCGACGCGGGTGTGCATTATTGCGACTTGTCCGACTGCAGAACCTTCGTCAACGGCATCGAAGCCCTCGATGCCCGCGCGAAACAGGCCGGCGTGGCGATTCTCAGCGGTTGCAGTTCGGTGCCGACACTTTCATCGGCCCTTATCGATGAACAGCGGCATCGCTTCTCCCGCATCGATTCGATCGAACATGGTATTTCCTCGTCGGCGAAAATGCCGGGCCTGTCGACGATTGAAGGTGTTCTGGCCTACGCCGGCAAGCCGATCAGGCAACTCAGGAATGGCCAGGTTCATGAGGTGGCAGGCTGGCTGGATCTGACGTTGCGCAGGATGCCTCAGTTGGGCGTTCGGGTGCTGGCGAACGTCGATGTTCCGGACATGGATATCTTCGCCAAACGCTACGGCGCACGAACCTTGAGTTTCAAGGCCGGCGCGGGCCTCAAGCTGGGTGGTGTGGCCAACGGTCTGTTCGCCCTGGCCCGCAGGTTTGGTGCGTTTCGTGATCATGTTCCCTGGGCGGCGCGGCTTCATCGCTGGGGTACCTGGTTCGAGCGATTCGGTGATGGCAAAAGCGCGATGTATATCGACGTGACAGGACTCGGTATCGACGGAAAACCGCTGGCCATGACGGTGCAGCTCACCGCCCGAAATGACAAGGGACCGGAGATCCCGAGCTGCGCAGCCGTTGCCCTGGCCGCGAAAATCGCCCGGGGATATCGGCCCGAGGCTGGCGCACGTCCCTGCGTGGGCGAGATCACTGTCGCTGAATACATGGCGGCCATCAACGATCCGCAGAATCTGAGCCTGTCGATGCATTTCTCTGACGGTCAGAACTGACCGTGCTCTATCTGTGCCTCAAATACATTCACATTATCGCCGCGGTTTTTCTGTTCGGATTCGGCATGGGCTCCTACCTCTACCTGATCGCCGCGAGCCGTACAGCCAACCCTCTGGTGATCGCTCACGTGGCGAGAATGGTCGTACGGTTCGACGCCTGGATCACCACGCCGGCGGGCTTTATCCAGATCGCGACGGGTTACGGGTTGACCAGGCTTGCCGGACTGCCCCTGACCACGGAATGGGTGCTGACCTCCTTGATCATTTTCCTGTGTGTCGGCTCGCTCTGGTTGCCGGTACTGGTGCTTCAAAAGCGTTTGCACGTGATGGCTTCGAGCGCGGTCGAGACCGGGGCAGGGCTCCCTGATGAGTACAGCTGCGTGTACCGAAAATGGTTCTGGATGGGGATTGCCGGATTTCTGGGGATGTTCGTGATCGTGCTGCTGATGGTGACGAAGATGACGCCGGGGCAGTGGGCCAACCTGTTGGTGTAGCGAACGCAACGCCCGATAAATCCGCACCGGGCGTCGCGTCGTATCAGGCGAAGCTCAATCCAGATCGCTTGCTTGATGTCGCTCAGGAACCTGGCTCGCTTCATCGCCCCACGTCCGGTTGACGCGCTGGCCACGAACCACCGCAGGCCGTTCGGCAATCTCTTGCGCCCAGCGCTGCACGTGGGTGTATTCGTGAGCGGAAAGGAACTCGGCGGCGGAGTAGACGTTGTTGCGCACCAATTGCCCGTACCAAGGCCAGACCGCGATGTCGGCGATGGTGTAGTCGTTGCCGGCGAGGTAGGGGCTTTCACTCAGGCGGCGATCAAGCACATCCAGCTGGCGCTTGGTTTCCATGGTGAACCGGTTGATCGGGTATTCGAGCTTTTCCGGCGCATAGGCATAGAAATGCCCGAAGCCACCGCCCAGGTAGGGTGCCGAGCCCATCTGCCAGAACAGCCAGTTCAGGGTTTCGGTGCGTCCCGCCAGGTCGGTGGGCAGAAAGGCGCCGAATTTTTCCGCCAGATAGAGCAGGATCGAGCCGGATTCGAAGACGCGAATGGTCGGTTCTACACTGCGATCCAGCAGCGCCGGAATTTTCGAATTGGGGTTGATCTCGACAAAGCCGCTGGAGAACTGGTCGCCCTCGTTGATGCGGATCAGCCAGGCGTCGTACTCGGCGTCGGTGCGTCCGAGCGCCAGCAACTCCTCAAGCAGGATGGTCACTTTCACGCCGTTGGGCGTGGCCAGCGAATACAGTTGCAACGGATGCTTGCCGACCGGCAGCGTCTTGTCGTGCGTTGGCCCGGCAGTCGGGCGATTGATGCTGGCGAACTGGCCGCCGGACGGAGCGATGTGTTTCCAGACCTTGGGTGGTGCGTAGGGCGCCTTGCTCATGAAACGGACCTCATCGGTTGCATGCCGGAATGGAGTGAGCCGGACGGTGAGCGTGCCGGGCTCTTGTCGAACAGGACACCACAGAAGGGCGTTTGAATGCCACTGGTTGTTCGCTGAAATGGTTTGACTAAAGACATGCCGGGCAGCTGCCGGGTGACCGCTTCTTCTATATAGAAGAATGTTGTTTGTCGGTAACAGAGCTATGGCGCGAATCTGTGCGCAATTGCGCCGGACTCACGCCGAGGCGCTGTTTGAAGGCTGTGGTCATATGCGCCTGCGAGTTGAAACCGCAGGCGAGCGCGATCTGCGAAAGACTGTCCGTTGTATCGCGCATTGACGCTCGGGCTTTGGCCAGTCGTCTGTCGATCAGGTAACTGTGGGGGCTTTTGCCGGTTGCCTGCTTGAAGGCACGCATGAAGTAACCCTCGGACAACTCCAGCAATTGCGCCATCGCCGGGACGGCGAGCGGGCTGCCGAGACCGGCGTCGATGAATTCATCCAGCAGGCGCATGCGGCTGCTGGTGATCGAGCCTGGAGGCGACACCGCTTCATGACCTTCGACCCGTCCCGCCAGACCGAGCGCCCAGCGTTCCCAGTCATCATCCAGAGAGGCTTGCAGCAGCGCACTGCGCATTCGCGACGCGAGGTGAATGGCCTGCGGGTCGATGCGATTGTTGAACGCCCGGTCACCCGCCAGTGCTTTGCCGTCGGTGCGTATCACTCGCAGGTACTCGCCGCCCATGGGCGACTCGGACAGCACGTCACATCCAGCCGGAACAAACGCCAGGCCATTGGGCATCGCATCGAAGGGGCGTATCCGGTCAGTACCAATCGCGTGCACGCCGTGCTGGCTGTCGAAGGCAAAGCCGATCGCTGACTGGGTCGCCACGTACCGCGCCGAGTAGGCTGCGCCCGGCAGCAGTTCGATCGCCCACGGACCGGCCTCGATACGACGTATCGGTTCAGCGACGGTTATGGGGTGGCGCCGGTTTCGATGGTTCATGAGCACCATAGTAGAGAAGAGGTCGGATAAAAGTCAGGTCAGTTTTTTGAAAGCCGATGTGGTGCGTCCGTGCCTAGACTGGGCCAAAGTTCAGGGAGCCACCTAAATGCACACACTCACTCGCGACGACATCGAAAACGCTGCCCGCCAGGTTTACCAGGTGATGCCGCCTACCGCCCAATACCGTTGGCCGTTGCTGGCCGAGCGGTTGGGCTGCACCGTTTGGGTCAAGCATGAAAATCACACGCCGACCGGTGCCTTCAAGGTGCGAGGTGGTATTACCTTTATGCACTGGTTGCGGTGTGAACATCCGACAGTCAAAGGCATCGTCTCCGCGACGCGTGGAAATCACGGTCAGAGTCTGGCGCTGGCAGCGGGGGCCGTGGGCCTGAAAGCGCTGATTGTGGTGCCGCAGGGCAATTCGCTGGAAAAGAACAACGCCATGCGTGGCTTTGGTGGTGAAGTGGTCGAATACGGGCGCGATTTTGACGAGGCCCGTGAAGAGGCGGCGCGCCTGGCGCAGGAGCATGACCTTTTTCTGGTGCCGCCGTTTCACGTTGAACTGCTCAAGGGCGTGGCGACCTATGCGCTGGAGCTGTTCGGTGCGGCGCCGGATCTGGATACGGTGTACGTGCCCATCGGTTGCGGATCGGGGATCTGTGGTGTCATTGCTGCTCGCGACGCACTAGGACTGAACACTGAAGTGGTGGGGGTGGTGTCGACGGAGGCCGCGGCTGCCAAGCTGTCGTTCGAAGCGAATGTGATCTGCGAAACGGCGTCGGCGAATACCTTTGCCGATGGCCTGGCTGTGCGCAAGCCGATTGCGCAGGCGTTCGACGTCTATAAGGAAGGGGCGGCGAGGATCGTCTCGGTCAGCGAAGGCGAGATTGCCGAAGCCATGCGTGTGTATTACACCGATACCCATAACCTAGCAGAGGGTGCAGGCGCCTCAGCGTTGGCTGCGTTGATGCAGGAGCGTGGGAGGATGGAGGGGAAGAAGGTCGGGGTGATTCTGTCCGGGGGGAATATTGATCGGTCGGTGTATGCGAAGGTGATTGGTTGATTTCTGGCGGGCTCGGCATTCAGTGACAGCTATACATTCGCCTCTATATAGAAACGGCCTTTTTCCCTCTCTTGATAGAAAACGCAAATTAAGGGTTGACGGGAGATTCTGAGTCTCTATAATTCGCCCCACTTCCGGCGCAGTCGAAACGGAAAACTCCTTGAGATTCAATGAGTTAAGTAGGTTTCGAAAGCGGGTCGCTTCAGTTCATCGAAGTCTGGAAGGAGTTGGAAATGTCGACTTGTTCGGCGCTTTCAACGGTTCGATCTTCTCGGTCGAAAGCGGAGAAAAAGAGGTGTTGACAGCAGCGTGTAACGCTGTAGAATTCGCCTCCCGCTAACGAGAGATCGGAAGC
>NZ_NEHH01000014.1:0-105315 GCF_002112305.1 Pseudomonas sp. R45(2017) | reverse complement strand
CCTCCCAGCCACACCGATTCCGTACCCCCAATGCCCCCAATCACCGCCACACCTGCCCCACTCTCCCGCCGTTTCTCCGTCGCGCCGATGATGGATTGGACTGACCGTCACTGCCGGTACTTCCTACGCATCCTGTCGAAAAACGCCCTGCTCTACACCGAAATGGTCACCACCGGCGCTCTGCTCAACGGCGATCACGAGCGGTTCCTCCGTCACAACGAAGCCGAGCACCCGCTGGCGTTGCAGTTGGGCGGTAGTGTCCCGCTGGACCTGGCCGCTTGTGCACGTATGGCGCAGGAGCACGGTTACGACGAGGTGAATCTGAACGTTGGCTGCCCGAGTGATCGGGTGCAGAACAATATGATCGGGGCGTGCCTGATGGGGCATCCGCAGTTGGTGGCGGATTGTGTGAAGGCGATGCGTGATGCGGTGTCGATTCCGGTGACGGTGAAGCATCGGATCGGGATCAATGGGCGGGACAGTTATGAGGAGCTGTGCGATTTCGTCGGCACGGTGCGTGATGCCGGGTGCACCAGTTTTACGGTGCATGCGCGGATTGCGATTCTGGAGGGGCTTTCGCCGAAGGAGAACCGGGACATTCCGCCGTTGCGTTATGACGTGGCGGCGCGGTTGAAGGCGGATTTTCCGGAGCTTGAGTTCATTCTGAACGGCGGGATCAAGACGATGGAGGCCTGCCATGAGCATTTGCAGACCTTTGACGGCGTGATGCTGGGGCGCGAGGCGTATCACAATCCTTATCTGCTGGCCGAGGTGGATCAGCAGTTGTTCGGCAGCAGCGCGCCGGTGATCAGCCGGGCCGAGGCGCTGGCGCAGTTGCGGCCTTATATAGCCGAGCATTTGCTGGCCGGCGGCGCGATGCATCACATCACCCGGCATGTGCTGGGCCTGGGCACCGGTTTCCCGGGGGCGCGCAAGTTTCGTCAGTTGTTGTCGGTGGATATCCACAAGGCCAAGGATCCGCTGGCGTTGCTGGATCAGGCAGCGGAGTTGCTGGCGGGTCGTTGATCGATGCTTTGAATACGCGGGCAACGAATGACTGTTGCCCGCTGATGTAATTCTTTTGATGTACTGACAGGATGTCTTTTGTTTATGCCCGCGTTGAATTTCTCAGGTTTCAAGCGTTGCACCCTCCTTGCCTTGTTTTGCGCCACGCCTAATGCCCAGGCCCACTGCGACGGGCTGTGTCTGGGTAATACCGATACGCCATGGGAGGTGACCAAGTTGTCTGGTTTCTCGCTTGCTTCCCTGCTGCTCACGCCTTTTACAGCCTCGCAAGAAACCACCGACAGCCATAAACGCGTTTACTCCCCCGAGGAGCTGGAAGACGCGCGGCTTTATCTAGCCAGCGACGGCATGCTGAAGGCTGCGTATTTCACGTCAGCCTTGCAGCGGTTTCGTCATGAATCGCCCGATACCGAGTTAAGCGACCTCGCCGTCGCTGCACTGATCAGCAGTCAATGATCAGGCGGCTGCGGCCGCCGTCCAGTTGACCCAACCAAATTGCCAGGTGGCAAGGATCAGCAAGCCGAAGGCGATCCGATACCAGGCGAAGGTGGCGTAGCTGTGGTTCGCAATGAACTTCAGCAGGCCGCGCACGGCGATCATCGCGAAAATGAACGCTACGACGAAGCCCAGGGCGAAGACCGGGAGGTCGCTGCTCTGGAACAGTTCGCGGTACTTGTAGCCGGAATACACTGCGGCACCGACCATGGTCGGCATCGCCAGGAAGAACGAGAACTCCGTGGCGGCCTTGCGTGACAGGCCGAACAGCAGACCGCCGATGATGGTGGAACCGGAACGCGACGTGCCCGGAATCATCGCCAGGCACTGTACGCAACCGATCTTCAGGGCGTCGGCCCACTTCATGTCGTCCACATGGTCGACGCTCACTACATGATCGCGCTGCTCGGCCCACAACATCACGATGCCGCCCACCACCAATGCAACCGCTACGGTGATCGGGTTGAACAGGTATTCATGAATCGTGTCGGCGAATAACACGCCGAGAATGACTGCCGGGAAAAAGGCGATCAGCAGATTACGGGTAAAACGCTGGGCATTGCTTTGGGTCGGCAGGCCTTTGACGATCTCGAAGATCTTCGGGCGAAACTCCCAGACCACCGCCAGAATGGCGCCCAGTTGAATAATGATGTTGAACGCCATGGCGCGTTCACCGCCGAATTCCAGCAAGTCGGCAACAATAATCTGGTGGCCCGTACTGGAAATGGGCAGGAACTCGGTCAGGCCTTCTACCGCCCCAAGAATCAGCACCTTGAACAAGGTCAGTAAATCCATTAATCCTCCGTCAGAGCGCTCTTTGCGGGCGCCCTGTTAAATGCATTCAGGCATTGAGTATCTGAAGTAAAACAATTGGCAGATGTACACCCATTGCCCGACTCGGGGACGGAGAATATGTCTTATCAAAAGCCACACTCAAGGCATGTTAATAAACGTCCGTGTGTGAACTTGTCGACGTTATAGCCAAAAGACAGGCCTCCCCATAAAATGTGACCCACCTCACACTGCTCTGATACGTATGCAGTTGAGTGATGGCCAAGGGACATAAAAACAGCTCGCGATAATTACAAAATAGTGGCACCATTCCATATTGCCACCATCTAACGGCCTCAATTCCGTTAGTTCACAGCCCCGAAAAAATCAACTAAAAGCTTGAATCGCTTAATTATTGTTAGAAAACTCGGGAGCCACGTCTAAAATTCGTCCAAATGTTACCAATTGTCAGTCACAGATGAGAACCGGTGCTTTAACATCCCGATGTCAGCACCTTTTCGAGTCAATGCATGATGCTCACAGGTAACTTAGCGACTAGAAGCCCGCGCCGCACAAGCGACGAACCAGGTGTTCTCACCCTGGGTCGTACCCGTGGCGTGGCTGAACACTTTAGCGCGCTAATCGCAAAGCATGTGCAGAGCGGTGTGGCTGTTGAAGCCGACGCCTACATTAGTTCATATCAGCACAACGAATATCACGGCCTGTATCGGGCGATCTTCATTATCATCGACAGCCCTCAGGCACTCGAAGATAACCTTGCACTGGTGGAAAACCTGCGCAACGACAACTTGAAGCCGATTATTTGTGCAGTGATCACGGGTCGCGGCGCCCACAACAAGATCAAGTACTTTCTGGCCGGTGCCGACTTCTGTATCAAACTCAATACCTTGTCCGATGAAAGCGCGGAACTGCTGGGTGAGTTTTTCGACAGCGAAGAATGGCAGCGGGATATCAGCCTGGTGCTGGACCCCACCCGCATCTGCCTCTCGGACACCAGCAAGAAACTGGATATCTCCTTTGCCGAAATGAAGATCCTGCAAGCCTTTGCGCAGACCGGCAATCACATTCTCAGCCACGATGAAATCGCCAGCATCATGGGGCTGAACACCCAATTCTACGACCCTCGGGCGCTGGAAAAATCCATCAGCCGCTTGCGTGGGAAAATCAAGGACGTGTACGGTACGAACGCCATACAGAGCATTCGCGGGTATGGCTATCGTCTGATGAGGGGGTTGATCTCAACTCCTTGATTCAGGGAAACACTCTTTTGCAGCATACGAGGGAACGTCTGATGCAACGCTTCAAACATCCGCTTTCTCATAGTTTTAACCGCGTCACATATCTAATAAAAAGCTGTCAATTGCATGAGCGCTGCAACACTTAAACATAACAATAAACCATTACTCTAACGCAGACCGAGTGGAACTTATCGAGGCCATCTTTGGGCCCAGACCCTGCCTGATCGATTAATTCCGAGGAAAACATTGCTCGCCTGCCATTATTTTTTCGCCAAATTTGGTGTGTACTTTAGGAGAGAGACATGGAAACCAGCACGACCCTCCCAAGAAAATACTTTGTTGTCGTGACTAACAGCTCAGCGTCGCAGCGCGAACTCGAGAGCATTCTCTCCAGTGAGCGTTTCAATTCGTTTGGCACGTCTCAGGCACAAATGTTTATTGAAGGTGTTGCTTCGCCCTCTTCCACTCCGATGCTGATGGAGTTCACTTACCCACGCGGCACAAGGAAGCATGTCGCACGTAGCATCGAACATGATACCCAGCGCATATTGGCCACCCTCGAATCGGAATGGCTGGCCGCACAATCGGCGCATTCATTCCACAATTCCACGGCCATGTCCGAAAACCCCGCTGATACTTCCCGAACGATCGAATCCGACGCGCCCTGCACCGAAGCCTGGCATCTGGACAATGATCAGGGCGCATTGACGAAAGAAGGTGTCGAGATCAGTCTCACCGGGCTTGAAACCGCACTGGTCCGCAAGATGCTGCACCATGAAGATCGCGTTGTCAGTCGCGACGATCTGATCCTCAGCATCGGCCGCGAGCCGGAGCAATACCGGGGACTGGAAATGTGCCTGAGCCGTCTTCAAGACAAATTCAAGAACGCCAGCAACGGTGAACGATTGTTTCGTGCCGTGCGCAATCGCGGTTATTGCCTGATCCAGGAAGTTGTTGCCTAAACAACATCCCCCCTACAAGACAAACAGATACAAGTGCGATTACAAAAATAAAAAAGCACTCTGTTTGGTTTCACCCCTCCCTGGTTATACCCGCCTCCTGACCCCACCTACGATAGCAAACACAATATTGATTATTCACCCCCTGCCTTTCGACCTTTTCTAACGTTTGAATATTGGAAATTCAAATAATTTGGCACTGTGCCATCTTGTTAGAACTCGTCAGACAGCATCCCCGACAATAACTTAGTCTATTGACTGACGACAGTTCCGCATTCCGGCGTTGTTACCTCAGGACACTGGCTCAAACAACAATAACAAGTCTGCTTAACAACTCGGTTTTCTACTGTCGAAACCTGAATGGACGTCTTTTGGGGATATCGTATGGATCTTTCTCTTCGTATCAATCGAAACACCGGCCTCAAGGGACTGACCTTTTGGGGCCAATGGGCGCTGGCACAGAGTTTCATTGTTTCCCTGTTGTTCATACTGGCCGAACAGCACACGGGCACCGTCGAGTTCTACTATCGGATGTGCACGATCCTGGCGGTACTGGCTTCGGTGCCGGCTTATACCTTCAGCGGCGCGTATCGAAAGCGAGACAATTACCTGACCGGGCTGGGTCGACTGTTCATGGGCTGGTTCATGACCATGGCCGGGCTGGCGTTCATCGCCTTCATCTGCAAGGCCGATGCGCTGTTTTCCCGCCAGGTCATTCTTGAATGGGCGGTGTACGGTTTCCTCGGTCAGGCGCTGCTGTACGCACCGCTGCATGCGTTCTCGAAGTTCTACCAGCGGTCGCGCAAAAGCGAACACAAGACCCTGATCGTCGGCACCGGCGAACTGGCGTTGGGTCTGGCGAAGAAGTTGAGCCAGCACGAAAACCTGCCGCTGGTCGGTCTGGTCAGCAACGGCGATACCCCGTCGCTGGAAGCGGACGCCCCGCGCGTTGTCGGCGCTCAGGACGAACTGCTCGAGCTGATCCAGAACCACGACATCCGCCGCCTGTACATCACCCTGCCACTGTCGGAAGCCGCCAAGATCGAGGCGATGTATGTGGACTTGCTGGATGCCAACGTTGACGTGGTCTGGGTGCCGGATCTGAACAGCCTGACACTGCTTAATCACTCGGTGAAAGTCGTGGATGGCCTGCCGGCGATCTACCTCAACGAAAGCCCGTTGACCAGCCGCCCGACCGCTGCGCTGAGCAAAAGCCTGGTGGAAAAAGCCGTCGCCCTGCTGGCCATCATCCTGTTGAGCCCGGTGCTGCTGGCCGTGGCCCTGGCGGTGAAACTCAACTCGCCGGGCCCGGTGTTCTTCAAGCAGGATCGCCATGGCTGGAACGGCAAGGTGATCAAGGTCTGGAAATTCCGCTCGATGCGCGTGCACGATGACCGTGACGTCAAGCAGGCCAGCCGCAACGATTCGCGCATTACCGCGGTCGGTCGCTTTATCCGTCGCACTTCGCTGGACGAGCTGCCGCAACTGTTCAACGTGCTGCAAGGGCACATGGCACTGGTCGGCCCACGCCCGCATGCCGTGGCGCACAACAACTACTACTCGGGCAAGATCCTCGCCTACATGGCCCGCCACCGAATCAAACCGGGCATCACCGGCCTGGCACAGATCAGCGGTTGCCGGGGTGAGACGGACACCCTCGACAAAATGGAAAAGCGTGTCGAGATCGACCTGAAGTACATCAATAACTGGTCGCTGTGGCTGGATCTGAAAATTCTGGTGAAGACGCCGTTTACGCTGTTGTCGAAGGATATTTACTGAGACGCAGGGCTTGAGAAGGCAACACCGCAAGGGGACGAAAGTCCCCTTTTTTGTGGGCGGGATTTGGGGGTTGGCGGAGGGCTCTGCGGCCGAGGAGAGTCTGATGTTTTGATGTCGGCTGAGCGGACGCCTTCGCGGGCAAGCCCGCTCCCACAAGTTTCGAGGAGTGGCGAAGATTACGGCATCACCTAAAAACCTGTGGGAGCGGGCTTGCCCGCGAAGGCGCCGGATCATTCAACATCAGGTTTGAACCTGGAACACACCAACTCCCACAGCAATCACGGCTGCATCAAGATTACCCTTCACCACAAACCAAAACGGGAGCCATCAGGCTCCCGTTTTGACTCCCCCCTCCCCCGAACCTACTCGGTAATCTTCCCGAAGTTGCGGTAGAACATGTCCCCTTCCCGACTGTCCGTCATCGAATGCAGCTGGAAGCTGCGGTTGAGCCGCGCGCCACCGTCACGGGTCAGCGGTGCCCACACCAGGTTGGCGCGGCGCATGGTCGACATGCTCATCATTTCGTCGAACGGAATCGACAGGTACAGCCCCTTGTCGAAACTACCTTCACCATACTCGGCGCTGCCGGCGGTGGTGATGGTCGCCCAGGCGCCAAAGCGCACGCCGTTGAAGAACTCGCGGGAGATATCCACCGTGCCGCCAAAGTCGCCCGCCAGGTAACGCCCGACGCTGACCGCGGCCAGCGTGTCGAATGGCAGGTCGGTGTAGCCGGTGACGTGGCCGGTCCAGACCGAGTAATCACGCAGGCCGAAACCCTGGTCGAATTCACGCTGACGCACGTAGTTCAGGTCCGCACCGATCGACCAGCGCTTGCCGGTCGGACGAAACAGCACCTCGCCCCCGACCCCGGCGAACATCGATTCCAGATAACCGCCGTAGACCATGCCGTACAAATCCTTGTCCAGTTGCTCGGCGTGGCTGACCTGAAACAGCGGCATGGTGGTGTCCGAGGTGGTCAGGTACTGACGCAAGTCGGTGCGCACGCGCGGCAGGCCGCTGGGTGCGTCGTAGGTGAATTTGTCGAAGTTGTTGATCAGGTTCTGACTCAGCAGACCGTTCCACCAGGTGTTGCGGTTGAAGCGGTACTCGGCGTCCAGATCCGCCGTGAACTGATAGAGCAAGCCATCGGGGCCGCCGACGTTCTGTTTGAAGCCCAGGCCGACGCCGTAATTGAAGTGCTGCGGCGCTTCGGTGTAGAGGGTTTTCTCGTTGCGCGGCATCGCCGGGTTGATCTCGGTGGTGCGGTGCAGCGACTCCAGCGGCTCTTCGTTGTTGATCACTTCGCGGAAGGTCTGCCGGGGCACGCTGGTTTCTTCCAGCGGCAGGTCGTAGCGCTTGTTGACCACGGTGAACCAGTCGATGTCGTCGTTGACGCTGTTGTCGAGGATCCGGCTCGCGCGGCCGACAGCCTTGGGCGAATGGAAATAGCGCTGCTGCTCGCCGTACACGATCAGTTCGGAATCGCGCTGGGTGATGCGCTCGACCTTGTAGCCGGCGTTCTGCTGCAAGCGGCGGGATACGTCGGCCCAGTTGACCTCCTCCATCGTCGTGCTCGGCGCCTTTGCCGGCAGCGGTTCGGCCGGCGGGTCGAAGGTCTTGGCCGGGGCCTTGCGGCTGACGAAATTGGTGTGGAACGTGATGCCGAACATCGCCGTGTTGCCGCGCTCCCAGGCCGCACTCACATCGACAGAATCGGTCACCTTGAACACCGCGCCGAGGTTGATCGGCGAGTCCTGCTTGATGATGTTGTCCTTGGGCTCGTGCTTGTAGTCGTTGCCTTCGTATTCGAGCTTCAGGCTGAGACGGTCCCAGGGCGTCTGGTAACTCACACCGCCGAAAAACGATGGCTTGCCGCGAAAGTACGAGCCGGCGTTGACGTCACCGGTGCCTTCCAGATCAGGGCGAGTGTTGAAGCGGTCACTGATCGAACCCAACGGGTTGTCGACATCGCCGCGATTACCGATGTAACCCCAGGCGATGCCGGCGCTGAAATCGAAATTGTCATAGCGCTTGTTGGCCACGAAGAATTCACTGGCAAACAGACCGGTACCGCCGATGTCTCGAAAGCCCAGCGCCACTTCCGGCGCCCAGTGGCTTTCCTGCCACAGCCGGACCTTGGCGTCGACCGCCTTGTCCTTATAGCTCTGGCTGCCGCTCAGCGCTTCGGAACCGTACGGGCGGTTGGTGATGGCAGTGTAGCGAAACGAACCTTCCAGCCAGTCGAGCGGCTGCAACGAAACGCTGTATCGGCTGTACGGTTCGGTGCGGTTGGCGTTGACGCTCAACTCACCGGCGGGCGACATGCGTGCGGTCGGGGTCTGCAACAGACCGACGCCGCCGAAGTCATTCTGGGTAATCCGTGGCTCGGCATGCACCAGGCCACACGGCAATAACAACACAGCTGCAAAACGCAAATTCAACGAACCACCTCAGCCAACTGCGTGGCAATCAATTCGGCCAACTGCTGATTCAGTTCAGGGACAGGCGGATCCAGATCATCGTTTTTCACCGGCACCAGAATCTTGCTGCCGGCCACGGGCATCTGCCCGCTCTCGCGGTTCCAGTGGGCGATGCCGACCCGCCGCGATTCGCCGTTGGGCTGGATCAGCCACAGATAATCGGCATCGGCGTCCGCCGTCAGCAACGTGCAGCCCTGCAGGTATTCACGGGCCTCCTGCAACGGCTGATAAGGCAAACGGCACGGCTCGGCGACGGCGCCCAGCACTTCGACTTCGTCGACCCGTTTCGGGTAGATCAACTGATCGCCATCGTCGAGGCGGATGTTGCGGGCGAAACCGACTTCCACCGCCACCGGATCGAGATCGGCGATCTGCCGCCCGGTCACCGGCATCTGCCGGACCTGCTCGGCTAGTCGTTGTGCCAGCGCCGCACGACTCGGCTTGTCGAACAGCATGGCCATGCGCTGCAGCACGTCCAGATCGAACAGCACGCCGACCTTGAGCCGCGTCTGTTCCTCCAGCAGCGACTGACGCAACAGAACGCCCGCCAGCCAATAACCTTCGGCATTCGGTACAGCCTCGCCGATCACATCGCGCAAACGTCCGCCCGCCGGCAATTCGATCGGGCCCGGATTGGCGACATCACCGCTGACGATGACCGCGGCCTCGCTGGCACCGGCAAGCAACATCAGGCACGCCGAGAGCGCTCTTAGCCGCTTCACGGGACATGCCTGCGGTCAGGGGTCAGTTGCACGATCCTGACCCGCAACTGCGAGGTCAGTTGCTGTTCACTCTGCACAATGAAACCGTCCACCGGATCGACCCAGTAACGGTTGGTCGCGCGCAGGCCGATGGCCGGCGCGTCAATCTGCTCATCGACGCGCAGCACGGAGTATTCCTTGTCGAGAATGTCGAGGGTTTCCAGGGATTTTCGGGAGAAGCGGCTGTTGATGATGATCCCGACTTCCTGGCCCTTGTAGAGGTCGATCCAGCGGCGGCTGGTGTAGCCGTCGGTGATGCGATGCAGGCCCTGTTTGAACGGCGAGTCATCGGACAGACGCGTGCCGTCCAGATCGCCGTCCACGCCGAGGCCGACAGTGCGCATGGCCAGGCCGTCGCGCATCAGCAGCACCTGCTTGCCGGAGGCGACCCAGAACTGCAGGTCCTCGCGCTCGCGCACCAGCGCCAACACCCCGGAACCGGACGGTGTGGTCAGTTTGAGCTGGGGATACTTGACCCCGGCCACCTGCTCCGCCGACACATCGAGTTCATCCGGTCCGATGACGGCGGACTTGAGGTTGTTCAACGAAGCGCTCATCAGCGGATTGCAGCCACTCAACAAAACGGCCGCCATCAGGCACACGCCCACTTTCAACGTTTTCACAGTCGGCGGCCTTATTTGCTGTTGTTACTGTATTCGCTCCAGTTCTTCGCAGCGGAAGCCCCCGTCCCGACAATCGATGCCGATGGCACCAACTGGCTGATCAGGCGATTCCAGCGAGTCACGTTGGCAGGCCCGACATAGACCACGTCCTGGGGCCGCACTTCGAAGTGCGAGGCGAGCGCCATGGCGGTCGGCGACTCGGCTTCCAGCTGATAGATTTTCGCCGGCTCCACGTCGAGGTTTTCCACCCCGCGAATCACGTACACGGCGTTGCCGTTGGAGGTGGTCTGGCTCAGGCCACCGACCGAACCGAGCACGTCGGACAGGTTCATGGTGGCAGTCTTGAAGCTCAGCGCACGGGGCTGGTTGACCTCGCCCATCACGTAGATGCGCTTGTTGTCGTTGTACGGCAGATACAGTTGATCGCCTCCCTTGAGGTAGACGTTCTGCAATTCGGAATCCTGCTGATTGAGCGCATCGAGATTGAGCGGATAGACCCGCCCGTTGCGCGTCAGCATCAGCCCCGACAAGTCGGCATTGTTGGTATCGACACCGGCCGAACCGAGGGCCTCGACCACGCTCAGCGGGTTGGTCGAAATCGCCTGGGGGCCAGCCTTGGTTACAGCGCCCGAGACCACGACTTTCTGGCTGGCGAAACGCAACACCGCGACATCCACTTGCGGCTCGGCAATGAACGCCGAGAGACGTTGTTCGATGTCCGAACGCAGTTGCTGGATGGTTTTGCCGGCGGCCTGGACTTCCTTGATGTACGGGTAATACAAGGTGCCGTCGGAACGCACCAGACGACCGTTGGCGTCGATCTGCTGCTGCGCACCCGAAGGGGCGGTCAGCTCGGGATGATCCCAGACCGTGATGTACAGCACATCGTTGCTGCCGATGCGGTATTCGGCCGGGGTCGCCAACAACTCCGCCGGCACCGACTCACGCTTGTACGTGGCGCGGTTCATGGCGATGAGTTTGGGGGTGATCGGAATGAGCTCGACCCGGCTGCTTTCGCTGGCGCCCTGGCGCGTGATGCTACTGGTGCTCAGGTACTGGCCGGGGGAGAACATACAACCTTGCAAAGCGATACTTGCCAACAATAAAAGAGAAAAACGACGGGTCATAATGGCACTACGCTATTCAAGGGCGAATCCAAAAACAAAGTCACCCGACTTTCGTCGGGCGACCCTGTACTGCACCAACAGATACTTCAGTTAGTTGTGCGTGCCGGTTGTACCCGTGGTACCGGTGGTACCCGTTGTACCGCCGTTGGCACTTCCACCACTGTTGGACGCCGCTACAGCACTGGCGACCATGGCAGTACTGGCGGCAGGCGCTGTAGAAGCCGCGACACTGCCAGATACATTGGTCACTGCTGTAAGCGGCGCTTCAGCTGCGGAGGCCCAGTTGCTCAACATCGTCAACAGGGCGATCGCCATCACTTTCTTCATATCAACTCCTTTCTAACATCGCACCTGAACATCGGGTGTTGGTTAGAGGTGGTAGAGTTCAAGTCGCAAAAAGCGCGAACAAGATCCGTTGTTCTTTCACAGTCTTACGCAACTGATAAAAGTCGAACGGCAGGTTTATATCTACGGACTTGCAAAAGGCATTGCCAGTCTAATTTCCCGACGATATCTAACAACCTGACTGAAACTAACATTGCACTAAAACGCCATCATCCCTGATAACCCCGGGGATGATTCGATTGCCAGCGCCAGGTGTCGGTGACCATGTCCTGCAAGTTGCGTGTGGCTTTCCAGCCGAGTTCCTTGGCGGCCTTGGAGGCGTCGGCCCAGCTCTCGGCAATGTCCCCGGAACGCCGTGGCATCACCCGGTAAGGCACCGGCTGCCCACAGGCCTGTTCGAAAGCCCGCAGCACCTGCAACACGCTGTAGCCGTCACCGGTGCCGAGGTTCCAGGTATGAATGCCGGTACGGTCGGCGATGGTTTGCAGGGCTTTCAGGTGCCCGTCCGCCAGATCCACTACATGGATGTAATCACGCACGCCGGTACCGTCGACCGTCGGGTAATCGTCGCCGAAGATCGACAACTCCTTGAGGCTGCCGACCGCCACCTGGCTGATGTAGGGCACCAGATTGTTGGGGATGCCGTTGGGATCTTCGCCCATCTGGCCACTGTGATGCGCGCCGATCGGGTTGAAGTAGCGCAGCAGCGCGATGCTCCAGCGCGGTTCGGACTGGCACAGGTCGCGCAGCACGTTCTCGACGATCAGCTTGGACTGACCGTAGGGATTGGTCGGAGTGCCGGTCGGGAAATCCTCGCGGATCGGCATCTGCGCCGGCTCGCCGTAGACCGTGGCAGACGAGCTGAACACCAGCCGGAACACCCCCGCCGCTGCCATTGCCTGGCACAGCGTGATGCTGCCGCTGACGTTGGTTTCGTAGTATTCGAGCGGCTTGCGCACGCTCTCGCCCACGGCCTTGAGCCCGGCGAAATGCAGCACGGCATCGATGGCGTGCTGCTGGAAAATCCGGTCCAGCAGGGCCCGGTCACAGACATCCCCGCGAATCATCAGCGCACTTTTGCCGCAAATGGCTTCCACCGCGTGCAAGGCGGCGTCGCTGCTGTTGCAAAGATTATCCAGAACTACAACTTCATAACCTGCTTCAAGTAGTGCAAGTGTGGTGTGCGAGCCGATATAGCCGGCGCCACCCGTTACCAGAATCTTCATAGCGCGGTCCATAAGTGGGAAAAGTGCCAACTCGCGTGTCAAGCGCTGTTTGTTTAATGTGTGTCTTGATTCACACAAACAGCGCGACAACAACCAGAAACAAAAACAGTTCAATCACTGGCTATAAATATTTTTACAAGCCAAACTGTATTGCCTGGTACTTATTAGCACTCCCGCGCATTCATCACTATCAACGGATGCCGACTAAAAATAACCAATAAGTGTCAAACCGACATCTCATAACATTGTCGTGTTTTACACTCATTGCTATTTGCCACTCATCTCCCGAGTCAGGTATTAAAGTACAGCTTCAATAACTTGCAACCTTTCGTTATTGCAATAAACGATGGCAGTGCGCCATGAATGACCAGGAAACTTTTATGATCCGTAAATGTTTGTTCCCCGCTGCCGGTTATGGCACGCGTTTCTTGCCGGCCACCAAAGCCATGCCCAAGGAAATGCTGCCGATCGTCAACAAGCCGTTGATCGAATACGCCGTTGAAGAAGCACGGGACGCCGGCCTGCAACACATGGCCATCGTCACCGGACGGGGCAAGCGCGCACTGGAAGACCACTTCGACATCAGCTACGAACTCGAACACCAGATTCGTGGCACCGAGAAAGAGAAGTTCCTGGCCGGTACTCGCGAGCTGATCGACACCTGCACCTTCTCCTACACCCGTCAGGTTGAAATGAAAGGCCTCGGCCACGCGATTCTCAGCGGCCGCCCGTTGATCGGTGACGAACCCTTCGCCGTGGTGCTGGCGGACGACCTGTGCCTGAACCTCGAAGGGGACGGCGTGCTCACGCAGATGATCGAGCTCTACAAGAAATTCCGCTGCTCGATCGTCGCCATCCAGGAAGTCCCGCGCGACCAGACCCACAAGTACGGAGTGATCGCCGGCGAGGCGATTTCCGAGGGCATCTACCGGGTCAACCACATGGTGGAAAAACCGGCCCCGCAAGACGCACCGTCGAACCTGGCGATCATCGGCCGCTACATCCTCACGCCGGACATCTTCGACCTGATCGCCGACACCGAGCCGGGCAAGGGCGGCGAAATCCAGATCACCGACGCCTTGATGAAACAGGCGCAGAACGGTTGCGTGCTGGCCTACAAATTCAAAGGTCTGCGCTTCGACTGCGGCGACGCCGAAGGTTACCTGCAGGCAACCAACTTCTGCTACGACAACGTCTATCTGAAGGGCCGCTGAGCGGCCCTCACTGATTCATCGCCGCACGCACATCCAACGAGGCAACCATGAACATTGCACAACATTCCGCAGAGATTGAACGTGAGGTGGACAACCTCGGGGTGATGAGCTGGTTATCCCGCCATCAGCCATTGCCCAGCGCCAATGGCCCGTGGCTGGGCACCCTGCTGCTGGTCGACCGCCTCGGCGTGTTTCCGTCGTCCGGGGACATACGCCGACCGATGCGTGATCCGTATCCCCTGCTCGCCCACCTGAAACGGATCTACGGCGAACAGGCGCTGGAGGTCGATGACCGCGACGGCCTGAAAGTGATTTTCAGCGACTGGCGTTTTCGCGTGCGGATTTGCTGCAACGACCCGGCGATCATCGTCAACGTGGAAACCCGTTGCGTGACGCAGTTGATGCCGCAGAAAACCGCAGAGCTGCTGAGCCATCTGGATCTGTTCGACAACTGACGGCTACTTCGAAGTCTCGCCACAGCTGTCCTGTGGCGAGACTTTTTGCTGTCCGCCCACGACCCAACGATAGAAGTAATCGGCAATCACCCGCCCGCCCGTGGCCGGCACCGGATGAATCTTGTCCGGCCCGATCATCGCTGCGGCGTAGCGTTTGACGTCGGTGCCGAACGCGCATTGCAGATTGGCGTAACCCAGACGCTGCTCACGGGCCCAGGGCTCGATGACCTGCGCATAAGCCGACATCGGATAGGCGCTGGAGCGGGTGGTGTCCTGACGCAGGATCAGGTTGATGCTTGCCGCCGGTTGAATCTCGCGGAGCATGCCGACCAGACCCTGAACGTTATGCAGATACTGCTCGGGCTTTACGCCAAAACCCTGGTCGTTGCCACCGAGCATGATCAGGTAAATGTCTGCGGGGATCTTCGACACCACGGCTTTCCACTGCGCCTGCCAGCGCGCATCGTCGTGATAGAAATCAGCAGATGCCGCGCCGGACGCGGCCAGTTTCGATACCCGAACCCCGTCCTGATCGTTGCTCAGCCACAGGCCGAACAGGGTCGGCGCGCCCTTCAGCACTTCCAGTCTGAAGGCCCAGTCGGTGGCGGCCGACGTAGCGGACAGCGGGACTTCCTGTACGCCCTCGCCCGCGAGTTTCAACGGCTGCCAGTCGGCGGAGGGTGACCAGCGATAACGCAACTCACTGGACTCACCGTTGCCGAGGTAAAGCAGTTTCGCCTGGGTGACTGCGGTGTTGATGGCAGGCGTCGGGCTGGCCTCGACTTGCAGCCAGGCGCCGGGGTGGCCGGTCACCGTGCGGCTGTCGGGGCTGGCCTGGCCGAGGCCGGAGACCTGCCAGTCGCCGCCGAAGTATTTTTCGCTGCTGCGGGTGTACTTGAAATGCGTGCCGCCGAGCGCTGCGCCGTGGTTGAAACCGACATAACCCGGCCCGGCAAACCCGACCTCCCCGGCCACCCGTTGCACCAGTTTGTTCAGGTAGAAATCCTGCCCGGCGCTGTAGCTGTCACCGATCACCGAGATCGACAACACCTTGCCGGCCTTGCCTTCGCGCCACTGGCCAAACCGCTCGCGAGCGTCGCCGACCTGCACCACCGACGCCGCCACCGGCGGCACCTCATCAACAGCCAGCATGAATCGATTCCTTCATCGGATCTGCGCCACCGGCGCGATGGTCGCCGCCGGTTTTTTCTTGGTCGCGGCACGTTCGCCTAGGAACAGCACGGAGGTGAAGTTGAACCGGCTGAAAATCATCGACAATACCACCGGCCCGAGCAAGCCACACGTCACGCCGCAGAACACCAGCACGCTTTCGTCTTTCACGCCCAAGCGGCCGAGGATCGAACGCGACGTGGCAGCGAATAAAACGTGAAACAGGAAAATCGCATAGGAGTAACCGCCGAGCCAGGTCAGCGCCTTCGAGCGCATGTCACTCGACAGCAACGCGATGCAGGACACGCAGCCCACCGTCAGGCCGATCAGGCTGCGGCGGTCGACGATCAGCTCGCGATCCACCGCCGCCACGTACAGCAGCGTCAGCGAGATCAGCACAAACACCAGCGGGCCGATCACCTTGAACGTCTGCTTCAGCTCGCTGACTTTCTCCTGGCCGATCATGCCCGCCACGAAGAACGGCAGCAGATAAATCGCCCCGTTGATGCCGAACGCATCCACGGGAAACGGCGGCAACAGGAACACCGCCGCCGAGAAGGCGAACAACAGGTACAGGCGCGTCGGTGTACGCAGCAACCCGCGCCATTCCAGCAGGCCGACGAACATGAAAATGATGAACACCGCCTGCAGAAACCAGAAGTGGTTGATCGGCACGTAGAACGACAACAACGCATCCATCACGCTGACGTCCTTGTTCACGCCCGGCCCCACCGCCTGCAACACCGAGAACGGCACACCCACGCAAAACAGCGGCACGATCAGGCGCCGCACCTTGCCGCTGAAGAACGCGGAAAAGTCATTGCCGCGAATCTTGTAGAGGGAATAGATGTAGCCGGAGATGAAGGTGAACAGCGGCATGCGCACGTACACCATCGAATCGGCGATCACCCGGAACGGCGAGCCGATGTCGATTTTCAAACCACCGCCCAACGGCCCGATCACGTGATAAAGCACCAGCAACAGGCACGCCAGGCCACGCAGGGTTTCGATCTCCAGGGACTTTTTCTTGCTCGACATAAAGCACCCGCCTCAATTCAGAATTCTTGATTCAACCTTCACCGGTTTGTTCGCCCGCAGCATCAACCCCAGGCCCACGAACAGCACCGGCACCACCATCGAAAAGTGCCGGGCGAACGAACCGAAGTCCGGTTCGAACAAGCCTTGAACCAGCAGGAATGCCAGCGGAATCGCGATCAGTTCCTTGGGTTTGGTCTGGATCGGCGCGCCCTTGTAATCGGTCGAGGTGATGACTTTGAACAGCAGCAGCGCGGTCATGATCATCAACGCCACGAAGATCACCTGGCCCGGCCCGGACAGCAGGATCAGCTCTACGGGGAACGACAAGCGGAAGAAAATGATCATCGAGTCCAGGGCCTGCGAGACGAAGTCGCTGCCGCTGAGCCACGACACGATCAGCGATTTGGACCCCTCCTCGCCCGCCGTGCGCAGTTCGTTGTTGCTGGCACGAATCGACGACACCGGAAAGCCCAGCGCCAACTGGATCGCCATCGCAACCGCCAGGTAGAACAGGAACAGCATCAGGAAGAAGGTGGTGCGCGAGACGTACTTTTTCATCACGCAGACGCCGACCCAGGACAGCGAAAACAGAATCCAGTAGGGCCGGATCAGCACGCCGTAGATCACCGCCGAGAGGAAAAATCCGCCGCGATATTTGCGTGTCAGCGAGCTGAACAGAATGCTCAACACCGCCACCGACACGATGATTTCCTTGGTCAGGTTTTCCAGGAAAAACGAACGCACGATGCCCCACAGGCACAGGGTTCCGAAGATGGTCAGCGGCATGCGCCGGAACACCACCACGGGAATCGCCGTGAGGAAAAAGTTGCAGAACATCCCGTAGGCCCAGGCGTTGGTCAGGTTGATCCCGGTGGGCCGCAGCAGGAATGCCGAACACTCGTAGGACGAGCGATCCGGCGAGAACGGGTTCCAGAAATTACAGTTGTCGGCCCGGGCATAGGACGACCACAGGGTCATCGCATCCGGGCCCGGATCGCGCGGCACCAGCAGCGGCATCGCCACGGACAGAAACAGCCCGGTGAACAGGATCAGGAACGACAGCGACGAATCGAGACGGCGGCCGCGAAACTCGATGCACGGCAGTTTCAGGCCCATGACACGACAGCCTTTTTCGCGCGCGTGGCACGAGTCAGCAGCGCAATCACGGCGAGCTGCACGATGATCGCGAAGACGTTGCCCCAGGCCGCGCCGTAGATCGAATAATGCTTGATCAGCAGGTAACTGACCGGCACTGAAACCAGCAGACAAATGGCCGCGCTGGCCAGGGACACCCGACTGTTTTTCGAGGCGATCAAGCCGCCCCAGACGATGTCGCCAATGGCGCGCAGGGCGAAGGAGAAAATCAGCACGCCGAGGATGCCGTTGTCCGGACGCGGAACGCTGGTGGCGACGTAATCGAGCACCACGTTGAAGAACAGATAAATCCCCACCGCGACTGCCGCCGACACCGCCAGCGACCGCGCGATCCATTTGTTCACGAACAACTGCCGGACCGTGAACGGTTGCTGATCGGCCTGATAACGCTTGGCGAGCAGCGGAATGCCGACCACCGCCACCACCGCGTAAGACAACGCCTGCAAGGTGTTGGCCGCCGACCACGCGTACACGTATTTACCGAGGCTGGCGTAAGGTTCGAGGTCGATGATCAGAAAGCGTTCGGCGTACTGACTCAGGGCGATCAGGCCAGTGCCGAGGTAAAACGGCAGCCCGGCTTTCCACACTGCGGCGGTGGCTAGCGTCCCCTCTTCCCGCCCGCGATGAACGTTCACCACGATCAGGTAACCGGCGACGATCACCAACACGTTGGCGATGACCCACAGCCACAACACGCTGGCGATTGCCGACACCCAGCCGAGCGCCATTCCGCCCACCGCCAGCAACGCCCAGAGCCCGGTCTTGATGAAAAACAGCAGCGCACCCGCCGTGGCTTTCTGTGCGGAAAACACGAACGAGTTGATCTCGAACGACAGGTGTTCGGTGAGCAGCACCAGCGTCACGCAAGCGATCAGCGCGGTGGTCGCCTCCACCGACTGGAACAGTGAATAAATCACCACCGTCAGCACCGACAACGCCAGGCCCACCGCCAGGTACAGCAGCAGCACCTTGTCCACGACCCGTCGCGAACTGCCGCCCACGCTGATCAGCCGATTGATTTCGGAACTGAAACCGACGCTGTAGAACTTCGACGCGATCAACGACGCCGCGACCACCACGCCGTAAAAACCCAGCGCCTCGTAACCGAGGTAATGGGTAATGGCGAGCACCAGCAAGAACTTCGCGCCCAGTGCCCCGCCCCGCAGCAACAGCCGGAATATCATCGAATGACGCCCTTGATGATGTCGTCCATGGCCACGGTTTTCGCCTCGATCTCGCGGCAGGTGTCGGTCAGGCGCTTGCCGAAATTCGACAGCGCGTCAGGCGCGTAAACCGTGTCGATGATGGTGTCGACATTGATGTCGCCGCCGTTAATGACCCAGTCCTCGACGCCCATGTCCTGATAGGCGCCGAAGCCTTTGCGTTCGTAGCTGATGTGGTACGCCGGCACACCCGAGAGCAGCGATTCGATCGCGCCGTGCAGGCGCACGGAAATCACCAGGTCCGGTTGGTATTTGGCCAGCGTTGCTTTCAGCGGCAGCAAGTCTTCGGTGATGCCCAGCTCGCGGTAAAACGCGCCGTCATCGTTACCGCGCACGGCGCTCTGTACGGCGCAGACCACTTTGCTTTTGTTCTTCAAGCGCTGCAGCAGCACCTTCAGGTTGGCCACGTAGGCGAGCTTCTTTTCCTTGCTCCACGCCGGCGGCTTGCGCAGTACCACGCACACCGTGGCCGGCGTCGAAGCGCAGCGGGTGAACTTGGGTTGCTGAAGGATCTTGCCGGCCAGCGCCTGCACCGCGAGGTCCGGTGCGCGGTAGACATTTTCACAGGCATCGAACAGCGCCGAGGAACGGTTATCGCGCACGAACACCGCGTCGGCGCTGGCGTAATGGCCGACGATCTTGTCGCTGTCGCCGTGGAACGGCCCGATGCTTTGCGGCAGGTACACCGACGGCACTTTGCTGAGGATCGCGGTTTCCAGCTGCTTGGCGTGGCCGAGTTTCAGCTTGATGTGCTCGAAGGCACTTTTGGAGCGCATGTAGCCGCCGCCGACGCCGACGATCAGATCGGTTTTCTTCAACAGATCCGCCAGCCCCGCGTAGGACTGATTGAGGAACACCGCTTCTTTGACCCGGCCCAGACCCTTGGCCGCCATCACCGGCGCGTCGAAACGCGGGTGCGGCAGGTACTTGAAAGAGTCCGGATCGGACGCCACCACGCTGATCGCGGTGTCTTCGCCAAAGTTGCGCTGCACCAGCGCAATGGCCAGATCGACCAACAGACCATCGCCAGAATTGGAAGCACTGTAGCCATGCAAAATCGTTACGTTCATGAGCGGAGTTCTACTTAATAAGAGGGAGCGGAATACACGTCGTAGGTCTGGCGGATCATCAACGCGGCGCTGAAACGCTCGCGGACGATGCGCCGACCTTCGATGCCGAGAGCCGACAACGCAGGCTTCTGGATTTTCTTCAGGCGCTCGGCCAGCGCCTGGTGATCACCGGCGGGGAACACGTAACCGGACACACCATGGGTGACCAATTCGGGCAACGACGTGCAGTCGCTGGCAATCACCGGCAGGCCCAGCGCCATGCCTTCCAGCGGCACCATGGCAAAGCCTTCCCAGCGGCTCGGCACGATCAGCGCATCGGCTTTCTGATACAGCGCGTGCACTTCGGTTGGCGTCACCCAGGGCAGGTATTCCACCCCGTCCAGCGGCGGACATTCGACGACGTCCTCGTTCACCGCACTGCCCACCACCGTCAGTTTCAGGTCGCTGCGTTTTGCTTCGCTGTAGGCCTTGAGCAACACGTCGAAGCCTTTCTGGTAGTCGAGGCGACCGACAAACAGCAGATGAATCGGCTCCGGATCAACGATCTTGCGTTTGTCATCCTTGTGATCGATGCCGTTGTAGATCAGCGTCATGCGCTTGCGCTCGATGCCAAACTTCGCGGCCTTGTCCAGTTCGAACTGGCTGACGCAAATGATCTTGTCCGTGACCTTCTGCAGCACCCGCTCGATCCACGCATAGACTTTCTGCTTGATCGGCGAGCTTTCCATCAGGAACGAAAACGCATGGGGGCAGTAGACGATTTTCGGCTTGCGCCACGGCCGCAGGAGCACGCACACGCAACGGCCGATCACCCCGGAAAAGGTGCTGTGCAGATGCACCACATCGGGTTTTTCCTTGAGCAGGACCCGCGCCAGTTGCCAGGCAAAACGCAGCAGCGACGGCACATTCCGCCCGCTTCGGGCGAAGGTGCGGATCTGCTGTGCATCGATGCCGTGCAGTTCTTTCTTCTGGTCGAGCGGGACCAGATACACCAGCTCATAGCGCCCGTCTTCCGGAGCCGCCGAAATCGTGCGGATGACCGTCGCCACCCCACCTTTGATCGTTTCCGCCACGTGCAGTATTTTTTTCACAACCCACCCACTTTCATGCCTGTAAGGACCGTCGCTGAATTTCAGGACTGGTCGGACGCGTATTCGTAGTTGTAATAGCTGCCGTTGCCGTAATAGCTGGCCGCACGCTTCTCGACGCCGTTGAACACCGCGCCCTTCAACTCGATACCGTTCTGGGCGAAACGACGGATCGTCATTTCGATTTCCTTGGCCGGGTTCACCCCGAACCGCGCGACGATTAGGCTGATGCCGGCTTCGCGACCGACAATCGCCGCATCGGTCACGGCCAGCAGCGGTGGCGTGTCGATGATCACCACGTCATAGCGCTCGCTGAGTTGCGCCAGCAGTTCGCGGAAATTGGCGTGCATCAACAGTTCGGAAGGGTTGGGCGGGACCTGGCCACGGCTGATGAAGTGCAGGTTGTCGACTTCGACTTTGTTGATCGCCTGTTCGAGGGTGCAGCGCTTGACTAGCAAATCGGACAAACCGTTGGTGATCGGCGTGTTCAGGGTCTTGTGCAGATGCCCCTTGCGCATGTCGGCATCGATCAGCACCACGCGCTGCCCGCTCTGGGCCATGACCGCTGCGAGGTTGGAAGAGACGAAGGTCTTGCCGACCTGCGGGCTCGGGCCGGAAATCATGATGCGGTTGTTGGTCGAATCCAGTGCGGCGAAGTGCAGGCAGGTGCGCAGGCTGCGGATCGATTCGATGGACAGGTCCGTCGGGTTGCGCAGGGCCAGCAGATACGCCGGCGCGTCCGCCGCGACTTTGGCCCGGACTTTTTTGCTGTCCTCTTCCTGTTGCAGAGCGCTGTAGGGAATCGACGCGTAGACCGGCAAGCCGAGCTGCTCGATGCCTTCCGGCCCTTCCAGGCCCTTGCTCAGGGATTTGCGCAACAGCACCAGCGCCACGCCGACGAAGGCGCCGAGGAAAGTGGCGATCAACACGATCAGGGCTTTTTTCGGTTTGACCGGGCTGGTCAGGTCGACATCCGCCGTATCCACCAGACGCACGTTACCCACAGCACCGGCGCGAACGATGTCCAGCTCCTGGGATTTGTTCAGCAACTGGGTGTAGATCTGCGAGGCGACTTCGACATCGCGGGTCAGATTGAGCAGTTCCTGCTGCGTGGCTGGCAGGTCCTGAACCTTGCCTTCCAGCGAGCGCTGTTGCTGGGTCAATTCGCCAATCTGGGTCATCAGCGCGCGGTAGGCCGGGTGCTGTTTGGTGAACTTGCGATCCATCTCCGCCTGTTGCAGTTTCAGCTCGGAAATCCGTGTTTCGAGCGTCACGGACTGGCCGAGCACCGATTGGGTTTCCATGGAGATGTTCACGGTCTTGCCGTGGGTCTGGTAGGCGTTGAGCGCATCGCTGGCCTTGGCCAGATCACGCTTGACCTGCGGCAACTGGCTTTGCAGGAAGGCCAGGCTTTGCGCCGCTTCGGCGGAGGTGCGGCGCACGTTCTGATCGACGTACAGCGCGGCGATCTTGTTGAGGATCTTCACCGCTTCGGCGGCGTCGCTGCTGGCCAGGGCCAGACGGATGATGCCCGACTCCTTGCCTTGCTCGGAGATGTCCAGCGCGTCCTGATAACCCTGGATGGTCACGATTCGTGGGTAGCGCACCACTTCGAAACGGGTTCCGGGATTGGCCAACAGTTGCGCGACCTGCCCTTCTACGCCGTCCTGGGCGAAGGCTTCGCCCGCCACGCCTTCTACCAACAGGTTGTCGTTGTCGTCCAACAGCTGAAAGCGATGTTGTTCGCCGGCAATCAGGGTGAGTTTCTTGCCCAGCAGTTCCTTGGGCAGATTGAGCTTCGCAAACTCCAGACGCTCACCGCCCCAGGCGTAGCTGCTCAGGCCGAAACGCGGCGGCGCGACGCTGAGTTCGGTCTCACCGCGATAGCGCCGGGAGAGAAAGCCGCCGATCAGTGGAAAGGTGTTGGGGGTGACGTCGATATCCAGGCGCAGATCGTCGACCGTCTTGCCGATCACTGCGCGGGATTTGATGATGCCGATTTCGGTCACCGACGGCGATTGCCCGCCGAGCATGCTGTTGAGGTCGGAAAAACCGAGCATGTCGTTCTTTTTCGGTTCGACCTGCACCAGCGCGTTGGCCAGATACACCGGCGTGGCCAAAATCGCATAGGCCACACCGGTCATCATGAACGCGCCGGTGAACGCACCGATCAACCACTTCTGATCGATCAGGCTGCCGAAGATGCCGAGAAGATCAATACTGTCTTGATCGTTGTCGCGGGTGCCGATTACTGACGGTAACTGCATAAGTCTTTCTTACCATTCACTGAACTGAAGAATATTCATCAACGCGCCAGGCGTTGCGCCCATGAGCTAACAGCATCTTCAATCAATGCATGGGCATGAATAAAAGCGGCTTGCCCCTGACGATACGGGTCCTGTATTTCTCGTTCGCTCTGCCACTTGCCCAGCAGAAACACTTTGCCCCTGGCGTGAGAGGCAATCTTCAGTACTTGATTAACATGTTGTTTTTCCATGACCAGAATCAGGTCTGATTCATTGACGATGTCCGCTGTCAGTTGCCGCGCCGTGAACCCTTCGGCACTGTGTCCGCGGTCTTCCAGCACCTGGCGCGCGGTCGACTCCATGCCTTCGCCGACCCGCGCAGACAGGCCTGCGGAGGTCACGCTGATCGCCGAAGGTGTCAGTGCATTGCGCAACAGAAGTTCCGCTGTCGGACTTCGGCAGATATTGCCTACGCAAACGACAAGAATCTTTTTGAACAAGGTTTACTTTCCCGTGTAATGTCAATCGGCCAACATGCCTTGCACATTCGAATGAACCCGCAAGACCTTCCTTCACTCGGAAATAGATTCACCCTTAATACCGATGCATTAAGTACCACGGCCTCTAAAAGTCCCCCAACCAGAATTACCGGACTAAAAATAACTGTGATTTTCAGGCGAACGTTTTCCGACAAAAAATAACATTCGTGCACTTCGCGCCCTCTTCGTCATCGAAATACAGGCAACGAGATAACAATTGGCTAGATGTCATTCTCATCAGGAGAGCAGACATGAAATCAGCACATCTCAAACATCTTGGTGCCGCCGCCCTGTTGATGCTCAGTGCTACCGCGCAGGTTCACGCCAGCACGTTGTTCCCGTCACTGCCCGCCAGAACCATCGGCGTTCAGGTCAAGATCCAGAACTTCACCCCGGCCGACGCCGAGCAGATCAAGGCGGCGGGATTCAGTTTCGTGCGCTTCGGCGTGTGGAGCGACAGCCTCGGCGCCAAGGCCTATCAGAAACAGATCAGCGATGCGTTCGCGGCGGCGCGAGCCGCCGGATTACCAGTCTTGATGACTGTGCGCGCCACCAAGCCGTTGACCGGCGACCTGACAACCGCCGGTGAAGCGTTCGCCAACGCGGTGAGCGGGCTTGAGCAAGCATGGAGCACACAACTGGTGGGGATCGAAATCTGGAACGAGCCGGATCTCGACACCTACTGGCCCACCGGAGACTTCAAAAACACCTTCGTGCCGTTCATGACGGCCATGTGCAAGACGCTGCAGGGCAAACCGCAATCGACGCCTCTGGTAGGCTTCGGTTTTGCCCGCCCGCCGACGGCCGGTTCCGCCTCGACCGTGGCACTCAACAGCATTCTCGGCACCTATCCTGAGTGCCTGGACGCCATTTCCTACCACCCCTACGGCATGACCGCGACACAGATCAGTAACGCGCAGAACTTCATTCAGCAAAACTTCCGTCTGCCGGGCGTCATCAGTGAATGGGGCATCTCGGCGCTCGCTTCAAACGGTGGGCCGGAAGGGCAAGCCAGTAAAATCTCCGCTTTCATCGCCGATGTTAAAAAACTCAACATTCCGCTGACGTCGATTTATGAATGGAAGAACAGCGAGTCGGGGAGCAACGACCGGGAGAAGAATTTCGGCCTGCTGACCTCCGATGGCCAGCCGAAACCGGCACAGGCGGCGGTCTCGACGCATTTGAACGCCGATTAAGCCGTACAGCGGGTCGGTTGCTTTGAACCTGTGGTTCTTTTTGGCATCGTATTGATCGATAACGCGCCCCGCCTTTCAAACAGCCGTTTTCAGGTTGTTGCCACCGGGGCGCTCGATACGCCGACATGCCCTTGAGTGGCTGTCGGCGCTCGGGTAATGTCACCAGACCCATAGGACAGAGCACGCTCATGACTTCCAAGCTGGAACAACTCAAACAGTTCACCACCGTCGTGGCCGACACCGGCGACTTCGAAGCGATTGCCCGGGTCAAACCGGTCGACGCCACCACCAACCCTTCCCTGCTGCTCAAGGCAGCCGCGATTCCGGCCTACGCCGAACTGCTGAACGCCAGCGTGCGCGACTGCAAGGGCGATGTCGGCCTGGCCAGCGACCGTTTCGGCGTCGCAGTCGGTCAGGAAATCCTCAAGGTCATTCCGGGCCGCATTTCCACCGAAGTGGATGCGCGCCTGTCGTTCGACAAGGACGCGATGCTCAAGCGTGCCCATCGCCTGATCGAACTGTACGACAAGGCCGGCGTCGGCCGTGACCGCGTGCTGATCAAGATCGCCTCGACCTGGGAAGGCATCCGTGCCGCCGAAGTCCTGGAGAAGGAAGGCATCCAGACCAACCTGACCCTGCTGTTCTCCTTCGCTCAGGCCGCTGCTTGCGCCGATGCCGGCGTGTTCCTGATCTCGCCGTTCGTGGGCCGCATCTACGACTGGTACAAGAAGGCCAACGGCAACGACTACACCGGTGCCGACGATCCGGGCGTGCAGTCCGTGACGCGCATCTACAATTACTACAAGGCCAATGACTACAAGACCGTGGTCATGGGCGCGAGCTTCCGCAACCTCAATCAGATCGAGCAACTGGCCGGCTGCGACCGTCTGACCATCAGCCCGGACCTGATCGACAAGCTGGCAGCCGACACCGGTAAGCTGGAACGCAAACTCGCTCCGGGCCATGCCGGCGAAGCGCGCCTGAGCCTCAGCGAATCGCAATTCCGCTGGTTGTCCAACGAAGACGCGATGGCCACCGAGAAACTGGCCGAAGGCATCCGTCAGTTTGCCCGTGACCAGGAAAAACTCGAGGCGCTGCTGCAAGCCAAGCTGTAATCGGCCGAGCGCAAATGCAAAAAGGGCGAACCCTCACAGGTTCGCCCTTTTTTGTGCCTCGCGTTCTGGCTGATCAGTGCCGTTCGAGGGCATTCACCAGGTCATGGAAGGCTTCGCGGTTGGAGTCGTTCAGGCCCATGAGGATCTTGTGCGCTTCGAGCACCTTGATCCGCACCACCTCTTCCGACTGATCCTGATCCGGCAGGTCATCGAGGCATTCCGGGCACGGCACGGGATGGTTGACGATATTGAACACCTGCTCGAAACCCATCGACTGCAACAGACGGGTGATGTCCTCGTGGGTGGTGACCACGGTCGGCAGCAGGCCGACCTTCTGCCGCGACAGGATCGACAGCTTGGCCAACAGGCCCAAGGTGGTGCTGTCGATGCTGCGGGTTTCGGTCAAATCGATCACGATCGCGTTGAAATTCAGCGCGGTGAAGATTTTTTCAATAGTCGCATCCAACGCCGAACACAGGGTCAGGCGAACTTCACCGACGAACTTCAGGACGAAGGTGCCGTCCTGCTCGGCGAACTGGATTCTACCGGTACTCATCAAAGATTCCTGCTCAACACCAACAGGGCGATATCATCCGGCATCTCCCCTAGCGTGGCCAATCCAAAAACCTGCCGCAGACCATCCAGGCTGCCGCCCGCCGACTTTACCTTTTGCGGTAAAGCGGCTTCTTTCTCTTTGAGTGTGGGCTCTGGCAAAAGATCCAGAATGCCATCAGACATCAGCGTCAGGCTGAACGTCGGTGGCAGTTCGAGCACGTGGTCTTCGTAGGTGGCTTCATTGAAAAGCCCCACGGGCAGACCGCGCCCCTCGAGGTAGCGAACACTGTCAGGCGTGTACAACACAGGCAACGGCAGATGGCCGCCGATGCTATAGGTCAACAAACCGGTCTCCTCGTCGATGACTCCACCGACCATTGTGACGTGTTTACCCAGCTTACAACTGATCAGCCCCCGGTTGATATGACCGAGGACTTCCGAAGGCTTGAATTCCGGCAGCGTGCCGTTGCGCTTGGATTCGAACAGCAGGCGCGTAGTCATGAACTTCAGCAGCACGGTGACGAACGCCGAAGAGGCGCCATGACCCGATACATCCGCCAGGTAGAACGCTACCCGGCGCTCGTCGACCCGGAAGTAGTCGACAAAATCACCCGACAGGTACAGCGACGGGATGATCTGGTGCGCGAACCTGAATTCGTCGATGGCCCAAGGACTTTCCGGCAGCATGTTCATCTGCACCTGGCGACCGGCGTTCTGGTCTTCCTGGAGCAGGTTCAGGCTGGCTTCGAGTTCACGGTTGGCCTTTTCCAGTTTCTCGCGGTAGCGCTGGTTTTCCAGCAGCAGACGCGCACGATCCAGGGCCCGGCGCACGGAGTGCTCGAGCACGGCCAGATCTTCGAGAGGCTTGATCAGGTAGTCCGCCGCGCCCAGGCGCAGGGCCTCGACCGCGTCGTTCATCACGCCGGCGCCCGAGACCACGATCACCGGTGTCTGCGGTGACCGCTCAGTGACCTGACGGATGAGTTCGAGACCGCCCATCTGCGGCATGCGCAGATCGCAGATGACCAAGTCGGGCGTGTCTTGCTCGAATACCTGAAGACCCTGCTGGCCGTTACTGGCCTGCAAGACGCTGAAACCACTGTCTTCCAAATAGGCCGCGAGGCTCGCGCGCACTACTTCGTCATCATCGATTATCAGCAGCGTGGCACTGGTTTTTGGCATGTGGGCAAACGGCGCCAGAATTAGGTTGGCGTAGCAGGCGGGGCAACGGCCCGGCGCAGACTACTGGATTCGCTTTCTAGCCTCTCTGCTGCACCGCTTCGGAGCGTTTGCCCCGCACACGGTTGCACCAGAGGTGCCCTTCTAAGGCGCAGACGGTACTCCCATCCTTCGAGCGTTTCAAGCATGCGCCGATGGTCGCTTGGAGACTTTGTTTGTCAAATCACTCGCAGTTATAAGAACGGCTTCAACCGTAACCCAATCATTGGACGCGCCCACAAAAAAGGCGACCTCGCGGTCGCCCTTTTGTACTGATCAATCGAGATCAGAAATCGTCTTCGACCTGCCCGTCCTTGACCTTGAACTCGCGGTTCTGCAGGTAGGCGTTGCGGATGAAGGTGTACTTGTCGCCGCTGATCAGCTTCTCGCTCGACAGCAGGCTGGCGCGGGTGTCGACGATGTTCAGGCCGAAAATCGAGTTACGCACCGGCACATCGTTGATGTAGCGGTACGGGCCGGTGAAGCTGTCGACGTACTTGGACGGCGCGTCGCGCAGGGTGCTCGGGCCCATCAGCGGCAGCATCACGTAAGGGCCGCTGCCGACGCCCCAATAGCCGAGGGTCTGGCCGAAGTCTTCGTCGCTGCGGTTCAGGCCCATTTTGGTGCCGACATCGAAGAAACCGAGCAGGCCGAAAGTGGTGTTGAAGATCAGGCGAGCGGTGTCGACGCCAGCGGCGGCCGGTTTGGCCTGAAGAATGTTGTTCGCCAGGTTGGTGACATCACCGACGTTGCGGAACATGTTGTGGATGCCGTCTTCCAGGAATTGCGGAGTAACAAATTCGTACCCCTGCGCCAGAGGCTTCAGCGCATAGGTGTCGACGAAATCGTTGAACTGGAAGATCGGACGGTTGACGCTTTCCCAAGGGTCTTCTTCCGTTGCAGCCTGAGCGGCGAACGGCACCAGCGTCACGCTGGCACATACACAAAGCTGAGCAAGAGGATGGCTCCAGCGCATAGAAAACTCCTTGGATAGTACGGACGCAGCACCTGGGCCGCGGCGATTAGTGCGTCAGTATAAGACGGAAACGGCGCTTTAGGCAGTTCCCCCGGTGAAACCCACTGTAGGACGCTTCGTCATTGGCCTGTCATGCAATTGTCACCGACATTGCCTAGCCTGATCGCTATTTCAGGGACGTTTTCCATGCCTCAAGCCGAAGCCTTGCCCCTCGCGGCACCGACGCTGACCGCCGTGCTGTTCGGACTCAGCGGCTGTCTGGTGGACTTCGGCGCCCGCGCCCGTCATCACACCAGCGTCGGCCCGGAACACGCCGACGTCACACCCGGCGCCCTCGACAGCCTGAGCAGCCTGCAACGCCAGCAAATCCCCTGTGCCTGGCTCGATGAACTGTCGACGGCCTGCACTCAAGTCCTGTCATCGGCGCTGCCTGACTGGATCAAACCGTCGCAACATTCGGCAACAATCAATCCGTGGCCGGCGCCCAATGCCTGCTGGCAAGCGTTGATGGGCTTGAATGTCGATCGCCTCGACGGTTGCGTGCTGGTCAGCGGCGAACCGCGCCTGCTGCAATCGGGTCTAAACGCGGGGCTTTGGACCATTGGCCTGGCGTCGTGCGGCTCGCTGTGCGGCCTGGCGCCGGGCGAATGGCAAGCCCTGAGCCAGAAGGAGCGCGAACAGCTGCGCGGCAAGGCGACGGTGCAGCTGTTCGGCCTCGGCGTGCACTCGGTGATCGATCATCTGGGCGAACTCGACACTTGTCTGGCGGACATCAGCCTGCGCCGTCTCAAAGGCGAAAAGCCCTGACCGGGATCATGCAGGTTGGCCCAGAGTGGATTAGTCTTAAGGAGAGCCATAGACCTTTGGCGCACGGCTGCGGTCTATGCCAGTGCCTCTCGATAAAAGGAAACAACCATGCCCGCTCAAGAACTGCAAAAACAGCTCAATGCCCTGCGCGAGCAACTGGATCAAAATCCTCCGCTGACCGAAGCCGAGCGCGCTGATCTACATGCCCTGATGGAACAGATCGAACTGGAACTTGAACTGGAAACCAAAACCAAGGACTCCAACATTGCCGATGGCGTAAACCTGGCCGTTGAGCGCTTTGAAGTTGATCACCCCACCATCGCCGGCACACTGCGCAACATCATGAATTCCCTGGTCAGCATGGGCATCTGAGACCCCGCGAATGCAAAAAAGCCCTGCCATCACTGGCAGGGCTTTTTCATGTCCGCGAGGCGGGTTACTGACGAACCAGACGGTGGTTCGGCAGTTGCACGCTTTCAGTGCTGCGGTACGGGTTGATGTCCAGCCCGCCCCGGCGCACATAACGCGCAAACACCGTGAGTTTTTCCGGTTTCAGCAGGCGCTGCAGATCAAGGAAGATCCGCTCCACGCACTGCTCGTGGAAGTCCGAGTGCTGACGGAAGCTGACGATGTATTCCAGCAGGCTGGCGTGATCCAGCGCCGCGCCACGGTATTCCACCACCACGCTGCCCCAGTCGGGCTGGCTGGTCACCGGGCAGTTGGATTTGAGCAGATGACTGTGCACGCTCTCCTCCACCACGCGCGAATCGTCGCAGCGCAGCAGTTCAGGACGCGGGTGTTCGTAGTTGCTGACGCTGATATCCAGATCGTCGATGCACACACCCGGCAGCGCGACAACGCCTTCGGCTTCGACGTCTTTCAGGCTGCGAACCCGCACGCCCACCGGTTTGCCGGCAGCGGCAGACAAGTCCTTGACCAGCGTCGCTTCAAGGCTCGCGATGTCGGCGAACGGCGTCTGGTTCAGCGAGTTCAGGTACAGCTTGAACGACTTGGATTCGATGATGTTCGGCGAGTCCGCCGGAATGCTGAATTCACCGATCGCCACCACCGGTTTGCCCGACGGCAGCAGCCACGACAGCTCGAAGCAGTTCCAGAAATCCACGCCTTTGTACGGCAGGGTTTCGGCGGTCAGGCCCAGCTCGGCCCATTTCGCGGTGCGCGGGATCGGGAACAGCAATGACGGCGTGTACGTGGCGATGTATTCGCTGGATTTGCCCAGCGGCGAATGTTCGGCTGCGGGATGCATGGCGGAAACCTGACTGAAGAATCAGCGGATTCTACCAGCCTTTGCTCCCGCCTTTGAGTGCTTACTGACTGACAGTCAGTTTGCCGACCATTCCGGCCTGGTAGTGGCCGGGAATGTTGCAGGCAAATTCCAGGTTCACCGCTTTGCTGAAGGTCCAGGTCAGCTCGGCGGTCTTGCCCGGTTCCACCAGCACGCTGTTGGGGTCGTCGTGCTTCATGCCATGGCCCATCGAGCCGTGATCCATGCCCGCCATGTCGTGGGACATTTCCTTCATGCCGGTCGGCGTCAGCATGCCGCTTTGCTGCATCTGCAACATTTCCTGCTGGTGTTTGGCATGCATCGCTGCGTCGCCGAGGTTGAATTCGTGCAGCAACTGGCCTTTATTCACCAGCACAAAACGAACGGTCTCACCGGCCTTGATCTCGATCGCCTTCGGATCGAAGCTCATGTCGCCCATCACCACTTCAATGCTGCGGGTGGCCTTGGCCGCCGGGGCCGGTTGGCCGAATTCATAAGTGTGCGCCGGCGATGCCCACAGCGGCGAACTCAGCGCCAGCAGACACGCGGCAAGGGCCAGACGATTGCGCAAAAACATAGTCGTACTCCAACAAATCAAGGTTCAGCCTGTGGGAAACTCTAGCCCGCCTGCTCTGGCAGCGACCTGACAGGCAGATTACAACTTTGTCAGGTTGGCGCTCACCGCGTTTGCCCACGGTATAACGTCCTCGTTCCCGCTACCCGAGCCGCCCATGAAACTGCTGATCGTCGAAGACCAACCCAAAACCGGCCAGTACCTGCGCCAGGGCCTGACCGAGGCCGGTTTCAACACCGAACTGGTGGCCGACGGCACCACCGGCCAGCAATTGGCGTTGAGCGGCGACTATGCGCTGCTGATCCTCGACGTGATGCTGCCCGGTCGCAATGGCTGGCAGATCCTGCAAGCGGTGCGCAGCGCAGGCCTGGAAACGCCGATCCTGTTTTTGACCGCCAAGGACACCGTTGAAGACCGGGTTCACGGCCTCGAACTGGGCGCCGACGACTACCTGGTCAAACCGTTCGCCTTCTCCGAATTGCTGGCGCGGGTGCGCAGCCTGTTGCGCCGCGGCAGTTCCACGCCCCAGGAAACCAGTCTGCGCCTGGCCGATCTGAGCCTGGACCTGATCCGCCGCCGGGTCGAACGCAGCGGTCAACGCATCGACCTCACCGCCAAAGAGTTCGCTCTGCTGGAAATGCTTTTGCGCCGCCAGGGCGAAGTGCTGCCCAAATCGCTGATCGCCTCGCAGGTCTGGGACATGAACTTCGACAGCGACACCAATGTGATCGAAGTGGCGATTCGTCGACTGCGTCTGAAGATTGATGACGACTTCCCCCACAAGCTGATTCACACCGTACGCGGCATGGGTTACGTCCTTGAAGAGCGTGCCGACTGATGCGCCGACTGTCCTTGAGCGGTCGGCTGGCGCTTTTGTTCGCCGGCTGCACCGCCGTGGTTTCGCTGGTCGCCGGGGTCGTTTTCAATCGGGCCAGCGAGGGTCACTTCATCGAGCTCGACCAGCAACTGCTCGAAGGAAAACTGCTCAGCGTACGTCAGACACTGCTGAGTGGTAGCGACGCCGCGCACATCACCGATGAGTTGAGCCAACAGGGCGATGTCTCGCTGCGCATCAGCAGCCCTGAGGGACAACGCTGGTTCGGCCGTTCGTTGCATACGCCGGCGAATCTGCCGCAGCAACCCGGTCTGGCCACCATCAGCGACAACGGCACCGACTATCGCCTGCTCAACGCCGCGCTTGAACCGGAAAAACCGGATTCCCCGCAATTGACCTTGCTGCTTGACATCACCCACCACCAACACTTTCTGCAACGCATGCAGCATCTGATCTGGCTGACCGTCGGCCTGTCGGCGCTGGCTACTGCGCTGCTCGGCGCCTGGGCGGCCCGCAGCGGTCTTCGCCCGTTACGCCGCATGAGTGCGGTGGCCCGTGGGATTTCGGCGCAATCGCTGAATGCCCGATTGCCGGAATCCCGGATGCCCGCAGAACTCGCGGAACTGGCCCACAGCTTCAACGCCATGCTCGGACGCCTCGATGACTCCTTTCAGCGACTGTCAGCGTTCTCCGCCGACATCGCCCATGAGCTGCGCACCCCATTGTCGAACCTGCTGACCCACACGCAGGTCACTCTCACCCGCCCTCGCCCCCTCGAAGACTATCGCGAAGCGCTGCACAGCAACCTGGAAGAGCTGCAATGGATGGCGCAACTGGTCAACGACATGCTTTATCTGGCCAAGGCCGACCACGGCTTGCTGGTGCCCAAGCGTGAACCGCTGGAGCTGGCGGAAGAAGCCGATGCGTTGCTGGAGTTTTTTGCGCCGCTGGCCGAAGACGCTCAGGTCAGCCTGAGCCGTGACGGTTATGGGCGGTTTGCGGGTGATCGCGCGATGTTGCGCCGGGCGCTGTCGAACCTGCTGGATAACGCGTTGCGCTTTACCCCTGCTAATGGCGAGCTGCGCGTGCGGGTAACCGAGCAGGCAAAGTCCTTGAGGGTGACCGTGGAGAACAGTGGCGAAGGGATTTCTGCTGAGTTGCTGCCGCGCTTGTTCGACCGCTTCTACCGGGCGGATCCGGTGCGCCAGGAAGGCAGCAGCGAGCATGCGGGATTGGGGCTGGCGATTACTCAGTCGATCATCCGGGCCCATGGCGGGCAGATTCATTGCGAATCGGCTCAGGGCTGGACGCGGTTTGTGATTGAGTTGCCTCGAAGCTGATCGTTCCCACGCTCTGCGTGGGAATGCAGCCCGGGGCGCTCTGCGCCCCTTAAGAGCCGAACGCGGAGCGTCCGTTGATGCATTCCCACGCGGAGCGTGGGAACGAGCATCGCGTGAACTTACGAATAGCGCAACGCGTGCGCCGGTTCGATCTTCGCCGCTCGCCACGCCGGGTAAACCGTGGCCAGGAAGCTGAGGATGAAGCCCGCCGAGCAGATCAGCAGCACGTCGCCGCCCTGCAATTCCGATGGCAGGTTGCTGACGAAATAAACGTCCGAACTGAAGATGTGCTGCCCGGTCACTCGCTCGACCCAGCCCACCATCTCACTGACATTCAGCGCGGCAATCACGCCCAGCACGCCGCCGATGATGGTGCCGACGATCCCGATCACCGTGCCCTGCACCATGAAGATCGCCATGATCTGTCGTGGCGTGGCGCCGATAGTACGCAGGATCGCGATGTCCGCGCCCTTGTCGTTCACCACCATGATCAGGGTCGCGATGATGTTGAACGCCGCCACCGCGACGATCATCAGCAGCAACAGGCCGATCATGGTTTTTTCCATCTTCATCGCGCTGAACAGGCTGCCCTGGGTGTGGGTCCAGTCGTCAGCCTTGAAGTCGGCGCCGAGGCCGCTGGCGATGTCCGACGAAACCTTCGGCGCGGCGTACAGATCCTTCACCGCCAGACGCACGCTCTGCACCTGATTCGGCTCCCAGTGCTGCATGGTCGCGGCGTCGGAGACGTGGATCAGGCCCATGGAACCGTCGAGTTCGGCACCGACCTTGAACACGCCGACCACGTTCAGACGCTGCATGCGCGGGGTGATGCCGCCCGGTGCGGTGCTGACTTCCGGCACGATCAGGGTAATCTTGTCGCCGACGTTGAGGCGGAAACGCCGGGCAGTGATTTCACCCAGCACTACGCCGAATTCACCAGGCTTCAAGGCATCGAGACGGCCCTGAACAATGTGCTGGGCAACGATCGACACCTTGCCTTCCTGAGCCGGGTCGACGCCGCTGATCTGGATCGGCTGCATCATGCCTTTGTAGGACAGCATGCCTTCCATCTCCGTGAACGGCACGGCGGCCGTCACTTCCGGATTCTTCATCGCGGCGGCGGCGACTGGCTGCCAGTCGTCGATCGGCTTGACGCCGACGATGGTCGCGTGAGGCACCATGCCGAGGATGCGCGAGCTCATTTCGCGCTGGAAGCCGTTCATCACCGACAGCACCACGATCATCGCCAGCACGCCGAGGGCGAGGCCGATCATCGAGGTCATCGATATGAACGAAACAAAGCGATTGCGGCGCTTGGCGCGGGTATAGCGCGTGCCGATAAAGATCGATAACGGTCTGAACATTCGCTGGGGCACCGTATAAAAATAAAAGACCCGACGCCTTTTCAGGCATCGGGTTTCAAGCCGTCAGATGGGGGTCAGGCAACCTTCCTGCAGTTGCAGGACGCGGTCCATCTGGCGAGCCAGGTTCATGTCGTGAGTCACCACCAGAAACGCCGTGCGCATCGAAGTGCTGAGTTCCAGCATCAGATCCTGAATGCCTTCGGCGGTGTGGGAGTCGAGGTTGCCGGTCGGCTCGTCGAGCATCACCAGGCCTGGATTGTTGACCAGCGCACGGGCGATGGCCACACGCTGGCGTTCGCCACCGGACAGTTCCGCCGGTTTGTGCTCCAGGCGATGGCCCAGACCGACCCGCTCCAGCAACGCCGTCGCACGCTGACGCGCTTCCGGGATAGCGGTCTTGCCGATCAGCAGCGGCATGCAGACGTTTTCCAGCGCGGTGAATTCCGGCAGCAAGTGGTGGAACTGGTACACGAAGCCGAGGGCACGGTTACGCAGCAGGCCACGCTTTTTTTCGCTCAGCGCCGACAGTTCTTCACCGTCGAGCCAGACACCGCCCTTGGTCGGCGTGTCGAGACCGCCCAGCAGGTTGAGCAAGGTACTTTTGCCCGAACCGGACTTGCCGACGATCGCCACCCGCTCACCCGGATGCAGTTCCAGTTGCAGGTTGGCCAGCACTTCCACCGACTCCGGGCCTTCCTCGTAGGATTTGCCCAGGTTGCGGCAGCTCAAGATTGCTTTTTCACTCATGCCCGACTCACTCATAACGTAGCGCCTCCGCCGGCTGGGTGCGCGCGGCACGCCAGGCTGGATACAGGGTGGCGAGGAAACTCAGGACCAACGCAGCGGCGCAGACCATGACCACGTCCTGGCTCTGCACCTGCGACGGCAGGTAATCGATGAAATACACGTCGGCGTTGAGGAATTTGTGTCCGATCACGCCTTCGAGGGCCGAAATCGCGGCGCTGACGTTGAGCGCGGCGAAGATCCCGACCACGGCGCCGATGGCCGTGCCGACCACGCCGATCACCGTGCCCTGCACCATGAACGTGCGCATGATCGTGCCCGGTGTGGCGCCCAGTGTGCGCAGAATGGCGATGTCGCCCTTCTTGTCGTTCACCACCATCACCAGCGTGGAAATGATGTTGAACGCGGCCACGGCGACGATCAGCAGCAACAGCAGGCCAATCATGGCTTTTTCCATGCGGATCGCCTGATACAGATTGCCGTGGGTACGGGTCCAGTCGCGGGCGTAGTAACGGTCTTCGCCGAGGCGTTGGGCGATGTTCCACGCCTCACGCGGCGCCTGGAACAGATCGTCGAACTTCAGGCGCAGGCCCTGTACCTGATCAGGCTTCCAGCGGTGCATCTTCGCCAGATCCTGCAGGTTGGTGACGCCCAGGTAGCCGTCCAGCTCACCGGCGCCGACATGGAAGATGCCGACCACGGTGAAGCGCTTCATGCGCGGGAACATCCCGGCCGGGGTCACGCTGACCTCCGGCGCGACGAAGGTGATCTTGTCACCGAGGCCCACGCCGAGCTTGGTCGCGGCCTTGTCGCCGATCACGATGCCGAAGCTGCCCGGCGTCAGATCGTCGAGTTTGCCCTGCTTCATGAAGTTGTCGATGATCGAGACGTTGCGCTCCAGCGCCGGGTCGATGGCATTGAGCAACACCTTGGACACCTGGCCGTTGTTGGTCAGCAACCCCTGCATCTGGGTGAACGGCGCGACGGCCGCCACCTGCGGGTTCTGCTTGACCTTGGCGGCCAGGCTCGGCCAGTCGTTGATGGCTTCACCGGACTCGATGGTCGCGTGGGGCACCATGCCCAGCACGCGGGTGCGCATCTCATGATCGAAGCCGTTCATCACCGACAGCACCACGATCATCACGACCACGCCAAGGGCGAGCCCGATCATCGAAGTCAGGGAAATGAATGACACAAAATGATTGCGACGCTTTGCACGGGTATAACGCGTGCCGATAAATACGAAGAGAGGTCTGAACATGTCGGGGCTTGTTCGGAGGGAAAAGGAACGTCCTTGTGGCGGGGGTCGATAACCAGCTTTACACTCAGACCACCGCCGCTACCATGGGTTCGCCATGTCGACATTAGATGAAGAAGATCGCCGCGAATACTACCGTATCGAGGACACGATCGCACTGGAAATTCGGCCCCTGTCCGCTCCCGAAGCCGCAGGCCAGGAAGTGTTGCAGGATGCTTCTCCACTGTTCAACCTGCTCAGCGAATTGCACCTGAGCGAATTCGAGTCGCAGCACCTGCTGCGCCAGATCAGTGAACGCGACCGCGCCATCGCGGCGTTCCTGAAATCCCAGAACAAACGCATCGACCTGCTCAGCCAGGTGGTCGCCCTGACCGTGCTCGGCCATATCGGCGAGCCGCAACCGGTGATCATCTCCGAGGGTGGCATCGACTTTCAGCACCCGACCCCAATCGCCACCGGCGCCCACCTGTCGGTGAAACTGGTGCTGATGCCCCAGGCGCTTGGCCTGTTGCTGCGCGCTCGCGTGACCCATTGCGACCGCAAGGGCGACGGGTACGACGTCGGCACCGAGTTCGAACACCTGACCGACGCCCAGCGCCAGTTGCTCGCCCGCTATATCTTGCAGAAGCAGGCCCAGGAACGACGTCTGGCCCGCGAACAGAACGAATCAGGCATCTAAATTAAGGAAGAACCGTGACCCTCATCTACGGCCACCGCGGCGCCAAGGGCGAAGCACCGGAAAACACCCTGAGCAGCTTTCAGGAATGTCTCAAGCACGGCGTGCGCCGCTGCGAGCTGGACCTGCACCTGTCCAAGGACGGCGAGCTGATGGTCATCCACGACCCGACCCTCAAGCGCACCACCGACCGGCGCGGCAAGGTAGTCGAGCACACCGCCGCCGAGCTGGTGACCTACGATGCGCGCAAGGGCGGTCCGGGCTGGATCAAGCCGTGCCCGATTCCGACGCTGGAAGAACTGTTCGAAAAGTGTGATTTCGAGCACTGGCAGCTGGAAGTCAAAAGCGCTTCGCGCACCCGCGCCGCGACCACCGTGCTGGCGATCCGTGAAATGGCGGTCAGACACGGGCTGCTCGACAAGGTGACAATCACCTCGAGTTCGCGGGAAGTATTGAAGGCTGCGCTGGATCTGGTGCCCGACGTGTCACGCGGCCTGGTGGCCGAATATGCCTGGCTCGACCCATTGAAGGTCGCGCAAAGTTACGGTTGCGAGATTCTGGCGTTGAACTGGACGCTGTGTACGCCGGAACGCCTGCAAAAGGCGCAGCGTCAGGGACTGCATGTGTCGGTGTGGACCGTCAACGAGCCTGCGCTGATGCGCAGACTCGCCGACTTCGGCGTTGACAGCCTGATTACAGACTTTCCCGGTTTGGCCACTGCCACCCTCGGGAATGGCTGAAATCGGTCTCCCCGGCCGGCTCAGGCCACCGGCCGGAGCCCGTCAAAAAAGCCGGTTGAGGCCGTCGTACGCCGCTACCCGATAGGCTTCGGCCATGGTCGGGTAGTTGAACGTCGTGTTGACGAAGTACTTCAGGGTGTTCAGTTCGCCCGGCTGGTTCATGATCGCCTGACCGATGTGCACGATCTCCGACGCCTGATAACCGAAGCAGTGAACGCCCAGCACTTCCAGGGTTTCACGGTGGAACAGGATCTTCAGCATGCCTTGCGGCTCGCCGGCGATCTGTGCACGCGCCATGCTCTTGAAGAACGCCTTGCCCACTTCGTACGGCACCTTGGCCTGGGTCAGTTCCTGCTCGTTCTTGCCGATCGAACTGATCTCCGGAATGGTGTAGATGCCGGTCGGCACGTCATTCACGAAACGCCAGCTGCCATTGTCCACGATGCTGCCAGCGGCCGAACGACCCTGGTCGTGGGCGGCACTGGCCAGGCTCGGCCAGCCGATCACGTCACCGGCGCCGTAGATGTTCTGCACGCAGGTGCGGTAGTTCTCGTCGACTTCGATCTGGCCACGGCTGTTGACCTTGACCCCGATGTTTTCCAGACCCAACTGGTCGGTGTTACCGGTACGACCGTTGCACCAGAGCAAGGCATCGGCCTTGATCTTCTTGCCGGACTTCAGGTGCAGGATCACGCCGTTGTCCACGCCTTCGACGCGGTCATACTCTTCGTTGTGACGCACGGTGATGTTGTTGTTGCTGAAGTGGTAGCTCAACGCCTGGGAGATTTCCGAGTCGAGAAAGCTCAGCAATTGACCGCGGTTGTCGACCAGCTCGACCAGCACGCCCAGACCGCTGAAGATCGAAGCGTATTCACAGCCGATCACGCCGGCGCCGTAAACGATCAGTTTGCGCGGGGTGTGGCCGAGGCTGAGGATGGTGTCGCTATCGTAGATACGCGGGTGGTGGAAATCGATGTCCGCCGGGCGATAAGGACGCGAACCGGTGGCGATGATGATGTGCTTGGCCACCAGCTTCTCGACCACGCCGTTGGCGCAGACCACTTCGATGGTTTGCTCGTCGGCGAAGCTGCCGGTACCGAAGAACACGTCGACGCGGTTACGGGCGTAGTAGCCGGTACGCGAAGCGACTTGTTTGGAAATGACTTTCTCGGCGCTTTTCAACACGTCCGGAAAGGAGAACCAGCGTGGCTCGCCGATCGCACGGAACATCGGGTTGGTGTTGAACTGCATGATCTGCCGCACCGAGTGACGCAGGGCCTTGGACGGGATGGTGCCCAGGTGGGTGCAGTTGCCGCCGACCTGGCGACGGCTGTCGACCATCGCCACCTTGCGCCCTGCTTTGGCGGCGTTCATTGCCGCGCCTTCTCCCGCCGGGCCGGAACCCAGCACCACCACGTCGTAGTTGTAGACAGCCATGCGTACTCCTCAGAACAGGCCGCGGTGCCAGCAGCACCGGCGGCTAAATCACGCCGAACGACGGCGCGAAGGAACAATTGGGGGCCAGTAGAAAACCCGGACACAGTCTATAGAAGCGTCAACGCCGCGCACATTAACCCTTGGTCGCGTCGTAGGCTACTTTTGCCTGCACTACAACGCCAGCTTTCGTACTGTTCTCAGTCAACTTTTGCGCCACTGAGCCGTTCGAAAGCGTGACTGGTGCGTGTGACGAAACCTGTATCGGCACGAATCACAAAGAATGCACCAATGTCGTGTTTTTCCGCATAGTCCCAGGCCCTTTCAGGCCCGAGAATCAGCAACAGCGTCGATAGTCCATCGGCCATCAGCGCTGAAGGATGAATTACCGTGACCGACGCCAGATCGTGTAGGACGGGCGCACCGGTCCGGGCATCGAAGGTGTGGGAATAGCGCCGGCCATCTTGCTGAAAATAGTTGCGGTAGTCGCCGGACGTGGACAGGCCATAGCCATCGACATTGATGACGCGCTCTGCCACCTGCTGATCGTCACGCGGTTCTTCCAGAGCGATACGCCATGGCGAACCATCAAGCTTTTTGCCGGACGCCTTGAGCTCGCCGGTGGCTTCCGCAAGGTAATCATGAATGCCCAGGGCCTCGAGCCGCGTGGCAATGGTGTCGACCGCGTAACCGGCGGCGATGCTGTTGAAATCCACCTCGACCGCCGCGTCCTTGCACAAGCGATCGCCGTCGATGCGCAGGTGCTGATGGCCGACCCGCTGCCGCACTTCGGCCAGCGCCGCCGCATCCGGGACTTTTTCTTCACGCCCTTGCGGGCCGAATCCCCATAGATTCATCAGCGGCTCAACCGTGAGGTCGTAGGAGCCTTCGCTTTGTTGCGACAGCTGCTCGCCCACGCGGATCAATTCAAGGATCGGTGCGGGCATGATCTGACAGCGATCAGCCGGCAATGCATTGAAGCGCGAGATGTCGGAGTCTGCGCGATAAGTCGACATCTGCCGGTCGACGTCCGCGAGGATTTTTTCCACTTCGACACGCACCTCCTGCGGGGCAGGCAGATTGGCGTGGCGCACGTACTTGATCGAATAGGTGCTGCCCATCGTCGGGCCGCCGAAAGTCTCCAGAGAATCGCCGTTGCCGCAGCCGGACAAAAAGCCGGTCAGCAGCACGAGAATCCCCCACCGTCCAGTTAACAATTCTTCATCTCCCCGCAAAACCGCGCCGGCCATTATGGGCTACGAGCGCAACGCTTTCTTACAAGATTTAGAGTGAGTACCTACCCATGTCCTCCACGACCGGCAAAGGCAAGGCGATTTTTCGCGTTGTCAGCGGCAACTTTCTCGAGATGTTCGACTTCATGGTCTACGGCTTCTACGCCACGGCCATTGCCAAGACCTTCTTTCCCACCGACAGCGCCTTCGCGTCCCTGATGCTTTCCCTGGCCACTTTCGGCGCCGGCTTCCTGATGCGTCCGTTGGGGGCGATTTTTCTCGGCGCCTACATCGACCGTCACGGCCGCCGCCAGGGCCTGATCATCACGCTGGCCATGATGGCGGCCGGCACCGTGCTGATTGCCTGCGTGCCGGGCTACGCCACCCTTGGGGTTGCCGCGCCGTTGATCGTGCTGTTCGGCCGATTGCTGCAAGGCTTCTCGGCCGGCGTGGAATTGGGCGGTGTGTCGGTGTATCTGGCGGAAATCGCCACGCCGGGCCGCAAGGGCTTTTTCGTCAGTTGGCAGTCAGCCAGCCAGCAAGCGGCGGTGGTATTCGCCGGGCTGCTCGGTGTCGGCCTCAACCACTGGCTGAGCCCGGAACAGATGGGCGAATGGGGCTGGCGCGTGCCATTCCTGATCGGCTGCATGATCGTCCCGGTGATTTTTGTCATCCGCCGCTCGCTGGAGGAAACCCCGGAGTTCCAGGCGCGTAAACATCGCCCAACCCTGCAGGAAATCGTCCGTTCGATCGGTCAGAACTTTGGCATCGTCATCGCCGGCATGGCGCTGGTGGTCATGACGACGGTGTCGTTCTACCTGATCACTGCCTACACACCGACCTTCGGCAAGGCGGAATTGCACCTGTCGGACTTCGATGCGCTTCTAGTGACTGTGTGCATCGGCCTGTCGAACTTCTTCTGGCTGCCGGTGATGGGCGCGGTGTCCGACAAGGTCGGGCGTAAACCCCTACTGCTGGCGGCGACGATTCTGGCGATCCTGACCGCTTATCCGGCGTTGTCGTGGCTGGTGGCGAACCCGAGCTTCAGTCACTTGCTGATCGTCGAGTTGTGGCTGTCGTTCCTGTACGGCTCGTACAACGGGGCGATGGTGGTTGCCCTCACCGAGATCATGCCGGTGGAAGTTCGTACGACCGGTTTCTCGCTGGCCTACAGCCTGGCGACCGCAACCTTCGGTGGCTTTACGCCGGCGGCCTGCACTTACCTGATCCATGTGCTGGACAACAAGGCGGCACCGGGGATCTGGCTCAGTGGCGCAGCCGTATTGGGCCTGATCGCTACGCTGGTGCTGTTCCGTGGCAACAGGCACGAACTGCGAACGGCACAAGCCGCCATCCCCCGCTGAGACAAATCGCGCACAAACAAAAACGCCCCGACCTAAGTCGGGGCGTTTTCATTTGCAGCTAAAGCTTAGCGCGGGAACGCTGGCGGGTTTACACCGGCCATGTCTTCCATCACGCGGATCACCTGGCAGCTGTAGCCGAACTCGTTGTCGTACCAGACGTACAGAACAACGCGGTTGTCTTGAACGATGGTCGCTTCAGCATCGACCACACCGGCGTGGCGCGAGCCCACGAAGTCGGTCGAAACCACTTCCTGCGAGTTGACGAAGTCGATTTGCTTGTGCAGATCGGAGTGCAGCGCCATGTAGCGCAGGTACTCGTTCATCTCTTCACGGGAGGCGGCTTTCTCAAGGTTCAGGTTGAGAATGGCCATCGACACGTTCGGCGTCGGAACACGGATCGCGTTACCGGTCAGCTTGCCGGCCAGCTCAGGCAGGGCCTTGGCAGCAGCGGTGGCAGCACCGGTCTCGGTGATCACCATGTTCAGCGCGGCGCTACGGCCACGGCGATCGCCCTTGTGGAAGTTGTCGATCAGGTTCTGGTCGTTGGTGTACGAGTGAACGGTTTCGACGTGACCGTTGATGATGCCGAACTTGTCATTCACGGCTTTCAGCACCGGCACGATGGCGTTGGTGGTGCAGGAAGCGGCGGACACGATCTTGTCGTCAGCAGTGATTTCGTTGTGGTTGATACCGTGAACGATGTTCTTCAGCTTGCCTTTGCCAGGCGCGGTCAGAACAACGCGGTCGATACCCGGGCACGCCAGGTGCTGCCCCAGACCATCGGCGTCACGCCATACACCGGTGTTGTCCACCAGCAGCGCATCTTTGATGCCGTACTGGGTGTAATCCACTTCGGTAGGGTTCTTCGCGTAGATAACCTGGATCAGGTTGCCGTTGGCGGTGATGGTGTTGTTTTCTTCATCGATGGTGATGGTGCCGTTGAACGAACCATGTACCGAATCGCGACGCAGCAGGCTGGCGCGTTTGGTCAGGTCGTTTTCGGCGCCTTTGCGCACCACGATGGCACGCAGACGCAGGCCGTCGCCGCCACCGGTTTTCTCGATCAGGATACGCGCCAGCAGACGGCCGATACGACCGAAGCCGTACAGTACAACGTCGGTGCCTTTGCGTGCCGAAGCGTTTTGCTGGCCAACCACGTCAGCCATTTCTTCGCGAACGAATTGCTCGGCGGTACGGCCGTTGCCTTCGTTGCGGAATTTGTACGCCAGCTTGCCCAGATCTACCGAGGCCGCGCCGAGCTTGAGCTCGCTCATGGCCTTGAGCAGTGGGAATGTTTCGTGGACGGAGAGTTCGCTGTCGTCGGCAGAACGGTGGCGAGCAAAGCGGTGAGCTTTGAGAATCGCGATGACAGACTGGTTGATCAGGCTGCGGCCATAGATCGAGCTCACCACGTTGTTGTTGCGGTAGAGCTGACCGATAAGCGGAATCATCGCTTCTGCGAGTGCTTCACGGTCGATCCATTCACCAAGACACTGGTCGGGCTTCTGAGTCACGGTAACCTTCCACATGTAGGGGCAGAAAAAAGGGGCTACATTATGCCGCCGAGAACCTCTTGTAGCAATGCGCGCTTGTCGCGCAATCGGTAACAAAAATCCGTCCAAAAAAAATAACGCTCCCCGCCAGCCCAGTAAAACCGGGGCTTCCAGCGCAGCCATTTTTTCGACGACTGTTAGACGATGTCTGTAACCCTCCGTAACACCACCAACATTTGGCACTACATAACCGTAAAAAAAGCGCTGGTTTTTATGGTTACCACTACATTTTTCCGAAACAGCGCAGATAGACGCATCCTGCAACTGACAGGCGGCACCGGACGCCGCTACAATTACCGACTTTGTCGCAACGCCTGGAGCTCAACCTTCCGTGCCTGTTCTGCGTCTACCGCTTCTCCCTGCCGCGGCAGGTAAACAGCACTGGGGCAACCTCCCCGGTGCCGCCCTGAGCCTGGCGATTGCCGAGGCTGCCAGCGCTGCCAAGCGCTTCACGCTGCTTTTGACCGCCGACAGCCAGAGTGCCGAACGGCTGGAGCAGGAGCTGAGCTTCTTCGCCCCGGATTTGCCGGTGCTGCATTTCCCCGACTGGGAAACCCTGCCCTACGACCTGTTTTCGCCACACCAGGACATCATCTCCCAGCGCATCGCCAGCCTTTATAGACTGCCGGAGCTGGAACATGGCGTGCTGGTGGTACCGATCACCACCGCCCTGCACCGTCTGGCGCCGACCAAATTCCTGCTCGGCAGCAGCCTGGTGCTGGATGTCGGGCAGAAACTCGATGTCGAGCAAATGCGCTCGCGGCTTGAAGCCAGCGGCTATCGCTACGTCGACACGGTCTACGAGCACGGCGAGTTCACGGTGCGTGGCGCACTGATCGACCTGTTCCCGATGGGCAGCAAACTGCCGTATCGCATCGACCTGTTCGACGACGAAATCGAAACCCTGCGCACCTTTGATCCGGAAAACCAGCGCTCCATCGACAAGGTCGATTCGGTCAAGCTGCTGCCGGCCAAGGAATTCCCGCTGCAGAAAGACGCGGTCACCCGCTTCAAGGCGCGCTTTCGCGAGCGTTTCGACGTCGACTTCCGTCGCTGCCCGATCTTTCAGGACCTGAGCAGCGGCATCACGCCGGCGGGTATCGAGTACTACCTGCCGCTGTTCTTCGAAGAAACCTCGACCCTGTTCGATTATCTGCCGCAGGACACGCAAGTGTTTTCGCTACCAGGTATCGAGCAGGCGGCAGAAAACTTCTGGAACGATGTGCGCAATCGTTATGAAGAGCGCCGCGTCGATCCATCGCGTCCTTTATTGCCGCCGGCCGAACTGTTCCTGCCGGTGGAAGACTGCTTCGCCCGCCTGAAGAACTGGCCGCGCGTGGTCGCCAGTCAGCAGGACGTTGAATCCGGCGTCGGTCGTGAGCGCTTCCCGGCGCAGGCGCTGCCGAATCTGGCGATCGAAGCCAAGGCTACCCAGCCGCTGGCCGCACTCTCGGCATTCCTCGACGAATTTCCCGGACGCGTGCTGTTTACCGCGGAATCCGCCGGTCGTCGCGAAGTGCTGCTGGAGCTGCTGGATCGCCTGAAGCTGCGGCCGAAAACCGTCGACAGCTGGCCGGACTTTGTCGCGAGCAAGGATCGCCTGGCGATCACCATCGCCCCGCTCGACGAAGGCCTGATGCTGGACGAGCCGGCGTTGGCACTGGTCGCGGAAAGTCCGCTGTTCGGCCAACGCGTGATGCAGCGTCGTCGCCGCGAAAAACGCGCCGACGCCAACAACGATGCGGTGATCAAGAACCTCACCGAACTGCGTGAAGGCGCGCCGGTGGTGCACATCGACCACGGCGTCGGTCGCTATCTCGGCCTGACGATTCTGGAAATCGACAATCAGGCCGCCGAATTCCTGACCCTCGAATACGCCGAGAACGCCAAGCTTTACGTGCCGGTGGCCAACCTGCATTTGATCGCCCGTTACACCGGCAGCGACGATGCGCTGGCTCCGTTGCACCGCCTCGGCTCCGAGACCTGGCAGAAAGCCAAGCGCAAGGCCGCCGAACAGGTCCGCGACGTGGCTGCCGAATTGCTCGACATCTACGCCCGTCGCGCCGCCCGCGAAGGTTATGCGTTTGCCGATCCGAAGGCCGATTACGCAACCTTCAGCGCCGGTTTCCCGTTCGAAGAAACCCCGGACCAGCAATCCACTATCGAAGCCGTGCGCGAGGACATGCTTTCGCCGAAACCGATGGACCGACTGGTCTGCGGCGACGTCGGTTTCGGCAAGACCGAAGTGGCCATGCGCGCCGCGTTCATAGCGGTGCACGGCGGCAAGCAAGTGGCGATCCTGGTGCCGACCACCCTGCTCGCCCAGCAGCATTACAACAGCTTCCGCGACCGCTTCGCCGACTGGCCGGTGACCGTGGAAGTGATGAGCCGCTTCAAGTCGGCCAAGGAAGTGAACGCTGCGGTGGCCCAACTGGCCGAAGGCAATATCGACATCGTCATCGGCACGCACAAGCTGCTGCAGGACGACGTCAAAATCAAAAACCTCGGGCTGGTAATCATCGACGAAGAGCACCGTTTCGGCGTCCGTCAGAAGGAACAGCTCAAGGCCCTGCGCAGCGAAGTCGACATTCTTACACTGACCGCCACGCCGATTCCGCGCACGCTGAACATGGCAGTGTCGGGCATGCGCGACCTGTCGATCATCGCCACGCCGCCGGCGCGACGCCTGTCGGTGCGCACCTTCGTCATGGAGCAGAACAAGAGCACGGTCAAAGAAGCCTTGCTGCGTGAGCTGTTGCGCGGCGGTCAAGTCTATTACCTGCACAACGACGTGAAGACCATCGAGAAGTGCGCCGCCGAACTGGCCGAACTGGTGCCGGAAGCGCGGATCGGCATCGGCCACGGGCAGATGCGCGAACGCGAACTCGAACAGGTGATGAGCGACTTCTACCACAAGCGCTTCAACGTGCTGATCGCCTCGACCATCATCGAGACCGGCATCGACGTACCGAGCGCCAACACCATCATCATTGAGCGCGCCGACAAGTTCGGTCTGGCGCAGTTGCACCAGTTGCGCGGTCGCGTTGGTCGTAGCCACCACCAGGCTTACGCCTACCTGCTGACCCCACCGCGCCAGCAAATCACTGGCGATGCGGAAAAACGCCTGGAGGCGATTGCCAATACTCAGGATCTGGGCGCTGGCTTCGTGCTGGCCACCAACGACCTGGAAATCCGTGGCGCCGGCGAACTGCTGGGCGACGGCCAGAGCGGTCAGATTCAGGCCGTGGGTTTCACGCTGTACATGGAAATGCTCGAGCGCGCGGTGAAATCGATCCGCAAGGGCGAACAGCCGAACCTCGATCAACCGCTCGGCGGTGGCCCGGAGGTCAACCTGCGGGTGCCGGCGCTGATTCCGGAAGATTATTTGCCGGACGTGCATGCACGCCTGATCCTGTACAAGCGCATCGCTTCGGCCACCGACGAGGAAGGTCTGAAAGATCTGCAAGTGGAGATGATCGACCGCTTCGGTCTGCTGCCGGAGCCGACCAAGAATCTGGTGCGCATCACGGCGCTGAAATTGCAGGCAGAACAGCTGGGCATCAAGAAAGTCGATGGCGGCCCGCAAGGTGGGCGCATCGAGTTCGCGGCGCAGACGCCGGTCGATCCGATGACCCTGATCAAACTGATCCAGAGCCAGCCAAAACGCTACAAATTCGAAGGCGCCACGATGTTCAAGTTCCAGGTGCCGATGGAGCGCCCGGAAGAGCGCTTTAATACTGTGGAGGCGCTGTTCGAGCGCCTCATCCCGAAAACTGCTTGAAGGACGCCGCATGCGCCTGTTTCGCTCTCTGACTTTGCTACTGACTCTGGTGGCACCTACGGCGTTTGCCGATGACCTCTATCAGGTCGAAATGATTCTGGTACGCCAGAACGCCGTGCCGGCGATTGTCAGCCGCGCTGCACCGGAAGACTGGGCGGCTGGCGCTCAGCGTTTGGGCGATGACAGCAAACGCACCCCGGCGCTGAACGATGTTGTGACCAAACTCACCGCCAGCGGCGAGTACAGCGTGCTGATGCACAAAGCCTGGCAACAGACGCTGGGCGAGACACCGGCGAAGGTTGCAGTCAGCGAAGGTCAGGAGCAATTCGGCCAGTTCCCCATCGAAGGCACGATTGAAATGAAGCTCGGGCGCTTCACCGACGTGAACGCCGACTTCTGGGTCAATCAGATCGACGCCAACGGCATGGTCACCGCCAGCGAGCGCCTGAAACAGGACAGCCACACCAAGAACGGCCAACTCAACTACCTCGACAACGGTCATCTGGCCCTGCTGATCAAGATCACTTCACTGACGGCGCCCGCGCCTCGGGAAGCGCCTGAAGTCGTTCCGGACTGATCGAAGTCCTTATGCCCCCGCCACTGAGTAAACCGCTGGCCTCCTCCTGGGTCAGCCGATTCAAGGAACAAAGCCTGGAACGTGGCCGCCGCTACGCGCTGGAAAACCGGGTGCGATTCGTACAGGTCGGCGACGCGACCATTACCGCCAGCTGCGAAGGCTCTGGCGGTAACGTCTACCGTCAGACGATTCATCTGCGCGAGTCAGCCAAAGGCACGCTGCTGATGGTCGACGCCACCTGCACCTGCCCAGTCCACAGCAACTGCAAACACTGTGCGGCGGTATTGCTGCAAGTGCAGGAAACCCTCGAATACCCCGCCGCCGCCAAAGACGCCGAACTGCTGGAAAAACTCCAGGCCGTCCTGGAAAACCGCAGCCCGAAGGCGCCACCGCAAGTGCTGGTGGACAATGTGCAACCGGTACCGCGCCTGTGGCTGGCCAGCGTCGAATTCAGCGCGTTCGAACCGCGCAACGGCAAGATGCAGCGCTACATCCAGCACCGTGCGGCGCTGTCCTTCAGCTATCTCGACGAATACGTCAGCGGCCAGAAGAACGGCGACATTCTGATTCGCCAGGAAGCCCAGACCTTGCGGGTCAAACGCCACCCGGACGTCGAACAAAGCTACCGCGAGCAGCTGCGAATTCTCGGCTTCCGCATCGCCACCCGGCAGAGCAAGGCCCTGCCGGAAAGCGCCGGCGAACTCTACGAGATGGTCAACGACAGCGCCTGGCTGACGTTCACCCTCAACGATCTGCCGAAACTGCGCACCCAAGGCTGGGAGCTGTTGGTCGACGATGAATTCGGTTTCGACCTGACCGCCGTCGACGACTGGTACGCCACTGTCGAGCAGACGCCGGAACGCGACTGGTTCGATCTGGAGCTGGGGATCATCGTCAACGGTGAGCGCCTGAGCCTGCTGCCGATCCTGCTCAACCTGATGCGCTCGCACACGGAAATACTTAATCCGGAACGTCTCGCCCGCCGTCGCGACGATGAGCTGATTCTGGTGAACATCCCGCAACGCAACAGCGAGCACGGACCGTTGCAAGTCGCCCTGCCCCTCGGCCGGCTGAAACCGGTACTGGCGACCCTTGGCGAGTTCTATCTGCAGGAGCCGGGCGAAACCACCCTGCGCCTGAGCAAGGCCGACGCCACGCGCCTGAATTCGCTGGAAGGTATTCCGCTGCTGTGGGAGGGTGGCGAGCAGATTCGCAGCTTCGCCCAGCGCTTGCGTGATATCCGCGATTACAGTGCCAAAGCACCGAAGGGGTTGAATGCGACGCTGCGTCCTTATCAGCTCGAAGGCTTGAGCTGGATGCAGTCGCTGCGACAACTTGAAGTCGGCGGGATTCTCGCGGACGACATGGGCCTGGGCAAAACCCTACAGACACTGGCGCATATTCTCAGCGAAAAGAACGCCGGGCGTCTGGATCGGCCGTGCATGGTGGTAATGCCCACCAGCCTGATTCCCAACTGGCTCGACGAAGCGGCGCACTTCACGCCACAGCTCAAGGTTGTCGCGCTGTACGGTGCCAGCCGTAAAAAGCATTTCGAGCATCTGGCCGACTACGACCTGATCCTCACGACCTATGCGCTGCTGCCCAAGGATGTCGAGCGTCTGGCCCAGCAGCCGCTGCACGTACTGGTGCTCGACGAAGCGCAGTACATCAAGAACCCGAACAGCAAAGCCGCCCAGGCTGCCCGTGAACTCAATGCACGCCAGCGCCTGTGCCTGAGCGGGACGCCACTGGAAAATCACCTGGGCGAACTGTGGTCGCTGTTTCACTTCCTGCTGCCCGGCTGGCTCGGCGACGTCAAAAGCTTCAACGCCGATTACCGCGTGCCGATCGAAAAGCGCGCGAGCGAAGTCAGACTTCAGCACCTCAACGGCCGGATCAAACCATTCCTGCTACGCCGCACCAAGGAACAGGTTGCGACCGAACTGCCGCCGAAAACCGAGATCATCCATTGGGTCGAGCTCAACGAGGCCCAGCGCGACGTATACGAAACCATGCGTCTGGCGATGGATAAGAAGGTTCGCGACGAGATCACTCGCAAAGGTGTGGCGCGCAGCCAGATCATCATTCTCGAGGCATTGCTCAAGCTGCGGCAGGTCTGCTGCGACTTGCGCCTGGTCAACGACGCCACCCTGCCCGCTCGCGGCAGCACATCGGGCAAGCTCGACAGCCTGATGGAAATGCTCGAGGAGTTGTTTGAGGAAGGCCGGCGGATTCTGCTGTTCTCGCAGTTCACGTCGATGTTGTCACTGATCGAGGACGAGCTGAAAAAACGCAATGTCGCCTATGCGCTGCTGACGGGACAGACTCGGGATCGGCGAACGCCTGTGAAGGAATTCCAGAGCGGCAAGCGTCAGATCTTTCTCATCAGCCTGAAGGCTGGTGGTGTGGGTCTAAACCTGACGGAAGCGGATACGGTGATTCACTACGACCCGTGGTGGAACCCGGCGACCGAGAATCAGGCAACCGACCGCGCGTATCGTATTGGTCAGGAGAAGCCGGTGTTTGTCTACAAGATGATTGCCCGGGGCACGGTCGAGGAGAAAATTCAGCTTCTGCAGAAGGAAAAGTCCGACCTGGCGGCCGGCGTGCTGGATGGGCGCAAGGCCGGGGACTGGAAGCTGCAGAGTGATGATATCGAGGCACTGTTTGCGCCGTTGCCGGACAAGTTTGAAAAGCGCTGAGATCCTCAGCGCTTTTCATTCAAGTCATTGCGGAGCCAGAATCAGCCCTTGAGTACGCGCGCCAGCGTCGACTTCACCTTGCCCATGCCATCGTGCAATGCCTGCTCGATCTCGGCCATGGTGATCACTTCAGTGGTCTTGCCCGCCGCCGGGTTCACCACCAGAGACAGGCAGGCGTAATCCAGATCCAGCTCACGGGCCAGCGCCGCTTCCGGCATGCCGGTCATGCCGACGATGTCGCAGCCGTCACGCTCCAGACGCACGATCTCGGCCACGGTTTCCAGACGCGGGCCCTGTGTGCAGGCGTAAACGCCCTGATCGCTGTACTCGCAACCTTCAGCGGCCAATGCAGCAATCAGTTGCTGACGCAGCGGTTCGCTGTAGGGAAAGCTGAAGTCGATGTGTGTGACATGTTCCAGGTCATCGGCGAAATAGGTGTGCTCGCGACCGCTGGTGTAGTCCACGATCTGATGCGGCACGCAGAAATGTCCGGTGCCCATTGCAGGATGAATCCCACCCACGGCGTTGACCGCGATGATCGCTTCGGCTCCGGCCTGCTTCAACGCCCACAGGTTGGCGCGGTAGTTGACCTTGTGCGGCGGGAAGCGATGCGGGTGACCGTGACGAGCGAGGAACAGCACTTCCTTGCCGGCGTACTCACCAATCTGAACCTCGGCCGATGGCGCGCCATAAGGCGTGTCCACCGCCAGCGACTGACGAATGCTCAGGCCTTCCAGCTGGGTCAGGCCGGTGCCGCCGATGATTGCGTAAACCGTCATAGCGAAAAATCCTTAATCGATCAGTTGAGCGTCTTTGAGCGCGCCGACAGCGGTCAGCCAGCGCGGATCCTGACGGTATTCGGTGTTGGCGAACGCCTGACCGCGCATGCGTGCGATACGCGGCGACGGCTTGACCTTCATGCGCTGCGCGGCGCTCAGGGCCAGTTCGGCGGCCGCGCGATCATTGCACACCAGGCCCATGTCGCAACCGGCACTGAGTGCCGCTTCGATACGGCTGGCGGCGTCGCCAACCACGTGCGCGCCGGCCATCGACAGGTCATCGCTGAAGATAACGCCGTCGAACTGCAGCTCGCCGCGCAGGATGTCCTGCAACCAGCGCCGGGAGAAACCGGCGGGCTGTGCGTCGACTTGCGGATAAATCACGTGAGCCGGCATGACGGCGGCCAGTTGCCTGCTGAGCCTGGCGAACGGCACGAGGTCGTTGGCGCGGATCTCTTCGAGGCTGCGCTCGTCGTTGGGGATTGCGACGTGGGAGTCGGCTTCCGCCCAGCCATGGCCAGGGAAATGCTTGCCGGTGGCGGCCATGCCGGCGCTGTTCATGCCTTTGATGAATGCGCCGGCGAGTAGCGCGGCGCGCTCCGGGTCGCCTTCGAACGAACGGGTGCCGACGACGGCGCTGCGCTGGTAATCCAGATCCAGCACCGGCGCGAAGCTCAGGTCGAGGCCGACCGCCAGCACTTCGGTGGCCATGATCCAGCCGCACTGCTCGGCCAGATACTCGGCGTTCGGGTTATCAGCAATGGCGCGCATGGCCGGCAAACGGACGAAGCCCTGACGTAGGCGCTGGACGCGACCGCCCTCCTGATCCACCGCCAGCAGCAGGTCCGGACGAATGGCACGGATCGCCGCGCTCAGCTCGCGCACCTGGCGCGGATGCTCGATGTTGCGGGCAAAAATGATCAGGCCGCCCACTTCGGGCTGGCGCAACAATTGGCGATCTTCGGCCGTCAGCCAGGTACCGGCGACGTCCACCATCAACGAGCCTTGCAGGCCAGCAGTCATAGAGATTCCTTGAAAACGAAAAACCCGTCGCCCACGAAATCACCACCTGAGGCATTGCCCGGCGGGTCGGTGATTTCAATGAGAAACGGGTTCAGAACGAGAGTCGACATGGGCGGCTAGCTTAGCGGATGTCAGCTGCCGCGCCCACCCATGGACGGTTAAACCTTGGCAGGTGCCGGTGCGGACTTGCTGCGTGGTCGCAACTGCGCGGTGGCCATGGCCGTGTCGGTGACGCCGGTTTCGGCACGCATGCCGGCAGCCAGAAACGGCACCATCAGACGCATCACCTGCTCAATGGAGGTGTTGACGCCGAAGTCGGTCTCGGCAATCGCGCGCAGGGCTTTGATACCCGACATGCTGAATGCTGCGGCACCGAGCATGAAGTGCACGCGCCAGAACAGTTCGATCGGAGGAATGCGCGGGGCGGCTTCGTTCACCAAGAGCATGTAGCGACGGAACACCTTGCCGTACATGTCTTCCAGATAACGGCGCAAGTGGCCTTGGCTCTGACTGAATGCCAGACCGAGCAGGCGCATGAAAATCGACAGATCGTTGCCGCTGCGTGGCTGAACCACCAGCGCTTGCTCGACGAGGATTTCCAGCAGCTCTTCGAGCGAAGGCTTGTTCTCTGGCTTGGCCTGGCGGCGCTCCAGCTCTTTGTCGAGGCTGATGCAGAACGGACCGAGGAAGCGCGAGAAAACCGCCTGGATCAGCGCCTTCTTCGAGCCGAAGTGATAGTTCACCGCAGCGAGGTTGACCCCTGCCTTGCTGGTGATCAGACGCAATGAGGTTTCAGCGAAACCTTTTTCCGCGAACAGCTGTTCTGCAGCATCAAGAATGCGTTCAACGGTTTCCGACTGGGCCATGGCTACTCCGCCTGACAAACACTTGTTTGAAACATACGTTTCAGCCTATGCCTTGTCAAGCCTGCCAGTTCGTTTTGGGAATGGTCGGTCAGTTATTTAACCACAACAAGGACGCCACATTAATCAGCGTCGTCACTGACCGTCCGGCGGCATGGCAAAAAACGATCATTGCCAAGACTGCTTCACTGTATATAATCCCAGTCACTGTATAAAAAGACAGAGCGATCAATATGCTTAAGCTGACGCCACGCCAAGCCGAGATTCTGGCCTTTATCAAACGCTGCCTCGAAGACAACGGCTACCCGCCGACCCGTGCGGAAATCGCTCAGGAACTGGGTTTCAAATCGCCCAACGCGGCCGAAGAGCACCTCAAGGCGCTCGCTCGCAAAGGCGCAATCGAGATGACTCCCGGTGCCTCTCGCGGCATTCGCATCCCAGGCTTCGAAGCCAAGGTCGACGAATCCACCCTGCCGATCATCGGTCGAGTGGCTGCCGGCGCGCCGATTCTCGCCCAGCAGCACATCGAAGAGTCCTGCAACATCAACCCCGCCTTCTTCCATCCACGCGCCGACTATCTGTTGCGCGTCCACGGCATGAGCATGAAGGACATCGGCATTTTCGACGGCGACCTGCTGGCGGTTCACACCACCCGCGAGGCGCGCAACGGTCAGATCGTGGTTGCGCGGATCGGCGACGAAGTTACCGTCAAACGCTTCAAGCGTGACGGCAGCAAAGTCTGGCTGATTGCCGAAAACCCCGAGTTCGCCCCTATCGAAGTCAACCTGAAAGACCAGGAACTGGTGATCGAAGGCTTGAGTGTCGGCGTCATCCGCCGCTAGAGGAGGCTTTATGCAGTTCCCACACGTACCTCAGCAAACACAACTGCCGTTGTTCGAGGCATTTCTGGCGCAGCCCCTCGCCCCCATCCTCAAAGATGTCGTCGAGCGTCCGTGGAATACCGAACCTGAAGCGTTCAGCGAGCTGTCACTGCGCGGCGCGACCGGGAACTGCCTGAGCCTGCTGGCACCGATTCTTCGCGAACTGAGCGAGGATCAGGACGCACGCTGGCTGACCCTGATTGCACCGCCTGCCAGCCTGACCCAGACCTGGCTACGGGACGCAGGATTGAATCGCGAACGCATCCTGCTGTTACAACCGCGCGGCGCTCAAAGCGCCCAGCAACTGGCCTGCGAAGCATTACGCCTGGGCCGCAGCCACACGGTCGTCACGTGGCTGAACACACTGAGCGCAGGGTCACGGCAACAGCTGATCAGCGCCGCCCGCACCGGGGACGCTCAAAGCCTGAACATTCGTTTGGGGTGATTCAGCAACAATGCGCGCCATGTAAAGCGCAGGGCTTCTCCAGGGATAGAGAAGCCGATCTGGAGCAGTAACTGACAGACAGCGGATCAATGAAGAACCCGCGGCCCCTCATCCTTATCGAATTCGCCTTCAACCATACGCCCCGCCATTTGCACGCCGACGCTCAACATCGCCTTGGCAATTTCAACGTGCTGGCCCTGCAGAAACGCCTTGGCATCCTCGGAGAAATCCAGAGTCACCAGAGAACCCTCGTCCTCGGCTCTGCGCAGTTCGATTCGGCCGTCTGGTAGCTCGACAATTTCTAGAAAGGACGTTGGCATATAGGTCTGTTCTCCACGAAAGGCAGGGATTATATAGACATCATTCAGGCTTCGCTCGGGATCTTGACCAGCAGCACGCCTCTCGTCGCCGCCAGTCCAAAGTTCCTCAGCACTCGTTCAAGCCTTCACGGAAGCGAATCGCCAGCCCTTTGAGGTTCTGCCGCCAGCTCTCGAGCTCTTCGCGGCTCAGCTCTTCAACCACCTCTTCTTCATCCAGATTCACGGTCTGAATCAACGGCTGCGTCACATCGCCCTTCGGTTTGTGTGGCACCCGTGGTGGCTGAAACAGCGCCGAGTGCGCAGCCAGCAATTTAGCCAGCCAAGTCTCCGGGTTGCCTGCCAGCTCAATCATTTCCGCCAGCTCTGGAATGGCAATCGACTCCAGCACTTCGCGGGTCAGCAAGGCTTCCGCCCGCGACGCATTGGCTTGCGGCAGACGGTAGAAGCCGGCGATTTCATGACACAGCCCCAACAACGCACCGTAGAGATGAAACAGTGCGGATTCGCGCCCGGCCTGAATCAGCGCCAGCGAATTCATCGCCCGCCCCTCTTCGGCCCTGGCCAGCGCTTCCAGCGACAAACCCGCGAAATAGATCTTCTGATTGGTACGGGTATAGAGCTCGTGGGCCATGTCGGCACTCTCCACAACGAAATAATTGCTTCACACAGGCCGGACAGTGTCATGGATCAGCCGATCCGACCGCAAGCATTAAACAAAAAGGCCGCATGAAAACCCGAAGGTTGTCATGCGGCCTTTTGTGTTGAAGATGCCCAGTCAGGACACCTTCAGATCAACGCCTGCTCAAGCCTTGGCTTTCGCCGGACGCTTGTCTTCAACCGTCCACTTGCCACCGTCAAAGAACGCTTTCCAGCCTGTCGGCTTGCCGTCGACTTCGGTCTGAACGTATTGCTCCTTGGTCTTGCGGCTGTAGCGGATCACGGCTGGCAGACCATCCGGATCCTTCTGCGGCGCTTCACACAGGAAGTGATACTTCGGATCGATCTCGTCCTTGTGCGGCAGAATCTCGATCACCAGCGGAGCACGGGTCTCGCGGTTTTTCGGGAACTGACTGGCCGCCAGGAACAGGCCGGACGCACCGTCACGCAGGATGTAGGTGTCGTTGACCTTCTCGCATTTCAGCTCAGGCATCTTCACCGGATCCATCTTCGGCGGCGCCGCATCACCGCTCTTCAGCAGCTTGCGGGTGTTCTTGCACGTCGGGTTGGTGCAACCGAAGAACTTGCCGAAACGGCCGGTCTTGAGCTGCATCTCGCTGCCGCACTTGTCGCATTCCAGGCTCGGACCTTCGTAGCCCTTGATGCGGTAGCTGCCTTCTTCGATTTCGTAGCCGGCGCAATCAGGGTTGTTACCGCAGATGTGCAGCTTGCGCTTCTCGTCGAGCAGGTAGGCGTCCATCGCTGTGCTGCAGATCGGGCAGCGATGCTTGCCGCGCAGTACCAGGGATTCCGACTCACCCTCGTCATCCGCCGCGATTTCGTCGCCCGGCACCAGGTTGACGGTGGCCTTGCAGCGCTCTTTCGGCGGCAGGCTGTAGCCCGAGCAGCCGAGGAACACGCCGGTCGATGCAGTACGGATCTGCATTGGACGGCCGCAAGTGGTGCATGGAATATCGGTCATCACCGGCTGGTTGGCACGCATGCCGGCTTCCGGATTCTCCGCCACTTCGAGTTTTTTCTTGAAGTCGCCGTAGAACTCGTCCAGCACGTTTTTCCAGTCGCGCTCGCCCTGAGCCACGTCATCGAGATTCTCTTCCATGCCGGCGGTGAAGCCGTAGTCCATGAGATTCGAGAAGCTTTCCGACAGACGCTCGGTAACGATGTCGCCCATCTTTTCCGAATAGAAACGACGGTTGTGCAGGGTCACGTAGCCGCGATCCTGAATGGTCGAGATGATCGCTGCGTAGGTCGAAGGACGACCGATGCCGCGCTTTTCCATTTCCTTCACCAGGCTGGCTTCCGAATAACGGGCCGGCGGCTTGGTGAAGTGCTGGGACGGATCGAGCTTGATCAGCTTCATCACGTCGCCCTGCGCCATGTCGGGCAAAACGTCGTCATCGCCAGGCTTGGTGATTTGCGGCAGCACGCGGGTGTAACCGTCGAACTTCAGAATGCGACCCTTGGCGCGCAGCTCGAAGTCGCCGGCAGCGACGCTGACGGTGGTCGACAGGTATTGCGCCGGCAGCATTTGGCAAGCCAGGAACTGGCGCCAGATCAGCTCGTAGAGGCGCTCAGCGTCGCGCTCCATGCCGGCCAGCTTGGCTGGCGTGGTGTTGGCGTCAGACGGACGAATCGCTTCGTGAGCCTCTTGTGCGCCTTCCTTGCTGCTGTAGACGTTCGGCGACTCTGGCAGGTACTTCTTGCCGAATTCGGTTTCGATGTAATCGCGCGCCATCGCCACGGCATCAGCCGAGAGGTTGGTCGAGTCGGTACGCATATAAGTGATGTAGCCGGCTTCGTAGAGACGCTGGGCCATCATCATGGTTTTCTTCACACCGAAGCCCAGGCGGTTGCTCGCGGCCTGTTGCAGCGTGGAGGTGATGAACGGTGCCGACGGCTTGCTGCTGGTCGGCTTGTCTTCACGCTTGACGATGCTGTAGCTGGAGGATTTTAGCTTCTCCAGCGCGGCCGTGGCCTGCGCTTCGTTCAGTGGTTTGAAGGCTTCGCCTTTCTCGCGAGCCACTTCGAAACGCACGGTCGAACCTTTGGCGGTGCCGAGATCGGCATGCACTTCCCAGTACTCTTCCGGGTTGAACGCACGAATCTCACGCTCACGCTCCACCACCAGTTTCACGGCAACCGATTGCACGCGACCGGCAGACAGGCCACGAGCGATCTTGGCCCACAGCAGCGGCGAGACCATGTAGCCGACGACGCGGTCGAGGAAACGACGGGCCTGCTGCGCGTTCACTCGATCAATGTCGAGTTCGCCCGGCTCCGAGAAGGCTTCCTGAATCGCCTTCTTGGTGATTTCGTTGAACACCACGCGCTTGTAGCGGCTGTCATCACCACCGATGGCTTCGCGCAGGTGCCAGGCAATGGCTTCCCCCTCGCGATCCAAGTCGGTTGCGAGATAGATGGTGTCAGCATCCTTGGCGAGCCGGCGCAGCTCTTCGATGACCTTTTCCTTGCCCGGGAGGATCTCGTACTTGGCTTTCCAGCCATGCTCGGGATCGACCCCCATGCGCGAGACCAGCTGCTTGCGCGCCTTCTCTTTCGGCGACAGCGCTGGCGCTTCGCCCGCAGCAGCCTTGCCGCGCTTGGCGGCAGGCTCCTTGCTGGCGCTAGCCGAACCGCTGGTGGGCAGGTCTCGGATATGGCCGATACTCGACTTCACCACGTATTGGTTGCCCAGATACTTGTTGATGGTCTTGGCCTTAGCCGGGGATTCCACAATGACCAGCGATTTGCCCATGGATCAGAAAATTCCTGAATTCTAGAAGTGAAAGGCGGTTGGCGCCTGACGCGGCACCGCTATATATAGTGGCTACAAGGTGAGGTCAAGCGCAGGGTTTTGCGCGCACTCGCCTTACGGCTTCGAAAAAAGGCTCGGTTCGGCTTGCACCAAAGCAAAGCGTGGGACCTGCTCCCCGTCAACCTCGACGGACTCCAGGAACATGCTCAAGGGACGCACCCAAAAGCCGTAATCGCCATACAGGGCTTGGTAAAAGACCACTTCTTCTTCGGTCTCGGAATGCCGCGCAACACTGAATACGCGGTACTGCGGACCTTTGTAATGTTGGTAGAGCCCAGGTTGTATCGGCATGCTTCGGCCCTCACTCAAATTTTTTCAAAATAAAAACAAAAATAAATCCGCAAAAACAAAAACCGGGGCACTTGGCCCCGGCTTCCATCGACGAGACGCTTAAACGCGTTCGAAGACGGTGGAGATGCCTTGGCCGAGGCCAATGCACATGGTGGCCACCCCGAAGGTGCCGCCATTCTGCTTCATCACGTTCAGCAAAGTGCCGGAAATACGGGCACCGGAGCAACCGAACGGGTGACCCAGGGCGATCGCGCCGCCGTGCAGGTTAACCTTCTCATTCATCTTGTCGAGCACTTTCAGGTCTTTCAGCACTGGCAGGGCCTGTGCGGCGAACGCTTCATTGAGCTCGAAGAAGTCGATATCGTTGATACCCAGGCCGGCACGTTTCAGTGCTTTCTGAGTAGCCGGTACCGGACCATAGCCCATGATGGCCGGGTCCACACCCGCTACCGCCATCGAGCGAATCACGGCCAGAGGCTGGATGCCCAGGTCTTGCGCACGCTGTGCCGACATCACGATCATGCACGAAGCACCATCGGTGATCTGCGACGAAGTACCGGCCGTTACGGTGCCGCCCTTTGGATTGAACGCCGGCTTCAGAGCCGCCAGACTTTCCAGGGTGGTTTCCGGACGAATGGTTTCGTCGTAGTCGAAGGTTTTCAGGAAACCGTTCTCGTCGTAACCCTGCATCGGGATGATTTCGTCCTTGAACTTGCCTTCCACAGTCGCCTTGTGGGCCAACTGGTGGGAACGCACGCCAAAGGCGTCCTGCTGTTCGCGAGTGATGCCGTGCATTTTGCCCAGCATTTCAGCGGTCAGGCCCATCATGCCCGAGGCTTTCGCCGCGTACAGGGACATGTGCGGGTTCGGATCGACACCGTGCATCATGCTTACGTGACCCATATGCTCGACGCCGCCAACCACGAACACGTCACCGTTACCGGTCATGATCGCTTGCGCAGCAGTGTGCAGCGCGCTCATCGACGAGCCGCACAGACGGCTGACGGTCTGGCCGGCCGAGGTGTGAGGGATCTGGGTCATCAGCGACGCCATGCGCGCGATGTTCCAGCCTTGCTCCAGGGTCTGGTTGACGCAGCCCCAGATCACGTCCTCGACTTCGGCAGGATCGACCTTGGTGTTGCGTTCCAGCAGTTTGCTGATCAGGTGCGCCGACATGTCTTCGGCGCGGGTGTTGCGGTGCATGCCGCCCTTGGAGCGGCCCATCGGAGTACGACCGAAGTCGACAATCACGACGTCTCTAGGATTCAAGCTCATAAGTTCACTCTCACTCTAGTTGGGGGCGCTTAACCGAAGAAGCTCTGGCCGTTCTTGGCCATTTCGCGCAGCTTCGCGGTCGGGTGGTACAGCGCGCCCAAATCAGCGTACTGGTCGGCCAGGGCAACGAACTCGGCAACACCGATCGAGTCGATGTAGCGCAGCGCACCGCCACGGAATGGAGGGAAACCAATACCGTAGACCAGACCCATGTCGGCTTCGGCGGCGGTTTCGACGATGCCGTCTTCCAGGCAACGCACGGTTTCCAGGCACAGCGGGATCATCATCCAGTTGATGATGTCTTCGTCAGTGACTTCGCGCTGCTCGTAGATGATCGGCTTGAGCACTTCCAGTACCGACGGATCGGCGACTTTCTTCTGCTTGCCTTTCTTGTCGGCCTCGTAGGCGTAGAAGCCCTTGCCGTTCTTCTGACCCAGACGCTTGGCTTCGTAAAGCACGTCGATGGCCGAACGACGGTCGTCCTTCATCCGGTCCGGGAAGCCTTCAGCCATTACGTCGCGACCGTGGTGGCCGGTGTCGATGCCGACCACGTCCATCAGGTACGCCGGGCCCATCGGCCAGCCGAATTTTTCCATGATCTTGTCGATACGGACGAAGTCCACACCGGCGCTGACCAGTTTGGCGAAGCCGCCGAAGTACGGGAACAGTACGCGGTTGACCAGGAAGCCCGGGCAGTCGTTGACGACGATCGGGTTCTTGCCCATTTTCTTGGCGTAGGCAACGGTGGTGGCGATGGCCAGCTCGCTGGACTTCTCGCCACGGATCACTTCCACCAGCGGCATCATGTGCACCGGGTTGAAGAAGTGCATGCCGACAAAGTTTTCCGGACGCTTGAGGGCCTTGGCCAGCAGGCTGATGGAAATGGTCGAGGTGTTGGACGCGAGGATGGTGTCCTCTTTGACCTTGTCTTCGACTTCCGCCAGAACGGCTTGCTTGACTTTCGGGTTCTCGACCACGGCCTCAACGACCAGGTCGACGTGACCGAAATCGCCGTAGGACAGCGTAGGACGAATGCCGTTGAGCACTTCAGCCATTTTCGCGGCGGTCATGCGGCCTTTATCAACGCGACCGACCAGCAGCTTGGCGGCTTCAGCCAGACCTTGCTCGATGCCGTGCTCGTTGATGTCCTTCATCAGGATCGGCGTACCTTTGGAAGCCGACTGATAGGCGATACCGCCACCCATGATGCCGGCGCCCAGTACGGCAGCCTGCTTCACGTCTTTGGCGATTTCGTCATAGGCCTTGGCCTTTTTCTTCAGTTCCTGATCGTTCAGGAACAGACCGATCAAGCTCTGCGCGGCAGAGGTCTTGGCCAGTTTCACGAAACCTGCGGCTTCGACTTCCAGCGCCTTGTCACGACCGAAGTTCGCGGCTTTCTGGATGGTCTTGATCGCTTCAACCGGGGCCGGGTAGTTCGGGCCGGCCTGGCCAGCCACGAAACCTTTGGCGGTTTCGAAAGCCATCATTTGTTCAATGGCGTTCAGCTTGAGCTTTTCCAGCTTAGGCTGGCGCTTGGCCTTGTAGTCGAACTCGCCGGAGACGGCGCGCTTGATCAGCTCAAGGGCGGCATCCTGCAGTTTTTCAGGGGCAACCACGGCATCGACGGCGCCGACTTTCAGCGCGTCTTCAGGACGGTTTTCCTTGCCGGCGGCGATCCACTCGATGGCGTTGTCGGCACCGATCAGGCGCGGCAGACGCACGGTACCGCCGAAGCCCGGGTAGATGCCCAGTTTGACTTCCGGCAGACCGATCTTGGCCTTGGTCGACATGACGCGGTAGTCCGCTGCCAGGCACATTTCCAGACCGCCGCCCAGGGCGATGCCGTTGATCGCGGCGACGGTCGGAACGTTGAGGTCTTCGAAATCGCTGAAGATCTTGTTGGCTTCGAGATTGCCAGCAACCAGCTCGGCATCCGGCAGCTTGAAGTTGTCGACAAATTCGGTGATGTCGGCGCCGACGATGAATACGTCCTTGCCACTGCTGACGATCACGCCCTTGATCGAAGCATCTGCCTTGATGGTGTCTACGGCCTGACGCAGTTCGTTCAGGGTAAGACGGTTGAACTTGTTGACGGACTCACCCTTGAGGTCGAATTTCAATTCGACGATGCCACTTTCAAGAGCTTTAACCGTGATGGCTTTACCTTCGTAAATCATCAACTGATCTCCACGATATGGAAGCTGAACAGTACACGTCGGACGCAGGCAAATGGCTCGGCAGGACGTTTTTTCGTCGATGCTGACACTCATCCACCCGGCACACCCGCCAACGCGATAGTCGGGATTCTGTAGGAGCAGTCTGCAATACAAACGCTCAATTCATACGCCCGTTTGATTTGGGTACGCCACCTTCACGGAATTTCCGACAATTGTCAATCGCCCTAAATACGGGTTGAAATTCGACTTTGCGGTCATTTCTGTAGGACGCAGCCCGGCCACACACGCTTGCATGTGAGGGCATTCATAAGATTAATAGTTAGAAAAGTCGCCCTAATTCGCCGCAAGCCTTGTTTAACAGGCTACGCTGGCTGGACTACGAAGGAAAACAGGCGCAGATTTGCTGACCGGATGACGTCGGTTCAACGCCAAAAAGAATTTCCGGCCTGCCTGGCCAACCCCGCCCGATGAATCATGTCGGGCTTTTTATTGCGCGTCTGCCGGACGTTTCGCACCGTTGCAGCGCGAAAAGTCCGCAAGTCATGCCAGCGCTTTCAGCGTGGCATCAATATCCAGCAAAACCGACGCATCGCCCTTCTCGCCCCAATAGAGGGCGATCATCTGCTTGTCCGCCTCGACTTTGAAAACGTTGCCCGGCAATTTCTCGAAATGATTCAGCAGCAGTGGATCCTCACAAACTTCCTGCCACTGATTCACCCAAACCCCCGGGGATTTCTGCCAATACGTCCAGCACGCCGGCTGCTTGCCACGGCGTGGCCGATGGTATTGCGCGCACGGGTTTGGCGGCTCCTGAGACATCCAGTGCGGCCACTCCTGAGGCGCCAGCTGCATGGCCAGACCGATGCGCCGGGCCTCGGTGCGCAAGGCTATCCGGCCACTCTGTGCACGTGACGGACGCAACCACGCCAGCGGACTCAACACCACCAGCAGGATTGACACCACCAGCCAGACCGTCATATCTCTACTCCCGTTTTGTCATGAGCCCATTGCGTCACTTTGGAACCAATGCGCTTGAAACCAGCCATACTTAACAATATTGATCCCTCACGAGGAGCACCTCATGCCCTACCACCATATCCTGGTCGCCGTAGATCTGACCGAAGAGTGCGACCCTGTGATCCACCGCGCCCGAGAGCTGTCGGTGAGCAATGGCGCCAAGCTGTCGCTGGTGCATATCGTCGAACCGATGGCCATGGCCTTCGGCGGTGACGTACCGATGGATCTGTCACAACTGCAACAACAGCAATTCGATCAGGCCAAGGAACGCCTTGAACGCCTGAAGCACAAGTACACCGAGCTCGAAGGCGCCAACTGCCACCTGACCTACGGCCAGCCGCGTCAGGAAATCCACCATTTCGCCAAGGAACAGCAATGCGACCTGATCGTGGTCGGCAGCCATGGCCGGCATGGTCTGGCGCTGTTGCTGGGCTCGACCGCCAACGACGTGCTGCACGGCGCACCTTGCGATGTGCTGGCGGTGCATCTGGTCAAGCGCTGATCCCAGGCACTTGTGAAAAGCTAAAAAAGCCCGACGCCCATCACTGGACGCCGGGCTTTTTCATGCCTTGAAACAATCAGGCGTCCAGCTCGGCCCAACGCTCCACCAGTGCATCCAGCTCGGCCTGCAACTGCTCCAGAGAAGCGATCACCTTGGCCGTCTCGGCCGGCGGACGCTGATAGAAGCCGGCCTCGGCCATTTCAGCCTCGACAGCAGCAATCTGCTGTTCTTTAGCGTCGATGTCGCCCGGCAGCGCTTCCAGCTCGCGCTGAAGCTTGTAGCTCAACTTCTTCTTCGCAGCCGGGGCCGCAGCAACCGGCGCAGCGACCGGAGCCGGTTCGGCAGTGACCACCGCCGAATTCAGGTCGGCCTTGCCGGATTTGCTTTCGGTCACGCCCAGCAGTCGCGGCGAACCGCCCTGACGGATCCAGTCCTGATAGCCACCGACGTATTCGCGAACCTTGCCTTCACCTTCGAATACCAGGGTGCTGGTCACCACGTTGTCGAGGAATGCCCGGTCGTGGCTGACCATCAGCACAGTGCCGTTGAAGGTCAGCAGCACTTCTTCGAGCAGCTCGAGGGTTTCCACATCGAGGTCGTTGGTGGGTTCGTCGAGTACCAGCAGGTTCGCCGGCTTGCTGAACAATTTGGCCAGCAACAGACGCGCACGCTCGCCACCGGACAACGCCTTCACCGGCGTGCGGGCACGCTGCGGGCTGAACAGGAAGTCGCCGAGGTAGCTCAGCACGTGGCGGCTCTGGCCGTCGATATCGATGAAGTCGCGACCTTCGGCGACGTTGTCGATCACGGTCTTTTCCAGATCCAGCTGATGGCGCAACTGGTCGAAGTAGGCCACATCGATCTTGGTGCCCTCTTCCACTTTGCCGCTGGTCGGTTGCAGACCGCTGAGCATCAGTTTCAGCAGGGTGGTCTTGCCGGTACCATTGGCGCCGAGCAGACCGATCCGGTCGCCACGCTGCAGCACCATGGAGAAATCACGGATCAGGAACGGACCGCCAGGATGCGCGAAGCTCACGTTATCCAGCACCATCACCTGCTTGCCGGACTTCTCCGCTGTTTCCAGCTGGATGTTGGCCTTGCCGGTGCGCTCGCGACGCTCGCTGCGCTCCACGCGCAATGCTTTCAGCGCACGTACGCGGCCTTCGTTACGGGTGCGACGGGCCTTGATGCCCTGGCGAATCCACACTTCTTCCTGGGCCAGACGCTTGTCGAACAGCGCGTTGGCGGTTTCTTCGGCGGCCAGTGCGGCTTCTTTATGGACGAGGAAACTGGCGTAGTCGCCGTTCCAGTCGATCAGGCCACCGCGATCCAGTTCGAGGATGCGGGTGGCGAGGTTTTGCAGGAAGGAACGGTCGTGCGTGATGAACAGCACGGCGCCCTGGAAATCCTTCAGCGCTTCTTCAAGCCAGGCAATCGCACCGATGTCCAGGTGGTTGGTCGGCTCGTCGAGCAGCAGCAGATCCGGCTCGGACACCAGCGCCTGCGCCAGCAGCACACGACGACGCCAGCCGCCGGACAGTTCGGCGAGGGTCTTGTCGGCCGGCAGTTGCAGGCGGCTCAGGGTGCTGTCGACCAGAGTCTGCAAGCGCCAGCCATCGCGGGCTTCGAGGTCGTGCTGGACGTGCATCAGCTTGTCCAGATCGGCGTCGGTGACGATGTTCTGGCTCAGGTGATGGTATTCGGCGAGCAAGGCGCCAACGCCATCGAGGCCTTCGGCAACCACGTCGAACACAGTCCGCTCGTCGGCCACCGGCAATTCTTGCGGCAATTCACCGATTTTCAGACCGGGGGCACGCCACACCGAGCCGTCATCAGGCTTCTGGTCGCCCTTGACCAGTTTCATCATGCTGGATTTGCCAGTGCCGTTGCGGCCGATGATGCACACCCGCTCACCACGGGCGATCTGCCAGGACACCTTGTCCAACAACGGCATCGCGCCGAATGCAAGGGACACATCGCTGAATTTGAGCAGGGTCATGAGCTTCTCCAAAAACCGGGCGCGCATTCTACCTGAATCGGGGCCCGAGCAGGCCGGCAATTTCGCCGCTGACGCACTCTGCACAACAATTGTTGCGAACTTGTGCTGCAAGGCCGGCAAAGCTTTCGCCCCCTGCTGGCAAAAGGCTAAGCTACAGACAATTCAGTGCGGGTTTTGGGCCGGCACTTGTCATGATTTCTCTGCCCGGATGTCTCATGCGCAGTCGCCTCTTCAGTGTTTTGTCATGTTTGCTGCTTTCCGCCGCTGCCGTTCAATCCGCCCAGGCGGTGGACCTGTCCACCCAACGCCAGTATTACGATGAAGCCAAGCGCGCCCTGGCCAAGGGCGACACCGGCCCGTATTTCCGTTACAGCCAGGCCCTCGCCGATTATCCGCTGGAACCATACCTGGCTTACGACGAGCTGACCGCCCGGCTGAAAACCGCGAGCAACGCGGAGATCGAAAAATTCCTCGCCGAACACGGTGACCTGCCCCAGGCCAACTGGATGAAGTTGCGTTGGCTGCGCTGGCTGGCCGATCGCGGCGACTGGGCGACGTTCGTCAAGTATTACGACCCCAAGCTGAATTTCACCGAACTCGACTGCCTGAACGCGCAGTACCAGATCAGCCACAACAAGAAGGCCGAGGGCTACGCCAATGCCGAGAAGCTTTGGCTGACCGGCAAATCCCAGCCCGCCGCCTGCGATGCGCTGTTCGGCATGTGGGCCGCCGAAGGTCAGTTGACCGAACAGAAACGCTGGGAACGCGCCAAACTCGCCGCCCAGCACCGCAACTACCCACTGGCCAACAGCTTGGTCAACGGCCTGACCACCCTCGCCCCGCGCGGCCGCCTGCTGGTGGACGTGGCGCAGAAACCGGAACTGCTCAATCAGCCTTCGCGGTTCACGCCGGCCGATGAACCGATGTCGGACGTGGTCAGCCTCGGCCTGCGCCGCCTCGCGCGTCAAGACCCGGACAAGGCCATGGCCCTGCTCGACGGTTATGCCAGCAGCATGCATTTCTCCCGCGATGAAAAAGTCGCGATCGCCCGGGAAATCGGCCTGACCCTCGCCCGCCGCTTCGACAGCCGCGCGCTGGACGTGATGACCAAATACGATCCGGAACTGCGCGACAACACCGTGTCCGAATGGCGCCTGCGACTGCTGCTGCGCCTGGCGCGTTGGGACGACGCCTATCAACTGACTCGCCGTCTGCCGCAGGATCTGGCCACCACCAACCGCTGGCGCTACTGGCAGGCCCGCAGTCTGGAACTGGCACAACCGCAAAACCCGGAAGCGCAGACGCTGTACAAAAATCTGTCGCGGGAACGGGATTTCTACGGTTTCCTCGCCGCTGACCGCTCACAATCGCCGTACTCGCTGAACAACAAGCCGCTGGTGCTCAGTCAGGCGCTGATCAACAAGGTGCGCAACACCCCAGGCGTGCGTCGTGCGCTGGAGTTCCACGCCCGTGGGCAGATCGTCGACGGCCGCCGCGAGTGGTATCACGTCAGCCGGCATTTCAGCCGCGACGAAATGGTTGCCCAGGCGAAACTGGCCTACGACCTGAAATGGTATTTCCCGGCCATCCGCACCATCAGTCAGGCGCAGTACTGGGATGATCTGGACATCCGCTTCCCGATGGCCCACCGCGACACTCTGGTGCGCGAAGCCAAGGTGCGCGGCCTGCATTCGAGCTGGGTGTTCGCCATCACCCGTCAGGAAAGTGCATTCATGGACGACGCCCGCTCCAGCGTCGGCGCCAGCGGCCTGATGCAACTGATGCCCGGCACCGCCAAGGAAACCGCGCGCAAGTTCAGCATTCCATTGGCCTCGCCACAGCAGGTGCTCGATCCGGATAAAAACATCCAGCTCGGCGCCGCTTACCTCAGCCAGGTGCACAGCCAGTTCAACGGTAACCGCGTGCTCGCCTCCGCCGCCTACAACGCCGGCCCCGGCCGCGTGCGCCAGTGGCTGCGTGGCGCCGACCACCTGAGCTTCGACGTGTGGGTGGAAAGCATCCCGTTCGACGAAACCCGCCAGTACGTGCAGAACGTGCTGTCCTACTCGGTGATCTACGGCCAGAAACTCAATTCGCCGCAACCGCTGGTGGATTGGCATGAGCGGTATTTCGACGATCAGTGATCGGGGCGTGTTTCGCCGATAGATCGACGTAAACAAAAATGCCCGCATCGAGAGATGCGGGCATTTTTTATGGCGCTCTACTGGGTCGGTTACATGGTCGGCTACTTAGTCGGTTACATGGTCGGTCGAAGCCTGATGACCATCACTGAACTGCAACGCCGCCAACCGCGCATACAACGGATTACTCGCAATCAGCTCCTGATGCGTGCCGATCGCAACCAGTTTGCCCTGATCCATCACCGCGATCCGGTCGGCGTTTTTCACCGTGGCCAAGCGGTGGGCAATGACCAGTGTGGTGCGGTTTTGCATCAGGCTCGGCAGCGCTTGCTGGATCAGGTGTTCGCTCTGGGCGTCGAGGGCGCTGGTGGCTTCGTCAAGCAAGAGGATCGGTGCATCCACCAACAGCGCCCGGGCGATGGCCAGGCGCTGGCGTTGGCCGCCTGACAGGCCGAGGCCGCCGTCGCCCAGGTGGGTCTGGTAACCGTCGGGCATCTGTTCGATGAAGTCGTGGGCGTGGGCAATTTTCGCAGCTTCCCGCACCTGCTCCAGCGTGGCGGTCGGGCAGCCATAACGGATGTTTTCTTCGACACTGCCGAAGAACAGCGCCGGAGTTTGCGAGACCAGCGCGAAGCAACGACGTAGGTCCAGCGGATCAAGGCTCGTCAGCGGCACGCCATCGATCAGGATCCGTCCTTCCCGGGGATCGTAGAAACGCAGCAGCAAATCATACACCGTGGACTTGCCCGCGCCGGACGGCCCTACGAGCGCGAGGGTTTCGCCGGCGTTGATCGTCAGACTCAAGCCATCGACGGCGAGGCTTTCGGGACGCGAAGGGTAGGAAAAACGCACTTCCTGCAGTTCCAGCTCGCCTTTGACCCGTTCCGGCAGCGTCACTAGTCCGGTGGTCGGGGGCTGGATGATGTTCTCCGAACGCAGCAGTTCGGCGATGCGCTCGGCAGCGCCGGCTGCTCGCTGCAATTCACCGATGACCTCACTCAACGTGCCAAACGCACTGCCGACGATCAGGCTGTAGAACACGAACGCCGCCAGTTCACCCGCAGAAATCCGCCCCGCAATTACGTCCATGCCGCCGACCCACAACATCACCGCGACGGCGCCGAGCACCAGCACGATCACCAGGGTGATCAGCCAGGCCCGCTGGAAAATCCGTTTGCGCGCGGTTTCGAACGCCTGCTCGACAGTACTGGCGAAACGCTCTTCATCCTGCACCTGATGGTTGTAGGCCTGTACGGTCTTGATCTGGCCAAGAGTCTCCGAAACATAGCTGCCAATGTCAGCGATCCGGTCCTGACTCAGCCGGGAGAGGTTACGCACGCGGCGGCCGAAAATCAGGATCGGCGCAATTACCAGCGGTAGTGCGATCACCACGATGCTGGTGAGCTTGGGGTTGGTGATGAACAGCAGCACCACCCCGCCGATGACCATCAGCAAATTGCGCAGGAACAGCGACAGCGACGAGCCGATCACCGATTGCAGCAGCGTGGTGTCAGCGGTCAGCCGCGACTGGATTTCCGAGCTGCGGTTGTCCTCGTAAAACCCGGGATGCAGGTACACCAGATGGTTGAATACCTGTCGACGGATGTCCGCCACCACGCGCTCACCGATCCACGACACCAGATAAAACCGCGCAAACGTGCCGACCGCCAGGCCGAATACCAAAAGCATGAACAGGCCTATGGATTGATTGAGCAGGTGCGGCGACTGGGTCATGAAGCCTTGATCGACCAGCAACTTGATGCCCTGCCCCATCGACAGGGTAATGCCGGCCGTGACGATCAGCGCGAGCAGTGCGCCGAAGGCCGGCCAGCGATAAGGAGCAAGGAAATGACTGGTCAGGCGCAAGGCCCGGCGGTGGCGCGAGGAAAGCATCGGGATCATTCAGATTCACGTCGTGTGCTGATGGATAGGGCCAGCCTACAGACTCAAATGGGGTGGAACTCTGTAAATCACAATGAGTCAGGTTAAATATGACCGGTCCGACTACTCCCTAGATGCTATTGGTCTAAGGTCCGGGTTGAGACAGACGGTCATTTCTGTTTGAGTGGAGATGCCGTTCCGGACCGACCGCAGGGAGTTGTCACAGCCTGGTCACCTGACGGTTTTAATCTAGGCACACAACCTGATGAGGAGACAGGCCATGTCCTTGCAAAACAGCAGCGATGACAGAATTGAAGTGATCCGCACCAAGCCCGGCCAACCTCTGGGTTGCTCGATCATCGATAAGGATGGGCGCGAAGTGCCAATCACTGAAGACATGATCCAGGACGCCTGCCGCGAACTGGAGAAGCGATTGGTCAAGCCTGCCGAACAAGAGTGATATCGCCACCGTCTTCCTGACCCGGCCCCTGCAGGCCGGGTTTTTTCTGCCCGCTGTTTATACGGCCACAGCGCCCAACGCGGTCACGATCTGGCGCAAGGCCGGCGAATCACCGTCGATCCGCACTTTCAAACCTTCGATCTCGCGTCGCGACGGATACTGTTTGCGCAGCAAATCAAACGCGGCACGTTGCTCACCGACGCTGCCCAGCAGCGTGCGACGGAAATCCGCGTCGTCCCGGCGCGGGTCGTACACGCCACGGCACAACATCGCCAGCGCCCAGGCCGGATCGCTGTCGGCATGCAGGGAAACTTCCGACAACCATGGTGCCGGCAGCAGATCACCGAGCTGAATGCTGGCGGGCTCACCGATAAATTCGCAGTACGCCTGATAGATCTGCGCGGTGCCGCGCTGTTTGCCGTCGAGGCTGTAACCGGCAATGTGCGGCGTTGCCAGCACGCAGAGTTCGGCCAGCGCGACATCGACTTGCGGCTCGGCCTCCCAGACATCGAGCACCGCTTGCAAGTCTTCACGCTCCAGCAGCACTTCGCGCAACGCGTTGTTATCCACCACCGGACCGCGAGCCGCGTTGATCAGCCAGGCGCCGGGCTTGAGCTGCTGCAAACGCTGCTCGTCGAACAAATGCCAGGTCGCGCCGTCGCCGCTGCGGGTCAGCGGGGTGTGCAGGCTGATCACGTCGCACTGCGCGATGACGTGCTCCAGGCTGACATAGTCGCCGCCCTCGGCCGCCTGACGCGGCGGGTCACAGACTTTCACGTTCCAGCCCAGGCCTTTGAGCACCTTGATCAGGCGACCGCCGACCTCACCGGCGCCGATCACACCGTAAGTGCGCTCACGCAAATCGACACCTTCGATTTCAGCCAGGGTCATCAGACTGCCGAGTACGTAATCAACCACGCCCCGGGCATTGCAGCCGGGCGCGCTGGACCAGGTGATCCCGGCCTCATTGAAGTAATCGAGATCCAGATGATCGGTGCCGATGGTGCAGGTGCCGACAAAACGCACCTTGCTGCCTTCAAGCAGTGCGCGGTTGACGTTGGTCACCGAGCGCACCAGCAATACATCGGCCTGTTCGACCGTGGCCCGGTCGATGGAACGGCCCGGTACTCGGCGAATCTCACCGAAACCGGCAAAAAAGGCATCGAGCAGCGGGATATTTTCGTCGGCAACAATCAGCATGGCGGGGCTCCTTGGGCGGATCGGCAGTGTAGGCGCTGGGACTGCGATGAGCCAGCAGGCTGTTCTTTCTTGATCGGTCGAAGGCGATTACAAATCCGCAACAGAGGATTTTTCCTGACCACAACGTCAGCGGCGTAGAATGCCCGGCCTTGCGCATCAACCCCTGTGGACGCTTTGCCTGTGAATTCCGTGACCGACCGCCCCGCTGCCGTTTCCCTCAACCGCCCTGCCCGGGTTCGCCTGGAGCTGAAGAATCTGCTCGGCCTGGCCCTGCCGATCATGATCGCGCAACTGGCGACCACCGCCATGGGCTTCGTCGATGCGGTGATGGCCGGGCGCGTCGGGCCGAAGGATCTCGCGGCTGTGGCGCTGGGCAACTCGATCTGGGTGCCGGTGTTCCTGCTGATGACCGGCACCCTGTTGGCCACCACGCCGAAAGTCGCTCAGCGCTTCGGCGCCGGCACTCACAGCGAAATCGGCCCGATCGTGCGTCAGGCCCTGTGGCTGGCTCTGGTAGTCGGACTGATGGCGACCACCATGCTGTTCAGCGCCGAACCGATCCTGCACCTGATGAAAGTCGATCCGGAACTGATCGGCCCGTGCATGCAATACCTGCACGGCATCGCCAGCGGCCTGCCAGCGGTGGCCTTCTACCATGTGCTGCGCTGCACCAGTGACGGCCTCGGTCGTACCCGCCCGGCGATGGTGCTGGGTCTGTGCGGTCTGGCGCTGAACATTCCGCTGAACTACGTGTTCATTTATGGTCACTTCGGCGTGCCGGCCATGGGCGGCGTCGGCTGCGGCTGGGCTACAGCCATCGTGATGTGGGTGATGGCACTGGGTCTGGCCGGTTACGAGCGCTGGGCGCCGGCCTACAAGTCGAGCGAACTGTTCAGCCGTTTCGACTGGCCGCAATGGGCGGTGATCAAGCGTTTGCTGGCCATCGGTCTGCCGATCGGCATCGCGGTGTTTGCCGAGTCGAGCATTTTCGCGGTGATCGCGCTGCTGATCGGCAGCCTCGGCGCCACCGTGGTGGCCGGGCACCAGATCGCGCTGAACGTCAGCTCGCTGGTGTTCATGATTCCGTATTCGCTGGGCATGGCCGTGACCGTGCGCGTCGGCCAGGCTCTGGGCCGTGAAGAACCCCGTGAAGCACGTTTCGCCGCAGGTGTCGGCATGGGCACCGCGCTGGCCTACGCCTGCCTGTCGGCGAGCATGATGCTGCTGATGCGCGAACACATTGCGGCGATCTACACGTCGGATCCGATGGTGATTCACATCGCGGCGATGCTGATCGTGTATTCGGCGCTGTTCCAGTTTTCCGACGCGATTCAGGTTACTGCCGCCGGTGCGTTGCGCGGATATCAGGACACTCGCGTGACGATGATCCTGACCCTGTTCGCCTATTGGGGCATCGGCCTGCCGGTAGGTTACGCCCTCGGCCTGACCGACTGGCTCGGCGAGCCACGCGGCCCGAGCGGCTTGTGGGAAGGCCTGATCGTCGGCCTGAGCTGCGCGGCGCTGATGCTGTCGATCCGCCTGACGCGCAGTGCACGCAAACGCATTCGCATCAGCCGTTCGATGGGCTGACCGGCCATAAAAAAAGACCTGCACATGCAGGTCTTTTTTTTGCCTTCCGATCAACCGGACTTCTTGCGAATCCAGTACAGATAGGTCCCGGCTTCTTCGTGCTGCCCCACCAGTTCATGGTCGAGAAACACGCAGAACTTGGGGATGTCGCGACGGGTCGACGGGTCGGTGGCGATCACCTTGAGCAGGCCGCCGGGCACCAGGTCACGGATGTGCTGGTGCAGCATCATCACCGGCTCCGGGCAGTTGAGGCCCGTAGCGTCGAGGGTGCCGTCGACCGGCGTATTGATCATTTCACTCATGATTCACTCCTGAAACTGGCCGGCATTGTCGCCCAATGCCGGGTGTTCGGTCACCTGTCGCGCGCTCAGCGGGCTTTGGCTTTCTTCACGTCATGGCGGCGTAAATGGCAGGTCACTTCCTCGCGGTCGTGGTAAAGCTGCTTGCAGCCGATGTCGACCTTGATCCCGCGGGCCTTGAAACCGTCGGCGATGCGTTCGAGCAGGCGCTTCACTTCGGCGTAACGCTGCTTCATCGGCAACTTGAGGTTGACCACCGCTTCCCGGCAATGCCCCTCGCCGATCCACTCTTCGAGCATCGCGGCATTGCGCGCCGGCTTCTCGACGATGTCGCAGACCATCCAGTCCACCGGTTGCTTAGGTTTGAAGGTAAAACCGTCGGCCATCAAGTGCTGCACCAGACCGGTGTCCATCAGGCTTTCGGCCATCGGGCCGTTGTCGATGGCGGTCACCAGCATGCCGCGATTGACCAGTTGCCAGGTCCAGCCGCCCGGCGCCGCGCCGAGGTCGACGCCGGTCATGTCGCTGTGCAGGCGATCTTCCCACTGATCGCGCGGGATGAAGTGGTGCCAGGCCTCTTCCAGCTTCAGGGTCGAACGGCTCGGCGCCTCACGAGGGAACTTCAGACGCGGAATGCCCATCGGCCACATCGCCGAGTTACCGGCATCGGCCAGACCTAGAAACACTTCACGGCCGCTCTTGAAGGTCAGCAGCAGACGCGGCTTGCTGGCGTCCTCCACCAGTTTGCCGGCGCCGGTCAGGGCCTTGCGCAGCGGGCCTTCGAACTTCTTGCAGAAGTTCGACAGCTCCTTGCCATCGTTGGTGTCGACGACTTCCAGCCACAGGCTGCCACAGACCGGGAATTCCGCCATGTGCGCGAGGATCACGCTGATGCGGTCGGTTTCCGGCAGATCGATGAAAAAACCGCGCGCCCACTGGCGCGGGAAGATCAGCTCGGCGAAACGCTGACCGCGCATCAGGCGTTCGGCGCCGTCTTCTTCGGTGCAGACAAACTCGGCGCAAGCGGTGGCTGGTTTGGCCTTGGCGTAGCCGGCCACGTTCAGTCGGGCGGCGAGGTCGGAAATCTCCGAGCAGACTTCGCCTTCGAAGCCTGGCCGGCAATGCATGAATAGGGTGTTCATTCTTACTCCTGGGCAGAGGGCGATCATTCATCCCCTGCGCGATGCCCAGACCTGCGTTGAAGCAAAGCCTGTCACGAAAACCGGCGCATGATAGCCCATGTCGGAACCTTGGACTTGCCCATAGAGTCCAGTTATTAGCCAGCTACTGAAAACAGGGCTACGTTGATAGCTCTGCCCGTCCCCTCAGTCCGTAGCCGTGCGGACTCAAAGGAGTGATCGTAATGCCGTCCCTCGATAGTCTGAATTCACTGAAAACCCTGAAAGTCGATGACAAGACTTACCACTATTTCAGCCTGCCGGATGCCGCCAAGACCCTGGGCGATCTCGACAGGTTGCCGATGTCGCTGAAAGTCCTGCTGGAAAACCTGCTGCGCTGGGAGGATGAAAAAACCGTCACCGGCGCCGACCTCAAGGCCATTGCCGCGTGGCTCAAGGAGCGCCGCTCCGATCGCGAAATCCAGTACCGCCCTGCCCGCGTGCTGATGCAGGACTTTACCGGCGTTCCCGCCGTGGTCGATCTGGCCGCGATGCGCGCCGCTATGGCCAAGGCCGGCGGTGATCCGCAACGAATCAACCCGCTGTCGCCGGTGGATCTGGTGATCGACCACTCGGTGATGGTCGACAAATTCGCCAGTGCCAGCGCCTTCGAACAGAACGTCGACATCGAAATGCAGCGCAACGGCGAACGCTACGCCTTCCTGCGCTGGGGCCAGAGTGCGTTCGACAATTTCAGCGTGGTGCCGCCGGGCACCGGGATCTGCCACCAGGTCAACCTCGAATACCTCGGCCGCACCGTATGGACCAAGGACGAAGACGGCCGCACTTATGCCTTCCCCGACACGCTGGTCGGCACCGACTCTCACACCACCATGATCAACGGCCTCGGCGTACTCGGTTGGGGCGTCGGCGGGATCGAGGCGGAAGCGGCGATGCTCGGGCAACCGGTGTCGATGCTGATTCCCGAAGTGATCGGCTTCAAACTCACCGGCAAGCTCAAGGAAGGCATCACCGCCACCGACCTGGTGCTGACCGTGACCCAGATGCTGCGCAAGAAAGGCGTGGTCGGCAAATTCGTCGAGTTCTATGGCGACGGCCTCGCCGACCTGCCGCTCGCCGACCGCGCAACCATCGCGAACATGGCTCCGGAATATGGCGCGACCTGCGGATTCTTCCCGGTCGATGACGTGACCCTCGACTACCTGCGCCTGTCCGGCCGTCCGCCTGAAGTGGTGAAACTGGTCGAGGCCTACACCAAGGCTCAGGGCCTGTGGCGCCTGCCCGGTCAGGAACCGGTGTTCACCGATAGCCTGGCGCTGGACATGGGCAGCGTCGAAGCCAGCCTCGCCGGGCCTAAACGTCCGCAAGACCGTGTCTCGCTGCCGAATGTCGGCCAGGCGTTCAGTGACTTCCTCGACTTGCAATTCAAACCTACCAGCAAGGAAGAAGGACGCCTGGAAAGCGAAGGCGGCGGTGGCGTGGCGGTGGGCAATGCCGATCTGGTCGGCGAAACGGACTACGAGTACGACGGCCACACCTATCGCCTGAAAAACGGCGCCGTGGTGATTGCCGCGATCACCTCCTGCACCAACACCTCCAACCCCAGCGTGATGATGGCCGCCGGCCTGCTGGCGAAAAAAGCCGTGGAAAAGGGCCTGACCCGCAAGCCGTGGGTGAAGAGTTCGCTGGCACCGGGGTCGAAAGTGGTCACCGATTACTACAAGGCCGCCGGGCTGACGCAGTACCTCGACCAGCTCGGGTTTTCACTGGTGGGTTACGGCTGCACCACTTGCATCGGCAACTCCGGACCGCTGCCGGAACCGATCGAAAAAGCCATCCAGAAAGCCGACCTGACCGTGGCATCGGTGCTGTCCGGCAACCGCAACTTTGAAGGCCGGGTGCATCCGCTGGTGAAAACCAACTGGCTGGCGTCACCGCCGCTGGTGGTCGCCTACGCCCTGGCCGGCACTGTGCGCACCGATATCAGCAGCGAACCGCTGGGTAACGACCAGCAAGGTAACCCGGTGTACCTGCGTGACATCTGGCCGAGCAGCAAGGAAATCGCCGACGCGGTGAATCAGGTCAACACCGCAATGTTCCACAAGGAATACGCCGAAGTGTTCGCCGGTGACGAACAGTGGCAAGCCATCGAAGTGCCGCAAGCCGCGACCTACGTCTGGCAGGCGGATTCGACTTACATCCAGCACCCGCCGTTCTTCGACGACATTGCCGGGCCATTGCCGGTGATCGCCGATGTGAAAGGTGCGCGAGTGCTGGCGCTGTTGGGCGATTCGGTGACCACCGACCACATCTCCCCCGCCGGCAACATCAAGGCAGACAGCCCGGCCGGGCGTTACCTGCGCGAACAAGGCGTCGAGCCACGGGACTTCAACTCCTACGGTTCGCGCCGGGGCAACCACGAAGTGATGATGCGCGGCACCTTCGCCAACATCCGTATCCGCAACGAAATGCTCGGCGGCGAAGAAGGTGGCAACACGATCTACATTCCGACCGGCGAGAAACTGGCGATCTACGACGCGGCCATGCGTTATCAGGCCTCAGGCACGCCGCTGGTGGTGATTGCCGGGCAAGAATACGGCACCGGTTCCAGCCGCGACTGGGCGGCCAAGGGCACCAATCTGCTGGGGGTGAAAGCGGTGATCGCCGAAAGCTTCGAGCGGATTCACCGTTCCAACCTGGTGGGCATGGGCGTGCTGCCGTTGCAGTTCAAGCTGGATCAGAACCGCAAAAGCCTGAACCTTACCGGCAAGGAAACCCTGGATATTCAGGGGCTGAGCGGTGTCGAGTTGACGCCACGGATGAACCTGACCCTGGTTATCACCCGTGAAGACGGGCGTCAGGAGAAAATCGAAGTGCTGTGTCGCATCGACACCCTGAACGAGGTGGAGTACTTCAAGTCCGGCGGGATCCTGCATTACGTGTTGCGCCAGTTGATCGCCTCGTAAAACCTGCAGATGCAGAAACACCGCCAATTGGCGGTGTTTCTGTTTGGGCACGGCACTTTCCTGTGGACGAAAAAAAACCCGCCGAAGCGGGTTTTTCCCAAGACCATTATCGACTCCCTGTCGGCAGCGATCCTTGCTAATGGTCGATCATCCGTGATCCTGAAACACTCCCTGTGCTTCAGTTGATGAGGCTAGATTACGCTGTGGATCCAATCGGCAATAGTCGAAATAGCTACCATCGCGTGTAAGACATTCGCTATAGCGGGCCTTCCGAAAACCCTTAGACGTGTCAGGCATCGAGCGCAGAAGCCGCCAGCTGCGCGACTTTCAGCTGCCCTTTTGCCGCAGTTTGCTCGTCATCCTCCAGAAACCATGCGGCAGACAGTCCGGCGAACGCCAGTACCCATTGCAGCAGGCGTTTTCGCTCGATTCCCGCTGCTTCGCAGATCACGTCGACTTGTCTCCGAAAGCGCTCGGGGTCGGTGGCGGTGGGCAATTCCGGGTTGCAGATCAGGTTGGCATAGTCATAACCGCGCTCGCCCTGCACCCGCTTGGGGTCGATGGCCAGCCAGCCCCGTGGGCCGAAATCGAGGACGTTGTCGTGGTGCATGTCGCCGTGCAACACCACCACATCCTGCGGTTCGGCAAGCAAGGCCTGGGCGGTTTGCAGGCAATCGGCATATGGGCCGCCGTATCGGGCTGCGGCCACTCGTAATGAAGCGAACCAAGGCGTCAGTTCCACTAACGGCGGTGGCGGCGTTGGTCGCGGTGCGTGTAGGCGCGCCAGCGCTCGGCACATGATCCGCGTGGACTCGTCGTCCTCGCCGTTGAGCGCCATGTGCATCAGCGAGCGCTGGCCCATCGCCCGCTCCAGCAACAGGCCTTCGTCGTGATGGGCGAGCACCCGGGCGGCGCCGTCGCCGTCCCACCAGGTCATCAGCAGGTTGCCGTATTTTTCTTCGTCGTCCACCGCGACTTTCAGCATCGCCGGAGTATCGTCCTGACGCACCGGCAACAGGCGGCTGCCCGGGGTGATGATCGGCTCGCCGTCCGGCGCCAGCGCCCAGCGTTCCAGCCACGGCGTGAACAGGTCGGGATCAGCCACCTTCACGCTCGCGGGCCCGGTCACTCTCCGCGAGGAAGTGCTCAAGTCGACTCAACTGTTCCTCCCAGCCCCGACTGTCCATGTAGTACGCCTCTTTCTGACGCACGTCGGGAATGTGTGCAAAACCTGACTCGGAGACTTTCAGCAGCGTGCCGTTCTCGTAGTCCTGCAGTTCGAATCTGACCAGGGTGGTCGGTTCCTGCGAGTAGTCGATTTTCGGATTTACCGCATAGGGATGCCAGCGGAAGGAGAAAAGTTGCTGCGGCTCGACCCGCTCCACCAGCACGTTCCAGAGCACATGTTCATAACCGGGGTATGTGACCTGCCCCTGCGTCCATTCGCCGGCGATAAACCGCCGGCCCTCCAGCGCAACGCCGAACCACTGGCCGAACGCTTCGGCATCGACCAGGGCGCGCCAGACATGGGAGCGCGGCGACCTGAGCATGATTTTACGTTCAAAGCTGTTGGGTACTGGTTTCATACGTCACCTCCTGTTTTGAACAGTAGGCTTGTATGACCACATGTCCAATCCGAAGTTGTATCAATCCGGTGCAACGGTCAGGTCTGATTGAAATATCCGGCAGTATTTTGCGGCGCCGGTTCGTCAGAATGCGCACGGATCAGCGCTGCGAAACTGATAACGTTCGCAGCGAACTGAACGACACAAGGACGTCATCATGCAGCCTTCTCTCCCCGAACGTTACCGTGGCGCCCTCCTCGGCCTGGCCTGCGGCGATGCCGTGGGAACCACCGTCGAATTCCAGCCGCGCGGCAGCTTCCAGCCCCTGACCGACATGGTCGGTGGCGGGCCGTTTCGCCTGAAGCCCGGCCAATGGACCGACGACACCTCGATGGCGTTGTGCCTGGCGGAAAGTCTGCTGAACAAAAACGGCTTCGATGCCGCTGACCAGATGGGCCGCTATCTGAACTGGTGGCAATGGGGCTATCTGAGTTCGACCGGCGAATGTTTTGATATTGGCATGACCGTGAGTCAGGCGCTGGATCGCTATCAACACACCGGAGAGGCGTTTGCCGGCTACACCGATCCCTACAGCGCCGGGAACGGCTCGTTGATGCGACTGGTGCCCGTGGTGCTGTTTTATTTCCCCGATGCCCGGAAAACCTGGCGATTCGCCGCCGACAGTTCACGCACCACGCACGCGGCGCCCGAGGCCATCGAATGTTGCCAGCTGTTTGCCGAACTGCTTGGCAAGGCCCTGGAAGGCGCATCGAAAGCGCAACTGCGCACCCTGCCGCAAACAGCCTTCAGTCAGCCCAAGGTGGCGGCGATTGCCCGGGGCGAGTACCTGCACAAAACCGAGCGCGACATTCGCGGCAGTGGTTACTGCGTCGAATCGCTGGAAGCGGCGTTATGGTGCTTCCAGCACACCGACAGCTTTGCCGCGGCCGTCCTGCAAGCGGCGAATCTGGGCGATGACGCGGACACCACGGCTGCCATCGTCGGCCAGTTGGCCGGCGCCCATTACGGCGTGCAGGGAATCCCGTTTGGATGGCTGGAAAAACTGCATGACGGAGAGGAAATTGCCGCGACTGCCGAACGGTTGCTCAACGCATCGAGACAGCACAAATCCTGATGGCGCCACGAAGTCGCTAAACTGCCCGGCACGTTCATTCACCAAAGCGAGATGACTCATGTCCCCACGCCTGCTTCTGGCCTTGACACCCTTTCTTTTCACTTCTGTTGCTCACGCTGCCGTGGACTGCGCCAGTGCCAGCGATCAGGCGACGATGAATCAGTGCGCTGCGCAGGAAAACAAGGCGGCGGACAGGGAGTTGAACACGGTTTATCAGCAGATTACCGCCCGGTTGAAGGACAACCCTGATGGCAAAAAACTGCTGGTGAGCGCGCAACGGGCGTGGATCGGCTTTCGCGATGCCGAGTGCAAGTTTTCGGCATCCGGCGTGGCAGGCGGGAGTGTTTATCCGTTGATCTACAACAATTGCATCGCCTCGGTGACAAAAACGCGAACCGAGGCGCTCAAACAGTATTTGAAATGCGAAGAAGGTGACATGAGCTGCCCAGTGCCCGGGGCCTGATTTTCGGGGCGGTTTAGAGAGCCCCTTCGCGAGCAAGCCCGCTCCCACATTTGAACCGCATTTCAAATGTGGGAGCGGGCTTGCTCGCGAAGGCGTCATCCCTGACGCCGCTAATTACCGAACAAAAATCTGCGCCGTGGTAATCGCCATATCCCCACCCGGCAATTTGATGCTGCCGGTCTGTTTCATGGTCTCGGCGTCAAAGATCGCCACGTCGTTGAACGTCCCGGCGAGGTAAATCTTGCTCCCGTCCTTGTTGAACGAAATGCAGTAGTAGGAATGGTCCAGTGTCGCCGCCTGTATCAGCTTTTTCTGCTTGATATCGTACTTGGCCAGACGATTGAGCACGCCGAACATCAGGTTCGGATCCTTGGGCGAGCGCATACCGCTGAAGTAGATCTCGGTCAGCGGGCCGAAATCGGTGGTTTCGGTCTTGCCGGTTTTCAGATCGACGCTGAACAAGCCGTACAGGTATTCAGCGGTGGCCGGGTCCTGCTTCTTGTCCTTGAACCTGGCGGCGGTGTACAGCAGCGAGAAATCGTGGCGGTAAGTCTGCTGGTTCCACACGTAAAGCACGTCCGGCGCGCTGTAGTTCGGGCGTTTCCAGTGACGGCTGGGGATCAGCACGTCGAACTTGCCGCTCTTCACATCGACCTTGTACACATCAGCGCCAGCCACATAGAGCGTGCCGTCATCGCCACTCTGCATGATCGTCAACTGCCGTGGCGCCGGGAAGCTGCGCACCGGTTTGGCGTCCATCCCGGCGTCGGTGGCGTAGACATCCAGACGCGGCTGTTTGACCTCGTAGCGATCATTGAGCATCTGGGTCGGGTTGGCGATGGTGTACAGCTCCTTGCCGTCATGACTGACGGTGAAAGCAAACATCGAGCGCGCCTTTTCCCCCGGCTGCTGGGTGATGCTGGCGTGGAACACCTGCTTGCAGTTGTCCAGTTCGACACCGTAAACATCGGCATAATGGTTGTTCAACACGTACGCGGTCTTGCGATCCGGCGACAGCTGCACGGTGCCGGGGCCAAAGGCGTCAGGCATCTTGCAGGTCTTGTACAGGCTGTCGGTCGCCAGGTCGATGACGTGCAGGTTGTTCGGATAGTTAGTGGTCAACATGTACTCGTGACCGTCTTGCAGCGCGGTGTTCTCATCGGCCAGAACCGGGAGCGAACAGGCGCTCAGAACCGCGAGTGCGGCAAGGCCGCAGGCTTTGTTGAGGCTAGGCATGCTGGAATCCTTCTTCTTAGCGATCACTTGTCTTTCGGGAAGACAGTGCCGAGGTTGCGCCAGTTGTCGTTGGACGCCTGGGCATCCTTGTTCCAGTCCGGGTAGGTGCTCATCATGTCCGGCACCTGAGCCGGCCACCAGCACGGATCGGAGCAGCCGTAGAGGTCAGCCTCCATCGGCTGGCACAGCGACGACACCCCGCCGAACGCATCGATTTCCCAACCCGGGTCGGTGGTCGAGGCACAGCCGGCGACGGAGCTCATCGCCACCACTTCTTCGATGCGGTTCTCGTCCGCGGCCTGATCCAGCTTCAACGCTTTGTTATTGATTGCCTTGAGATGTTTCATATCAGTGAGCCTTGCGCGGAGTGATGTAGCTGCTGATGAACGCAGGGTTGTTGGCCATGATCCGGGTGTAGACCTCAATGCCGAAGTCGACCCAGTCACGCATCAGTTCGCAGTAGTGATAAGTCGGGTGCGCCGGATCGCCGTAGCGGGCATAACTCTCGTGGTAGCAGCCGCCGGAGCACAGGTTGCGGATCTGACAGTCATGGCAACCGGTGTTGGTGCGATCCAGGCGCTGGGACAGGAAGTCGTTCAACTCAACCTGCTTAACGCCGCTGTGGACGTTGCCAAAGGTCGGCAGCGACGAGCCGGTGAAGCGATGGCACAGGTTGAGTTCGCCCTTGTGATCGACCGCCAGCATCTTCAATCCGGCACCGCACGGCAGGGCTTTTTTGTGGCCTTCGTGGATATCGGTGATCAACTGATGCAGGTTGGAAAAACCAATGTTGCGGTGCTCCAGCGCAGCCTCCAGATAACGCCGACCGAGGCGTTTCATGCTGGCAAAGACTTCGATCAATTCGTCAGTGGTCAGGTTGAAGCTGCTGATATCGCCGGAGGTCACCGGAGCAAATCCGACCTCGGCAAACCCCAACTCGTTGAACAGGTGATCCCAAATGGTTTCAACGTCGGTGACGCCCGTGGTCAGGGTCACCCGCGCACCGACCGGACGGCTGTTGTAACGCGAAAGCAGCATTTCAGCCTTGCGCCGCACCACGTCATAGGTGCCCTGCCCGCCCACGGTGATGCGGTTGCGGTCGTGCACGGTTTTCGGTCCGTCGATGCTCACTGACAAGCCGAAGCGGTGGGCATTCAGGTAGTCCACGGTTTCTTCGGTGAGCAGCGTGGCATTGGTGGTCATCACGAACTCGACGAACTTGCCGGCCTCGGCAAACCGCTTTTCGCAGTAATCGACCATGTACTCGATCAGCTTGCGATTGCTCAGCGGCTCGCCGCCGAAAAACACCACGGTGAACCGCTCTTCGTCGGGGGACTCACGCAGCAACATTTCCACCGAGGCGATGGCGGTTTCGACGTCCATCTTCTTGCCGGCGGACGGCTTGTCGAGGTCTTCCTTGTAGCAGTAGGTGCAGCTCAGGTTGCAGCCGGTGTTGACGTTGAGCACCACGGTGTTGATCGCCGTGCGCTCGACACGTTTGACCGCGATGTCCGGCGTCAGCGGCGAGCCGTCGCTGACCAGTTCCAGCGAAATCAGCTCGCGCAGGGTCTCGTTGATTTCCTCGCCGTTGAACCGCGCGCCGAGGCGCTGGATCAGGTCTTCCGAGGAGCAACCGGGGCCGCGCAACGCATCGATGATAGTCCCGGTCAGTTCATCGCTGGCGAACAGCGAACTGCTGGGGATGTGGAACAGCATGCGGTCGGCGTCGACGTGCACTTCGTGCAGATTACGTTCGACCAGATTCAAGATAGCGCCCATTGCAAACCTCCTGTGCAAGCCCCGCTTGGGGGACTTGCGGTCATTCCGAAAAGTGTCTGAATCGCTGTCGCTCAGCTCAACTCACGTTTCAACATCAGGGAATGGGTGGATTGTTCCAGCGTTGCACGGTGACGATCAGGTGGCCTTCGCCGGTCAGGGATTTCCCTGCGTCGTCGACGGCGGCGATCACCTTGAGGTTGCCGGCATTGTTGGTGGACATCTTGCGTGCCGGATTCGGCCCGGCATCGCCCGGGGTGAACACGCCCGCGTCGGTCTGCATGGTGCCGGCGAACTTGACGTCCTCGTCCTCTTTGGCGCGCTCGTCGAAGGCTTCGACTTTCCATTGCGCCGGGAACACGCCGATGCGATACGGCTTGCCGTCGGCACCCTTGCCCCAGGCTTCGGCATCGAAGCGGCCCTGGACTTTCGGCGTCGAACCGCCGCCCTCGCCGATCCGTGCCACCGAGAATTCCGGCACCACTTTGACCGAGGCGATCCTGCTGTACACCGACAGGCTCGGGCCTTTCAGGCTGCCGACGCTGACCGCGCGCAGGCCCGGCTGGGCATTGGCTGCCGCTTTTACTTTGACCTTGATCCGGTCGGCGTTCTGCTCGACCACTTCGACTACGTCCACGCCTTTGCCGAAGTTCGGTTTGCCGCTCAGACCGCTGCCGATCAGGGTCACTTCGGTTTCGCTGCCGGCCTTCACATAACCTGGCTGCACCGCCAGCAAACGCTGCGAACCTTGTTTGGCGGCGACAAAGTCCAAACCGCGCTCATCGTGCTCGGCCTCGAACATCCGGCCCTGCATGGCGTTGCCTTGTGCGGCGAACACCTGACGCATGGTCACGCCATCGACGGTCACGTTGCCGCGCCATTCGTAGCCGCTGTAAAGGATTGCGCTGCCATCGCCGTTGAACGGGCTGCCGTCGGCGTACTGACCTTTGACGGCGACCTTGAAGGTGTCACTGCCATCGGCGGTGACGCTCATGGTGCCGGCCAGTTCACCCTTGCCCGGCAAGTGGCCGCTGAAGCTCCAGTCGCCGACCAAAGCTTCCGCTTTCGGTGCGGTTTTGATCCAGGACTGCCACGCCGGGTTGTCCAGCGGATAACGCTTGGCCAGCAGCGGGACCATTTCCTTGCGGGCGATATCGAACCAGTCACGATCACGGGACATGGCCTGATATTCCAGCGACGGCCATTGACCGAGGTGGAAATTCACCAGACGTTCCCATTCCTGAGCCGGACGCCGTTGCAGGGCGATCCGCGCGCCGGAGTGGCAGCGTCCGCACATCTGCGCGGTTTTCTCGTCGAACTGCTCGACGGTGTTCAACCGCCGTTCCAGTGCGTAACGCACGCCATCGGTTTCGCTGGGCGCCAGGCCCTGGGTGTCGGCGAGGTATTTGACCAGCGTGCGACGGTCGTCATCACTGATCTGCAAACCGTGCATGGTCTGCATCCGGGCGATGCTCATCAGCCAGCCTTCCGGGGTCTTGCGCTGGTGGCTGATGCGGCTCAACTGGTCGCCGGCTTCAGGGGTGTGACAGCCCTGGCAGGTTTCCTTGAGGATGGTCTGGGCATCGCGGGCTGCCAGACTGTACGGCGAATGCAGGGCCACGCAAGCGGCCACGGCCAGCAGGCTGGCGCTCATGCCTGATCGGAGTTTTCTCTTCATCAACGTCGAACCTCGCACGGTGCTTTCTTATTGTTGTGGCTTATCGTTTTTATGGTTTCTGCCGTTCGTGGCGATGCACGAACGGAGGCAAGCGAAACGTCTGCTGTGAGCAATACACGGAGCGTGCCAGCTTGCCGATAAGCTTTTCAATCAAGCAGTTACGTGAAGATCAAGGCGAAGTGGCGGTGCCGCCGGTGCTTGCCGGCGTCCAATTTCGCGACAGCTGTTGCAGTCTGAGACAAGCATAGTTGTTGCGGCGTCAGCGACATTGCGTCACGCGACAGATGACCCGGAGCTGACAGTATCCCCCATGAAAAACCTCCAGAAGAGTGACGCCTGCCGAACCCGCACGAAAACAAGCCCCACCAATGACGGGGCTCTTGTATTGGTTGTTTACCCGCGCCTAGCGAACAGAGTTGTCCGGGTGAACCTTGTAACGCCCACAATGGTTGCAAACCATCGAGCATTCACAGTGGGCGCCGGCCTTGGCTGCCAATGCCGCGGAATCACGCTGGGCCGCTTGAATTCGACGATCCCGGTGATACGCATACATGAGCAGCATACTGACGCCCATACACCACAGCCCCACAATTAAAGCCGCCATCATTTTCCCTCCATCATGGCAACACCGAATGAGGTAACGATTACGAAAAAACTGGTTGAAGCCATCCACGCACCTGCCCGAATCGTATCGACATCGGTCAAGTCGCCGATCAATAGCGCCGCAATCCCTGTCACCAGAAATCCAGTCCCCACGCCCATCGTAAAATTGGTTAGCCATCGAATGGTTAAGTTGTTCATCGACATCCCTGTGAAGACACTGACCCGCCAAATCCATGGCAGGAAAACCCTATACACCAAGCAACTTAGCTCGTACCTCATGCCTCCACCAGTCGGTAAAAACTGTCAGACGCGCGACTTTTCCTACACCTGAAACGGCCCGATTTCGCCAAGGCTCCGTGACAGCTGGATTGGCTTTGTAGGACGCGTATCTTGCTTCTCAACGGGTGTCGCGTTTTGAGACAAATTCACCCTCATTGCAACTCAAACTCTTCCTCCTTTCGCCCGTGCAACCGGGCTGTGCGCCACCTTCGAGCATTTGGCACAACCATTGCGAAAGCCCCTCTCGATCCCATCGAACAACAAGAGGTTTCGCCATGCCCCTGCCCTATCTGCTCCCTGCCACCTCGGCCTTTATCCAGCGCCCGCCACGCATGCTGATCGGCGGCGACTGGGTCGAAGCCACCGACGGCCAGACCATGCCGCTGCACAACCCGGCCACCGGTGAAGTGCTGTGCGTGGTACCGCGCGCCACGCCGGAAGATGTCGACCGCGCGGTGCTCGCCGCCCGGCAAGCCTTCGATGATTCAGCCTGGAGCCGAACCCGTCCGCGCGAGCGGCAGAACCTGCTGTGGAAACTCGCTGACCTGATGCAGCGCGACGCCGAGCTGCTGGCGCAACTGGAATGCCTGAACAACGGCAAGAGCGCGGCGGTGGCGCAGGTGATGGACGTGCAACTGGCCATCGACTTCCTGCGCTACATGGCCGGTTGGGCGACCAAGATCGAAGGTTCCAGCGTCGACGTTTCGTTGCCGCTGATGCCCGGCGATCAGTTCCACAGCTTCATCCGGCGCGAGGCGGTGGGCGTGGTCGGCGCCATCGTCGCCTGGAACTTCCCGTTGCTGCTGGCCTGCTGGAAGCTCGGCCCGGCGCTGGCCACCGGTTGCACCGTGGTGCTCAAACCGGCCGACGAAACCCCACTGACCGCGCTGAAACTGGCGGAGCTGGTGCTGGAAGCGGGTTACCCGGAAGGCGTGTTCAACGTGGTCACCGGCACCGGCATCACCGCAGGCTCCGCCCTGACCCACAATCCGCTGGTCGATAAGCTGACCTTCACCGGCTCGACCGCCGTCGGCAAGCAGATCGGCAAGATCGCCATGGACTCGATGACCCGGGTCACCCTGGAACTGGGCGGCAAATCACCGACCATCGTCATGGCCGACGCCGACCTGAAAACCGCCGCGGCGGGTGCGGCCAGTGCGATTTTCTTCAACCAGGGCCAGGTCTGCTGCGCCGGTTCGCGCCTGTATGTGCAGCGCAAGCATTTCGACAATGTGGTGGCCGATATCAGCGACATCGCCAATGCGATGAAACTCGGCAACGGCCTCGACCCGAGCATCGATATGGGCCCGCTGATTTCCGCGCGCCAGCAGGAGCGGGTCTACAACTACATCGAAATGGGCCGGGAAAGCGGCGCGACCATCGCCTGCGGTGGCGAGCAGTTCGGGCCGGGGTTCTTCGTCAAGCCGACGGTGATTGTCGATGTCGATCAGCGGCATTCGCTGGTGCAGGAAGAGATCTTCGGGCCGGTGCTGGTGGCGATTCCGTTCGATGACGAGGCCGATGCGCTGCGCATGGCCAATGACAGCCCTTACGGATTGGGCGCGAGCATCTGGTCGAACGATCTGGCGGCGGTGCACCGGATGATTCCGCGGATCAAATCGGGATCGGTGTGGGTCAACTGCCACAGCGCGCTGGATCCGGCGCTGCCGTTTGGCGGCTACAAGATGTCCGGGATCGGGCGCGAGATGGGGTATGCGGCGATCGAGCATTACACCGAACTGAAGTCGGTGTTGATCAAGTTGTAATGACTGCGCTCACGGCTCAGGGTTTGAAACCCTGGGCCAACAGCCACCCGCGAACGGCTCGCCCCTGCTCAAGCGTCAATCCCGCCAACACCTGATCCGCCGGTTCATCGCGCAAGCGCCGCACCAGCGGAGCCAGCTCGACACCTTGCACATGCCAGATCCCCAGCGGTTGATCCGCCGTGATCACCACCTCGGCTTCATCGACAAACCCGTCACGCAACACCGGCATTCGTTCGATCCGCAACGCGGAAAAATCCACCGCAGCATGGGCCACTTCAGCGTCCGGCCACTGTCGCCGCGCCTGCCAGAACGGCCGATCGAGCCAGCGCTGTTCATCGGCATAAAAGTCCCGACCGATCCGCGCAAAGCGCAGGAACAACTGCTCCACACGTTGCCGGTGAAAACGTTGCGCCAGCGCCGCCCGCTCAGGTTTACGCAACAGCGTGTTGATCACCACCGGCGCCTGCAACGCCGAGGACAGCGACTGAAAGATCCCGTTGCCCGACAGCGGGTCCACTGCCATCGCTGCATCGCCGACACGAATCCAGTTTTCGCCACAGACCTTCGGGGCAAGGATCGCGGTGCTGCTGCGAGCGTGCAGTTGCAACTCCAATTCCTGCCCGCCGGCGAAGAAGGATTGAGTAAAATCCGAGGCCAGACGTCGCGCGCGGCAGTAATCGAGCAACTGCGCCTTGCCCGGCAATTGGGCGCTGGCCACATCCACTGTCCACTGCCAATAACACTGACCATCGTCCCGTCGAGCCATCCACGCCCAACCGTCCTCGAGGCTTTCCACGGCACTGGCAGTCACACCCGGCGTGCCTTGCCAGCGATTGAGCAGGCTGACCGTCTCCGGCCCGCGCAGACCTTTGCCCGACGCTGGCGCCTGTCGCCCACGGGCTTCCACCAGAAAATCTGCCGTCAGCCTCTGCCCGCCATCAAGTTCTACCTGATGGCCGTCGGCCGAGGACTGAACATTCAAAATCCGCCCTTCAATCACCTCAACTCCGGCCACCCGCAGATCTTCCCGCAAACCGCGATCAAAGGTAGGGCGATCCAGCAGAAACTCGATGTTCTGCGCATGCTGCTGACCGTTCCACGAAACCTGCCTTTGGGACGGCAACGTGGCATTCGCCAAAGCATGATTCAACCCGGCACCGCGCAACGCCTCCAGCACCCGTTGCGAGACACCTTCGAGCGCCGCAAACCGCCGCCATTCGCTGACCAGCGTCACGGGGTAACCCAGTCGTCGCAGCCCCAATGCAACCACTGCACCGGCCGGACCGGCACCGAGAATCAGGCTCGCAGTCATGGGCCGAAACGCCGTTCAGGACCACGATAACGAGCGTGCTGTTTCAGCCAGTCGATAACTTCGGCATTGCTCGCCTGCGGATGCTCCAGCAGATAACGGGCAATATGCCCGCTCAACGCTGCACACCCCAGACTGGCCCCGGACTGCCCCGGATAAGTGCCACGAACACACGCGGCAAAATCCGCCTGCGCACTATCGAGCCATGACCATTGCTCATCGGTGCAACGGGCATCGCCGGTCACCCGCAGCACCTGCGGATAACTCGCCGGAAACACCGCCGCGCCCTGTGCCGGGCTCGACGCACACAGCAACACTCCACGGGCCACCGCCGCCGCGCAGGCTTCGCGCAACAGGCTGCGATCCTGGCGCAGGCCCAGGCTCAGATTGATCAGCCGCACGTCCTGCGCCACCAGCCAGTCGATGGCCGAGGCGATCTGCAATGCACTGGTAACGCCGCGCTGATCGAATACCTGCGCCACGCAAATCTGTGCGGCGGGTGCCCGACGACTGATCGCTTCGATCACCGCGCTGCCATGCCCGAGGGGATCGTCGCGCAAATCGGATTCAGCCAGACCATCCTCCAGCAACGAGAATCGCCGCCCGGCAATCACCTGCACCCGTTGCGCTGCGGAGTGTCCGCTGTCGACCACACCAATCCGCAACTCAGGCTTCATGCAGCACCGTTTTCGAAATCAGCACACCGTCGAGCAATTCGAAACGCAGATCGGCATCGGCCAGGGTCGACGGACGATGGCTTATGAGGATCCGCGTGCGCCCGGCAAACAACCGGTCGATGGCTTCGATCACTTCGCGCTCGGTGGTTTCGTCGACGGCCGATGTAGCCTCGTCGAGCACCAGAATCAGCGGATCCTGCAACAGCGCCCGGGCAATCGCGATCCGCTGTTTCTGCCCGCCGGACAGTTGCTGACCGCGCTCGCCCAAAGGACTGTCGAGGCCCTCGGGTAACGACGCGATCAAGCTGTCGAGTTGCGCCAGCCGTGCGACTTCTGCGATGGCTTCGCGGCTGGCGTCCGGCACCGCGTAAGCCAGGTTGTCGGCGAGGCTGCCGCGAAACAGCACGATGTCCTGACTGACCACGGCGATGCGTCGGCGCAGTTCGAACAGTTCCAGTTCACGCAGGTCCACTTCGCCGAGCAACACCCGCCCGGACTGCGGATCGTGATGCCGTTGCAGCAGATCGATCAGAGTCGATTTGCCAACGCCGGAGCCGCCACTCAAGGCGACTTTCAAACCGTAGGGAATCGTCGCTTCGATCCCGCTCAACGTACTTGGGCGGCCCGGATGGCTGAAGTGCACCGCGTCGAAACGCAGCTCGCCCGAAGTCGGAAACGGTTTCGGCGCGGCTGGTGAAAACACCGTGGGTTCTTCGCCACGCAACTCCATGACTCGCCCAAGACTGACGGTCATCCGCTGGATCGCCACGTACAACCCCAACAGGCTCTGCACCGGCCCGACCGCCATCCCCAAATAGGTGGAAAACGCGATCAGCGCGCCGAGTTGCCAGGTGCCCTGCACCACCCAATATCCGCCGATCAGAAACGCACAGGCGCGGGACAGCGAGGTCAACGTACCGGGCACGGCCTGAGTGAAAAACTCGGTGACTTGCAGGCGCAGCAACTGGTTCATGTAGCCCTGCCCGAGGCTTTCCAGACGCCGCGCTTCACGCTGTTGCTGGCCGGCGGACTGGATGAATTTCATCACCGGCAAGGTCTCGACCATGAACGACGACATGTCCGCCGAACGCTCGCGCAACTGCCGCACATCGCGCTCGACCTTGCGCCGCATCCAGCGCAGCCACAGCACATCGAGCGGGATCAGTACCAGCGCCAGCAACGAGAGTTTCCAAGACAGAGTGAGCAGCATCACGATCGCCACCACCAAGCCGATCACGCTCGATACCGTCGAGAACAACGAGTCCACGGCAAAGCGCTGAATCTCCGCCACATCGCCGTCGAGCCGCGACATCAGATCGCCGATCCGGCGCTGACCGTAGAAGCTCGGCGAGAGCTTCTGCAAATGCCGGTAAAGGTCATCGCGCAGGGCAAACAGAATCCGCCCGGACAGGCGCGTGTGCAGATAGCGGTTGATCCCCGACAACGCCGTGCCGAGCAGTCCCGCGATGATCATCAACACCGCGATCAGTACCAGCATCGGAAAGTTGCGCGCCAGCAGCCCGTCGTCGATCAGCAGTTTGATCAGCCACGGCTGCACCAGCACCAGCAGCGACGCGCACACCGAAAGACCGAGCAGGCCGGCAATGGCCAAACGCTGCGGCCGCACGAAACCGTACAGCCAACGCAACGCCGCTTGCAGTGCGGCGGGGTTCTGGCTGTCGATCAGCCGCACGAACAGGCGCTGCATCACGAGCGCAACTGTTTGAGTTTGCGGTACAGAGTCGCGCGGCTGATGCCGAGGGCGTCGGCCGCGGCCGAGACGTTGCCCTGATGGGTGTCGAGGGACTGGCGGATCATCTCCAGTTCGTTCTCGCGAATGCTGCCGGTGTGGGGTTTCTCGGTGGCGGACAGTTCGTCGAGCATGCTGTCGGGCAGGTGATCGAGGGTCAGCACCGTTTCACCGGGTTCGCGCATGGCCAAAGCGGTGCGCAAGACCATTTCCAGTTGGCGGATGTTGCCCGGCCAGTGATAACCCGCGAGCAGGCGATTGAGGTCGTCGTGCAGTACGGCGTTCGGCGCGTCGAGTTTATTCAGCAGCCGAGTGACCAGCGCGCTGAAGTCATCGCGCTCACGCAGGGCCGGGAGCATCACGCTGATGCCGTTGACCCGGTAGAACAGGTCCTCGCGAAATTGCTTGTCTTCGACCTGACGCTTGAGGTCGCGGTGGGTGGCGCAGATCAGCGCGACGTCGATGTCCTGCTCTTCCCCGGCACCCAGCGGCGCGACCTTACGATCCTGCAAAACGCGCAGCAAACGCGCCTGCAAGGCCAGCGGCATGTCGCCGATTTCATCGAGGAACAAGGTGCCGCCGTGGGCCTGTTGCAGGCGCCCGATCATGCCGCCCCGGCGCGATCCGGTGAATGCGCCTTCGCGGTAGCCGAACAGTTCCGACTCGATCAGGCCTTCGGGAATTGCCGCACAGTTCACGGCCACGAACGGTTTGTCGCTGCGGCTGCCGGCCAGGTGCAGGGCACGGGCGATCACTTCTTTACCGGTGCCGGTTTCGCCGAGCAACAGCACCGGTAGTTCATTGGCGAGACCTTGGCGGGCCATGCGCAGGGCTCGAGCGTAGCGAGGGTTGTTGCCGGCCAGTGCTTCCAGATCCGGCTGTGCCTTGGCGGTTTTCGCCACGCTGCGCGGCGGGCCGCCGAGGTTGACCGAACGCGCTGGGGCTCGCAGGGTCTTGTAGAAAAATTCGCCCTTGGCGGTCTGCACACTGCCGACGCCCCCCTGTTGTAGACGGGTCAGCAATTGCACGCCATCGACCCCGAGAAATTCTTCGCAACGCCGTCCGACCAGCGCCGAACGTTCGGCCCGCAGCAACTGGCAGGCCTGGGCGCTGACCGCCAGAATCTGCCCGCCGAGACTGACCGCGAGCAGGCCTTGCCATGGCGATTCGAGATACTGGCGGCGACTGTGGAAGGCGAGGACGATTTGATCGGGAAAGCTGTTGTTGAACACCCGGCTCTCGATCTGGCTGACCGCCATGCTCAGCAGCGCGGTGCTGTCGTGGACGCGGCCGAGCGGGCCTTCGCGGGTCAGGTCGAGGACGCCAAGAATTTCGCCCTGAGGGCAATGAATCGGCACCGAGGTGCAGGAAAAATCGGTGAGGCGGTCGAGGTAGTGTTCGCCGCAATCAATCAGGGTGGGCCGCGCTTCGACCAACGCCGTGCCGAGGGCGTTGGTACCACGAGCGGCTTCGCTCCAGCAGGCGCCGAGGGTGATGTCCTGCAGACCGCTGCCCTTGAGCCGGTCGGCACGTCCCTCGACCGCAAGGATGGTGGCGTCGGAATTGGCGAGGATGATCAGGCCTTCCTTGCCCTGACGTTCGGCCAGGTAATCGATAGCCGGTATCGCCGCATCGATCAGCAGGCGATTGCTCGCCAGCAACACATCGAGACTGGCGCTCGACTCCAGCGCCAACTCATGTTTGCCATTGAAATGCACGCCGTGGCTCAGGCTGCGCCGCCACGAAGCATCGATCTCCGCACGCAACACGCCATCCGGGACCTGCCCTTCGAGATGGAGTTTTTCCCGGGCCAGCCGGGCTTCGTGGTGAGACTTGGGATCGGTTGTTTTTATAAGAGTCATCAAGCGCTCCGGAGCGGTCCGCTTTGCGCTTTTTTACATCAGCGCCCTGACGCCAATGTTTACGTTAACGTCAGGGCGATGGCAAGCACCACAGGGCGCTTCGTCAGGTGGATTGCCTCAGCGCTGCCACACCTCGCCATTCACGAAAAACGCCCGGGCATTGTCTTCGAGACTTTCCAGGTGATAACCACCCTCCTGCACGATCAGGCATGGCAGGCCCAGGCTGCGAATCCGCTCGCCCAATGTTGCAAAACCTTCACGGGTCACGGCGACTTTGCTTTGCGGATCCAGCTCATAGATATCGAAGCCCAGCGACAGCACCAGCACCTCCGCGCCAAACTCACGTAGCGCGTTCAACGCGACGTCCAGTTGCCCGAGGAAATCCGCTTCGCTTGAACCATGGACCATCGGCAGGTTGAGATTGAAGCCCTCCCCCGCGCCGCTGCCGCGTTCGTCGGCGAATCCGGCGACGCCCGGATAGAAGTTGGTCGGATCGCCATGCACCGAGACGTAAAGCACGTCATCGCGGTCGTAAAAAATCTCCTGGATGCCCTGACCGTGGTGCATGTCGGTGTCGAGCACGGCGACTTTTTCAAACTTGTCACGCAGCACCTGCGCCGCCACCGCCGCGTTGTTCACGTAGCAGAAACCGCCCGCCGCTTCGGCCCGGGCATGATGCCCCGGCGGACGGCACAAGGCGTAGGCCGCAGGCTCGCCATCGATCAGCGCTTGAGCCCCGGCCACCGCGCTTTGCGCTGACCAATAAGCCGATCGCCAGGTCTGCTCGCCGACTGGACAACTGCCGTCCGCCAGATAGCGCGCCGCCTGGGCGAGGATGCCGCGCAAGGCGTTGGGCTCGCGGACGAAAATGTTCGACATCACCTCGTCGCCCCAGTCTTCGGGGATTTCTTTCCAGCGTGCGTGCGCTTCCTGAAGAAAGGTCAGATACGGCGCGCCATGCACCACCAGCAACGGTGCGAGGCCGGCATCGGCGGGCTGCTCGACACTGAAGCCCAGACCGTGGGCGGCCTGAACCAGACGCTGCGCACGCTCGGGAACTTCTTGCGGCGTACGCATCTGCCCGCGCGAGTAATAGCTGCGTGGATGGTGGAGCAATTGTTCGGGGTGGAAAAAACTGCGCATGGTTCAGGCTCCCTGTTCGATTCGACCGGCACGGGCCAGTACGGCGTTGAGCAATACATCGGTGCCCTGCTTCACATCTTCGGGCAACACGTCTTCGGCTTCGTTGTGGCTCAAGCCGCCAACGCACGGGATGAACACCATCGCCGTCGGGCAATAGCGCGCGAGGTGAATCGCGTCATGCCCGGCGCCGCTGACAATCGACTGCTGAGCGTAGCCCAGCGCATCCACCGCCTCTTGCACGGCCGCCACGCATTCGGCGTCGAACGGCGTGGCCGGGCTGATCCAGTGCGGGGTGATCGTCAGGTTCAGGCCTCGACCATCGGCGATCGCCTGTAAGCGGGCGCGGACTTGTTGCTCCATGGCGGCAATGGCGTCGTCGCGGTGATGACGCAGATCGACGGTGAAATTCACCAGCCCCGGAATGGTGTTGCGCGAGGATTTGTTGATGCTCAACTCGCCGACAGTGGTCAGGCCTTCGGGGGCAAAATCTGCGGCCAGACCTTCGATTGCCTGAATCATCCGCGCCACACCGTACAGCGCGTCTTTGCGCAGCGGCATCGGCGTGGTGCCGGCGTGGGCGGCCATGCCTTCCACGCGCACATCGAGCCAGCGGATCGCCTGACCGCCCGTGACTACGCCGATGCTTTTGGCGTTGTCTTCAAGGATCGGGCCTTGCTCGATGTGCGCTTCAAAATACGCGTCCACCGCGCCGCCCAACGGGCGATCACCGGCGTAACCGGTACGTTGCAAGGCTTCGGCAACGCTGATGCCATCGATATCGCGCACCGCCAGCGCGGCGTTCAGATCCATGATCCCGGTGAACACCGCCGAGCCGAACATGGCCGGGGTGAAGCGCGCGCCTTCTTCGTTCGTCCACACCGCCACTTCCAGCGGTTTGCGGGTCTGGATGTTCTGGTCATTGAGGCAACGCACCACTTCCAGCCCGGCGAGCACGCCGTAGACGCCGTCGAATCGCCCGCCTTCGGGCTGGGTGTCGAGGTGGCTGCCCATCATCACCGGCGCGGCGTCCGAATCGGTGCCGGCGCGACGGGCGAACAGGTTGCCGATGGCGTCCACGCTCAAGGTCATGCCGGCTTCGCGGCACCAGTGGGCGAACAGTTCGCGACCGGCCTTGTCTTCGTCGCTCAATGCCAGACGGCAGCTGCCGCCTCGGGCTGTCGCACCGATTTCGGCCATGGCCATCAGGCTCGCCCACAGGCGTTCGCCATTGATTTTCAACATGAGTTTCTCCTGAAATTCCGGGTCAGGCGCGGGCCATTTCCGCGCGATGGGCGCTGGCGTGACGACGGGCGAGGGACAGCACGCAGACCAGCGATATGCCGGCGATCAGGCTGTAGAACACCGCCATCGGCCACCATTGCCCGGTGAACTTGTGCGCCAGCATCGTGCCGATCAGAGGCGTCAGCCCACCGGCCACCGCGCCGCAAATCTGATAGGCCAGCGAGATCGCGGTGTAGCGCACGCGGGTCTCGAACATGCCGCTGACGTACCCGGCAATCACCGCGTAGAACGAGGCCATGCACACCACCGCCAGCGCGATGCCGAGGATGATCAGCGGCGCCTGGGCCGAGCTGACCAGCACAAACATCGGATACGGCGAGGCCATCGCCAGCAGCGACACCAGGCACAGGAAACGTGTCGCGCCGATCTTCTCCGCCGTCCACGCGGCCAGCGGCTGGATGCAGAACTGGATGATCGCAACGAAGAACAGGCATTCGAGAATCAGCGAGCGCGGCAGCGCCAGTTGCTGAGTGGTGTAGGCGATCATGAAAGTGTTGGTGAAATACACGCCAGCGATGCCCAGCGTGTTGGCACCGATGCACAGCAACAGCGGCCGCCACGCGGTGCGCAGGACTTCCATTACCGGCGCCTGTTCTTTCTTGATTTGCTTGCTGGCCTGCTCGCGGCTGGCGAGGAACTCCGGCGACTCGTTCACGCCCAGGCGAATCGCCAGGCCCACCAGCAGCAACAGCGCACTGGCGAGGAACGGCAGACGCCAGCCCCAGCTCATCAGGTCTTCTTCCGGCAAACGGGTCACGGCACTGAAGGCCAGCAGCGACAGGATCAAACCTGCCGGACTACCCAGTTGCGCGAACGAAGCGAAGAAATTGCGCCGGCCCTTCGGCGCGTGCTCGCCAGCCATCAACACCGCCCCGCCCCACTCGCCACCGACGGCGATGCCCTGGACGATGCGCAGCAAAATCAGCAGCACCGGCGCCGTCGCGCCGATCTGCGCGTAGGTCGGCAGCAGACCGATGCACACCGTGACCACGCCCATCATCAACAGCGTGATGATCAGCGATTTCTTGCGGCCGATGCGGTCGCCAATATGGCCGAAGATGATCCCGCCCAATGGCCGGGCAAAGAAGCCTACGGCGAAGGTTCCGAACGCCGCCATGGTGCTGAACAGCGGATCGTCGGAAGGAAAGAACAGCGCGCCGAACACCAGCGCGGCGGCGGTGGCGTAGATGTAAAAGTCGTACCACTCGATCATGGTGCCGATGAAGGCAGCGGCGGCCGCACGGCGCGGCTGGTTCGAAGCGTGGGGCTTCATGGGGTCGGGCTCCTTTGATTGTTTTTTTGGCAGGAGGAAAACGTAAATCCGAGGCGCTCTGGCGGCGCCTGTCGTGGGGGTGATTTATCGTCCCGGGGCTATGATTAGTCAATTTTCTATTTATTATTCCGAGTATTACCTAAACTTATAATAGAGAGCCGCCATGGCTGAACGTGATGTACAACGCCTGCTCAACGACCGCCTCGACTGGAACCTGCTGCGCACCTTCCGGGTGATCGGCCAGGAGCTGAGCATCAGCCGCGCCGCCGCGCGTCTGCACCTGACCCAACCGGCGGTGAGCCAGGCACTCAAGCGTCTGGAGGAGCAACTGGGCCGCCAGTTGATCGCCCGACGCGGCCCGCGCTTCGCCCTCACCGAAGTCGGCGAGCAGATTTTCGAACTGGCCGGCGAGATCTACGGGCAAATGTCCCAAGTCAGCAGCCTGCTGGAGCAACCGGCCGCCGAAGTGATCGGCAAGGTACGACTGCTGATCATCAGCCGGATCTTTTCCGAGCGTTTCGATGACTTCCTCGCTGACTTTCATCGGCAGTATCCACGGGTGGATCTGGAGGTGGATGTGATGCGCAGTTCGGACATCGTCAGCGCGCTTCAGGAGAAAACCGCGACCCTTGGTCTGAGCCTCAATCGGCGCCCGCAACCGCGTCTGGAACAGCGTCTGTTTCTGCGTCAACGCTATGCGTTTTTCTGTGGCAAACACCACGCGCTGTTTGGCCGACAGGACATCGGCGAAGGCGATTTGCAGCGGGAAAACTTCGTCAGTTTTACCAGCGACCAGATTGGCGGGATGCTCTCGCCGCTGACGATTTTTCGTGATCAGCAAGGCTTCAGCGGACGCATCGTCGCCTCATCGCCAAGCCTTGAGGAAGTGCGGCGACTGGTGATCGCCGGGTTCGGTATCGGTTGTTTGCCGGAGCACGTGGTGGCGGCGGACGTCGAGGCCGGATTGCTCTGGCGCCTGCCGCCCCACGAGGGGATTGCCGATGTCGACATTCATCTGCTATGGAACCGCGACCAGCGCATGAGTCGCGCCGAAACGCTGTTCATCGAGCGTTTACAGGCCTGTCTGGCGGATCAATAGCCGAGCAGTCGATCCGCGCTGTTGAGCAGCGGTTCGCCGGCGTTCAAACGGCGAAAGTTCTCGGCGATCTGCTCGGCGATGCAGTCGTGCGAAGCCGCCGAAGCCATGTGCGGGGTGACGGTTACACCCGGAGTTTTCCACAGCGAATGCTCGGCGGGCAGCGGTTCCTGCTCGAAGACATCCAGCAATGCACCGCGCAGTTTTCCACGGGCCAGTGCCTGTTGCAGATCATCGATGTTCAGGTGCCCGCCGCGTCCGACGTTGACCAGCGCCGCGCCGTTGGCCATTCGTTCGAAAGTCTGCTGATTGAGGATGCCGCGAGTCTCCTGGGTGAGCGGCAACAGATTGATCAGCAACTCCACGCCGTCGAGGAACGGGTTGAAGGCATCGCTGCCGGCGAAGGTCTGCACGCCCGGCAAATCCTTGCTGCTACGCGCCCAGCCCCGCACCTCGTAACCGGCGCTGGCCAGGTCTTGGGCGATCGCGCTGCCGAGCGAGCCGAGGCCCATCACCCCGATCCGGAACTCATGGGCCGGGCGCTGCAGCGGTCGCTCCCAATGCTGGTGGCGTTGTTGCTCGAGCACTTGATCGAAGCCGCGATGAAAATGAATCACCGCCCAGCGCACATACTCGGTCATGCCTTGGCGATGGCCGGGATCAACCACCCTGCACACTGGCAAATCCGGGCACGACGGATCGTGCTCCAAATGATCGATACCGGCGGCGACCGAGTGAATCACTTGCAGATTGGGCAACGCGGCGAGGCTGTCCGGCAGCGGAAACCAGCACGCCGCGATCTGCGCATTCGCCGCCCGGGGATCGTCGGCCAGCACCGCTGAAAGCTGCGGCGCACGGCGGGCAAAGGCCTCCTGCAATTGTTTGAGCAACAGCGTATCGCGGGACATCAGTGCAACGGTATTCATGACAGATAGGACTCGCGCTGGGATTCGATCAGGGTCAGAGCGGCCTCCCAGGCCAGGTCGATGATGTTGTCCTGCTCATCGCGGTCGAACTGTTCGGCGGTGTGGGCGCAGACTTCCGGCGACGGGAAATGCAGCTCGCAACCGCCGGCCAACGCTTGCACTTGCGCCTGGCAGGCGCGCTCCAGAAAGTGGATTTCCTGGAATGCCTGGGCCACGCTCGAACCACCGACCAGCAAGCCGTGGTTGCGCAGGATCATCGCTCGGTGCGGGCCGAGATCGGCGATCAAACGCTCACGTTCATCCAGCGACAGCGCGATGCCTTCGTAGGTGTGGTAAGCAAGTTTTCCGTAGAACTTCAGTGCGTGCTGACTGATCGGCAGCAGGCCTTGTTTCTGCGCGGCGACGGCCATGCCGGCGGCCGTGTGGGTGTGGATCACGCAGTTCAGATCCGGCCGCGCCATGTGGATCGCCGAATGGATCACGAAGCCGGCGGCGTTGACCCGATGCCCGGCGTATTCAGGATCGACGATGCGCCCGTCCTGATCGATGCGCACCATATCGGAAGCGCGCATGCGGTCGAAAATCACCCCGTAGCGGTTGATCAGGAAATGATGCTCCGGCCCCGGAATCCGCAGAGTGATGTGGGTGTCGATCAGGTCGGTCATGCGAAAGTGCGCGATCAATCGGTACAACGCCGCGAGCTCGCAACGGGCTTGCCATTCGATCGGGTCAATATGGGCGGGCTTACTCACGAATACACCTCTTTGCTGGTATGAAGGACGACCGGGTTGGCCCGCAAGCGCGCGAGGCCGCAGACACCGATCAGGGACAGGGCCGACAGCAGCGTGAAGAACACCGCCAATGGCAGCCACTGTCCGGAGAACTTGCTGGCCAGCAGCGTGCCGATCAGCGGCGTGGTGCCGCCGGCTACTGCGCAGCTCAATTGGTAAGCGATGGAAATGCCCGAGTAACGCAGGTGCACCGGGAAGGCCTGGGTCATGTACCCGGCGATCACCGCGTACAAAGCCGAGAGAATCACCACCGCGACGGCGATGCCGAGGGTCATCAACAGAATGTTTTGAGTGCCGACCAGCAGGAACATCGGATAGGGCGTGACCATGCACAGCAACGCGACCAGCATCAGGAACCGCCCTTCGCCGATGCGCTCGGCGAGCAGCGCCGACAACGGTTGCGAGAGCAACTGAATGACCGTCACCAGGAACAGGCAGTCGAGAATGGTCGAGCGCGGGATGCCCTGATATTGGGTGACGTAGGTGATCATGAAGGTGTTGGTGAAGAAGAAGCCGGCCGAGCCGATGGTGACGGCGGCGGCAGCAAACAGGATCTGCTGCCAGCACTGCCGGATCACGTCTTTCACCGGGTACTTCGCCGTCTCGTTGTTGTCCTTGGCCTTGGCGAATTCCGGCGACTCATGCACCCCGGAGCGGATCATCAGGCCGACCATCATCAACACGCCGCTGGCGAGAAACGGCAGACGCCAGCCCCAGGCGAGGAAGTCTTCCGGCGACAGCGACGTCACCAGTCGAAACGCGATCAACGCCAGCAGCAAACCCGCCGGGCTGCCGAGCTGGGCGAACGAGGCGTAAAAGGTTTTGCGTTTGGCCGGTGCGTGCTCACTGGCCATCAACACCGCCCCGCCCCACTCGCCGCCGACGGAGATGCCCTGAATCAGGCGTAATACGATCAGCCCGATCGGCGCCCAGATGCCGACGCTGGCGTAGCTCGGCAACAGACCGATACCCGCCGTGGCCAAGCCCATCAGTGCCATGGTCACCAGCAACATTTTCTTGCGGCCGAGGCGATCACCCAAATGGCCGAACACCATGCCGGCCATCGGACGGGCGATGAAGCCGACGGCGAAACTGCCGAACGCGGCGAGCGTGCTGGTCACTGGATCGCTGCTGGGAAAGAACACTTGCCCGAGTACCAATGCAGCGGCGGTGGCGTAGATGTAGAAATCGTAGAACTCGATGGTCGTGCCAATGAAGGCAGCGGCCGCGGCGCGACGCGGCTGAGCGGTGGTGTGCATGCAAGAACCCTGTGTATTTATAGTTTTGGGCAGGTATCGAGGCGGCTGACGGTCGCGCTCTGTGGCGCTTGTGGGCTTTATCGCTTCCGTGACAGGATTAGTCAATTTTCAAAAACTTATCTTTACTATTAGCGTGGCTACTACATGACCTCTATCGCTAATCCCTGGATCGGCCGACGCTTTCTCAATGATCGGCTCGACTGGAACCTGCTGCGCACGTATTTGGTGATCGGTCAGGAAGGCAGCATGAGTCGCGCCGCTGCGCGATTGCACATCACGCAGTCGGCGGTCAGTCAGGCGTTGAAACGTCTCGAAGAGCAACTGGATTGTGTATTGATTGCCCGCAGCGGACGGCGCTTTGATCTGACGGAAACCGGGGAAGAAGTCCTGCGGATTGCGGCGGATATCTATGGCGATATTTCCCGTTTGGGCACGGTGGTCGAGAATCGCCATGACGACGTGGTGGGCAAGATTCGCATACTCACTGTAAGTGGCGTGCAGGCGCGGCATTACGATGAGTTCCTCGCGGACTTCCACGAAACTCACCCGAAAATCGAACTGGAAGTCGAGGTGATGGGCAGCTCGAACATCATCAGTTCATTGCTGCAGAAGACCGCTACGGTGGGAGTGGGATTGTGTCGTCTACCGCAGCCGAGGCTGGAACAACGAGTATTGTTTCGTGAGCGCTATGCGTACTTTTGCGGACAGCGACATCGATTGTTCGGGCAACAGAATCTGACGCTGGAGCAACTGGCGGCAGAGAACTTTGTCAGTTTCACCAGCGATCAGCTCGGCGGCAATCTTTCGCCGTTGACGCTGTTTCGTGACCAGCAGGGCTTTACCGGCAAGATCGTAGCCTCTTCCACCAGTTTCGAAGAGATTTACCGCCTGATCTGTGCAGGGTTCGGGATTGGTTGCTTGCCGATTCACCTGGTTCGACGGGATGTCGAACAGGGCTTGCTGTGGCGTTTGCCGCCGGAGGATGGGGTGGTGGATTTCGATATTCAGCTGCTGTGGAATCGCGAGCAGAAGATGACTCAGGCGGAAACGGTGTTCCTCGACAGCTTCCAGCACATGCTCAGCTTGCGTGAGCCTGTGCTGTGAAGCTGCAGCGGATTAGACGTGGGGATCGCCCGGCGCTTTGGTCGGCGCCGCGTATTGCGGCTTGAGATGACCGTCCTGGTCGAGTAGCCAGGCGTCCATGATCTGCCGTACCACGGGACCTGCGACCCGGCCACCGGCCTCGCCGTTTTCGATCATCACCGAGATCGCGATTTTTGGATGTTCGGCGGGCGCAAAGCCAACGAACAAGGCGTTGTCACGGTGACGTTCGAGGGTTTTCTCGCGGTTGTAGCGCTCACCCTGCTTGATCGCCACTACTTGCGCCGTACCACTCTTGCCGGCGATGCGGTATTGCGCACCGGCCGCCGCCGCACGGGCAATGCCTCGGGCATCGTGCATCACCATCTGCATGCCGTGGTTGACCTGTTCCCAGTCACGCGGATCCTTGAGCAGGATGTTCGGCATCGGGTGTTCGTCCACCGGCGCTACACCGTCGACAGTCTTGGCCAGGTGCGGACGGTTCCAGATGCCCTTGTTGGCAATCAGTGCGGTGGCTTGAGCCAGTTGCAACGGCGTGACCTGCATGTAGCCCTGACCGATGCCGAGGATCACGGTTTCGCCGGGGAACCAGGCTTGTCGGCGCGTGGCGCGCTTCCATGCCTGGGACGGCATCAGGCCGGGTGACTCCTCGAACATGTCCAGCGAGACTTTCTCGCCGAGACCGAACATCGCCATGTAGTCATGCAGGCGATCGATGCCGAGCTTGTGCGCCAAGTCGTAGAAGTAGGTGTCGTTGGAGCGCATGATCGCCGCGTCCATGTCCACCCAGCCGTCGCCGCTGTGGTTCCAGTTGCGGTATTTGTGGTCGAAGTCCGGGAGTTGGTAGTAGCCAGGATCGAAGACTCGGGTCTGAGGCGTGACCACGCCGGCATCGAGACCAGCGATGGCCACTTCCGGCTTGATCGTCGAACCGGGTGCATACAGGCCACGCAGTACGCGGTTAAACAACGGGCGGTCGATTGAGTCGCGCAGCGCGGAATATTCCTTGGAACTGATACCGGTCACGAACAAGTTGGGGTCGAAGCTGGGGTTGCTGACCATGGCCAGCACTTCACCGGTCGATGGGTCTAGTGCAACGACCGAGCCGCGACGGTCGCCGAGTGCGGCTTCGGCGGCTTCCTGGAGTTTGACGTCGAGGCTCAGGACGATGTTTTTGCCGGGTACCGGATCGGTGTGTTTTAGCACGCGCAGGACGCGGCCCTGAGCATTGGTTTCTACTTCCTCGTATCCGACGTGGCCGTGCAGCTGTGGCTCGTAGAAGCGTTCGATACCGGTCTTGCCGATGGATTGGGTGCCGCGGTATTCGACGGAATCGAGAGTCTTGGATTCTTTCTCGTTGATGCGGCCGACGTAGCCGATCGAGTGTGCGAAGTGTGCGCCCAGCGGGTAGTTACGAACGAATTGCGGCTCGACATCCAGGCCGGGCAAGCGGAACTCGTTGACTGCCAGCACGGCGATCTGTTCTTCGGTCAGTTCATAGAACAGCGTTACGGGTGTAAACGGGTGACGCGACTGCTTCATGGCCTTGTCGAAGACTGTGCGGTCTTCAGCGGGCAGGTGCAGGAGGCTAATGACTTCATCCAGCTCCTGGTTGACGTCGGTCGCGCGTTCGCGGGTGATGGTCAGGTTGTAGCTGGGACGGTTGTCGGCCAGCAATACGCCGTTGCGATCGTAAATCAAGCCGCGTGTCGGCGGGATCGGCAGGACATGGACGCGGTTGTTTTCGGAGATAGTCGAGTGGTAGTCGAACTCGACGACTTGCAGGATGTACAGGCGCACAACCAGGGCGCAACTGACAGCGAAGACGAACAAGGCACAGGCGATCAGGCGTTTGTTGACCAATCGCGTCTCTTTTTCGTGATCCTTGATAGGGATGGGTTCGGGCATTTCTGCAGCCACTCTTTGACAAAAAATGAGCGCCGATCCTTGGGCGTGACATCAGTCCGTTAAAAAACGAGCTGCACCATACCAAAAACGGAGCGGTCATTTCAGAGGGATTTCCCCAATGGTTGCAGTAACGGCGGTCGGACCACTTTCCTGCGGGCAAAACAAAACCCCAACTGCTTTCGCAATTGGGGTTTCGGAATTCAATCTTGACGATGACCTACTCTCACATGGGGAAACCCCACACTACCATCGGCGATGCATCGTTTCACTTCTGAGTTCGGGATGGGATCAGGTGGTTCCA
>NZ_NEHH01000013.1:0-116817 GCF_002112305.1 Pseudomonas sp. R45(2017) | reverse complement strand
CGGTAAACGGTTTCCTGCAGACGCAAAAACGGCCCCGTAAAGGGGCCGTTTTGGTTTCAGCACTCAGACGCGCGGCTCAGCCGCCACCTCAAGATTATCAAGCGCCCGATTCACCGCCAGTTCACCCAGCATGATCAATTGCGCAATCCCCAGCAGCACATGCCGATGCGAGCCGTCCACCAGTCCGGCGAAGTCGGCGGCCATGGTTTTGGCCGAGGTCAGGGTTTCGCAGGCGTCGGCCAGCAGTTCTTCGCTGTCGATGCCGGGGGCGATGAGGTAGCGGGTGTTGGGTTTGAGCAGCGGTTTTCTGGGGTGGAACGGATTGAGGTAGTGGTCGAGAGCGCGGTCGGCGGCTTCGTGGAATTTCTTGGAGTCGAGGGTTTCGTAGGGCGAGGTCGGGTCGGTTTCGGGTGGGTTTGGTGTTGGTTTGATCATGATTGAATCTCCAGAGTCATGGAGCCGCCACGATTCGCTGCGATACGAAGAGGTGGCAGCTATACGCGGGTCGCAGACCGGGACTCTAGAACCGGCAGACCCGAGGGTCTCCCACGTACAGCCGCCATAAAACTGGAGGGTGTTGTGCGTCTAGAGATCGCGGGCTGCGAGACCCGATCGCTGATTCGTCAGCGACCGGCAAACAATAGAACCCGCTCCCAAGGCGCACAAGCCGGCGGATTCTGGCGGATGCGTAGGCAATGGCGCAAGTTCGCGTGGTTTGTCGGACGCATCCTTAAACACCTTTAAACCCAAGCCCCGTCACACTCACGGCAGCAACAGATACCCCGCACTCACCGCCAACAGCAACGCCATCACCCGGTTGAACAAGCGCATCCCCGCCGGGTTGCCAAGATAACCGCGCAAGAACGTCCCGGCATACGCCCAACAGCCGACCGACAGATAACAGATCACCAGATACACCGCTGCAAACTGCCACACCAGCCGCGCCTCGCCATCGGCGACAAACGCGCCCATCCCCGCCACGCAGGCCAGCCAGGCCTTGGGATTGAGCCACTGCATCACTGCGCCGTAGAGCATCGACGGCGCCCTGCCCGATTCTCCCGCATTCAACTGGCCGTCATCCATGGCCAGTTTCCAGGCCATGAACAACAGAAATGCCACCCCGGCCAGTTGCACCACGCGGGTCAGCGACGGCCACAGTTTCAGTACTTCATGCAGCCCCAGTCCCATCAACACCAGCAACAGCACAAACCCCAGCGTCGCCCCGGCTACATGCCGCTGGCTGGCACGAAAGCCGAACTGCGCCCCCGAGCTCAATGCCACGATATTCACCGGCCCCGGGGTAATGGACGCGGCCAGGGCAAACGCCGCCATCGACACAATCAGACTCATCGCACACCTGCTTCAAATCGAGGAACAAGGAGCCCACAGTAGCCAGCACACAACGGTCGGTATTGAAGGAAATTACCCCCGCACGCGCAGACCCACTACGCTCTGGCTATGCGATCACTTTTGACCAGGAAGTCTGCCCTCGATGATCTTGATTCTGCTGCCCTGCGCCGATTACGACCCCACCGAAAGCAGCGTGCCCTGGCAGGCCATGCGCGACGCGGGGATCGAGGTACGTTTTGCGACCCCCCAAGGTTTGCCCGCCCACGCCGACCCACGGTTGGTGGACATCGGTTTCGGCCTGTTGAATTCGATGCTGATGACACGCAAGGCCGATCTGGACAGTTACACGCAGATGATCGAGTCCGAAGCGTTCAGGCAGCCGCTGGCGTATGCCGATGTCGACACGAATCGATTCGATGGTCTACTGATCCCCGGCGGGCATGCCAAAGGCATGCGCACGTTGTTGGAATCCACGCAGGCTCAGCAGATCGCCCTGCAATTTTTCAAAGCAGAGAAACCCGTGGCGGCGGTGTGTCATGGCGTGCTGTTGCTGGCGAGGACGCTCGACCCCGATACCGGGCGTTCGGTGCTGTTCGGGCGCAAGGTCACGGCGTTGCTCGCGGCCACCATGGAATTGCCGGCGTGGCTGATGACAGCTGCGTGGCTGGGGCGCTACTACCGCACCTACAAGCAGACCGTCGAAGCGGAAGTGAAAACCGCGCTGGCCAGCAAAACCGACTTCAAACGCGGGCCGCTGATCGCCAAGCGCGATTGTGTGCAGAAACTGCAATCGGGATTTGTGGTGCGCGACGGCCAACTGCTGACGGCGCGCTGGCCCGGCGATTGCCATCGATTCGCCGCCGAGTGGGTGGCCATATTGCAGCCACCCGAGCGCTGATCCGCGTTTCAGTCCAGACGCGGCACGGTGAAGCGGAATTCGCTGCCCTGCCCCGGCTCACTCTCGGCAACGATCTGCCCGCCATGGGCCTCGACGATGCCCTGCGTGATGTACAGACCCAGCCCGGTGCCGGTCGGATTGCCTTCCTTCACCGTCCAGTAACGGTCGAACACGTGCGGCAAGTGATCCTTGGGAATGCCTTCGCCGCTGTCGCGCACCGTGAAGACGATGTCGTCACCGACCGATTTGGCATACACATCGACCGTGCCCAGGCGCGGAGTGAACTTGATCGCGTTGCCGACCAGATTCGACAGCACCTGAAACAACCGCTCGGGGTCGGCATGGATGCTCAGGTCGGGATCGGCCTCGAACGAGATGCTGATGTCCTTGTCCAGCGCCAGCGGCGCCAGCAGCGATTGCGCCTCTTCGAACATCTGCGCGACATCGAGTTTCTGCGGCGCGATGGTGTAGCGGCCGGCGTCGATTTTCGAAGTGTCGAGCAAGTCTTCCAGCAGCGTGTTCATGCGCCCGGCGGCTTGTTGCATGGTGTCGATCGCAGTCGAGATGCGCCGCGAAGTGTGCGGCCCGTCGGAGCTGAAAGCCTTCTGCATCATGCCGCACAGCATCGAGATCACGGTCATCGGGTTGCGCAGGTCGTGGGAAACCACAGCAACCAACTCATCGCGAGCACGCACCGCTTCCTGCTCGCGGCGTACCTGGCGGGCCAGATCGTTTTCCAGGGCCGAGCGACGCAGATCGTTGGCGGCGAACAGATCACCGTGGCTCCACTTGGTGGAAATCCCGTCCATCTCGACCTTCCAGATTTCGAACGAAGTACGCGGCCGCAGACGCAGGCCGGCGTCGGAGTTTTCCAGATCCAGCGGCTTGCGCGGGTCGCCGCTCCAGTTGATGTTCTCTTTGACTTCGGGGCGGAACCACAGCACGCCGTTGTCCACCGGTTTGGGCAGGCTCATGGCGAGCACGCCGCTGGCGACCTGCTGATAGTGCGCGGCTGGCGGGTAGACGCTGGCCAGGTGATGACTGGCAAACACCGGCTCGCCACGCTCCTGCAGCCATTTGTGCAGGGCTCGAATTTCTTCCGGCTCCGGACAGTTGCCGTAACGGTGCAATTGCTTGTCTTCGATGATCGCGATGCCGCCGGCATTGGCCAGCGCCATCAGGACTTGTGGCTGGTTGGCCAGGCCATCGAAGACGTTCTGTGGCGAGTCGATCATCGCCTGATTGAGCAGCGCCAGCGCCTCGACCTTTTCCTCCCGTTGACGGCTGACTTCCAGCGCTTCCATCGCGCTGATCTGCAACGACAGCACCTGGCCGATGGTCTGGCATGCGGTGCGCAACTCGTGCGGCACGTGCAGCGGCTGACGATTGCCGCAACTGATCAGGCCCCAGAGCTTGTCGCCCTTGAGCAGGGAAATGCTCATCGAGGACAGCACGCCCATGTTCTTCATGTACTGGCAGTGGATCGGCGACACGCTGCGCAGCGTCGCGAAACTCAGGTCCAGCGGGGTCTGGGTGTCCGGGCGCAACTTGGGCACCAGCGGCACCGGTTGGTAGTCGGCATTCGGAATGATCCGCAGCCAGTTGGTGCGGTACAGCTCGCGGGCCTGCTCGGGGATGTCCGAGGCCGGGAAAAACAGACCGTTGAAGACTTCCATCGACGGATCGGACGCTTCGGCGATGACCTGACCGTGGCCCTCTTCCTCAAAACGGTAGATCAATACCCGGTCGTAACCGGTCATGGCCTGGATTTCCTTGACGCTGATGTCGTAAAGCGCCTGCAGGCTCTGGGCCTTTTGCAGGCGCGCGAGCATCCGCCCGAGGTGAGTTTCGGTGCCGGCGACATTGCGCGGCTGGAAATTTTCGACGTGGATTTCCAGCTCCAGAATCAGCACATCCTGATGCCGGTGCACCAAGCCCTCGAACGCGGTGCCGTTGAGGCGAAAGTGCAGCGGCGGCGCATCGGACAAGGCCGGTTGCTGCAAGGCCTCGCGAACCTGCGCGGCATGGGTATCGCCGATCAGGCTTTGCAATGGCTGGCCGATCAGTTCTTGTGCCGGTCGGGCGAGCAAGGTCTCGACGTTGGCGCTGATCTGAATGATCGAAAGGTCCGGCTCGCTCAGGGTCAGCAGCAAACCGTGCGGCTGGATCGCGCCGGGAAAGCGGATCGGCTCGTCGGCGCAGTTGGCCAGCAACTCTTCAAAGGCTTCTTTGTCTTGCGGGTTCATACCAGAACCTCCTGACTTTCGAGCCACTGCTCGAAACAACTGAATGTAGTGTGGGCCGCCGCCACGACGGCTTTACGCTCGTCGGTGTCCATCGGGCGACTGCCCAGGTATTCGATGAAATCGAGCCAGCGCCGGCCGGTGGCGGCACCGTAAACGTCCAGAAACGCCGCGCCGTTTTCCGCGCCCAGGCTCAGCCGTGTGGCGATCTCCCGGCGCAGGATTTGCCCGCCGAGGGTTGCACCTTCCAGTACGTACAGCACACCCAGGCACGCGGCGGCGGAGTCGATGACGGGCAACCGGCGGCAGATCGGAAAATCGCCACCATTTGCGCCCAGCGCTTGCAGATCGCGTTGCAGGGTCGGTGCCTTGAGGCGGGAAGCCAGATCAAAATCAGCGGGAATCGCGTCGCTGTCCTGCAGCACGGCTTCCAATGGCTGATAGAAGCCGTAATAGGCGCGCATCAGTCGCTCGAAAGCGTGCAGATCAAGGGTGTCGGAGAAGAAAGGAAGGCGTTTTTCCAGTGCAATGTGCAGTTCGGCCGTGCCGGCGCGCAGATCCTGCAACACCGGTGGTACATGAACCTCGCGGGCCTTTGCTTGCATGTAGTCGCTCGTACAGTGGGCCGCCTGGGGCCATGGGGGAATGGAGAAGCATGGCGCGAAAGCTTACACGGCAATGGTAGTTTCTGACCCGGCAGATGGGATTCTCTGATGAATTCATCAACCTGTGAAGGGTTAAGAGCTGACCGGACGGCAGAAAGTTCGAAGGAATTCACTGCCGATAGTCGCTGTACCGCGACTCTGGCGCCTGACTGTACGGTTCAGGCCCGCACACCCGCGTGATAAAAATACCGCTCCCGTCACCGGAGCCCGCACCATGGATCTCGCCACCCTCTCCCTGTTTCTGCCCGCCTGTTTCGCCCTGAACATGGCACCGGGGCCGAACAATCTGCTGTCGGTCAGCAACGCCACCCGTTACGGCTATCGGCGCGCCTGCGTGGCGGGTGTCGGACGATTGCTGGCGTTTGCCGGGATGATCGCCCTCGCGGCGGCGGGGCTGGCGGTGGTGCTGCAAACGTCCGAGCTGTTGTTCTATGGGATCAAGATTGTTGGCGCGGGGTATCTGTTGTATCTGGCGTGGCAGCTGTGGCGGGCCAATCCTGCCGCCGAAGACGCGGTGACTGCGCCGACGAGCGGGATTCTGGCCCTGGCGCGTCAGGAATTCCTGGTGGCAGCGGGAAATCCAAAAGCAATCCTGATCTTCACCGCATTCCTGCCGCAATTCGTCGACCCGAACCGCGCCATTACTCCGCAGTTCATGCTGCTGGGCGTGCTGTTCCTGCTGCTGGAATGGATCGCCATCAGCGCCTACGCGTATATGGGGCTGCACATGCGCCGCTGGTTCGCCGAGCCGCGCGGCAAACGGATTTTCAACCGTTGCTGCGCGGGGCTGCTGTCGGCAGCGGCTTCGGTGTTGTTGATGGCCAAGCGGGCCTAAGCTTCGGACGGGCCTTTGAGTTCGACCTGATTGCCGTCCGGATCGAAGCAGTACAGCGACAGGCCGTAGCCCTCGGCGCCGAAACGGGTAGCGGCTTTTTCGACGGTCAGGCCGCAGGCTTGCAAATGGCTGACCAGCGCCGCTTCATCGAACGGCTCGATGCGCAGGCAGAAGTGATCGACATTGCGCCGTTCGCTGCCGGCAGCGGCGCCGCCCTTGCGGCCGATTTCGCCGTCGAGGTCGACCAGATCGATCATCGACGTGCCGGCGCGCAGGTGCACCAGACCGAACTTTTCGTTGCGCTTGACCACTTCGGCGCCGAAGACCCGGTCGTAGAAATCAATGCTGCGTTGCAGATCGGCGACGCGCAGCACGATGTGATCGATGTGTTGAATCGTGAACGGTGGCATACCTTCATTTCCCGAGTTGTAGCGACCCGATCACTGTAGTGCAGCGGCCCGAAAATTCACTGTCGATTTTTCGGTGGAGCCATCGAATAACTGGTTTTATCCTCGGCCCATGAACATACAGACCGCTGTCCTGCCCCCTCACGCCGAAATGGTTCGCGCCATGCTCGCAAGCGACACCGCCTATGAAGGCGTGTTCTTCACGGCCGTGAAAACCACCGGGATCTTTTGCCGCCCGACCTGCACGGCGCGCAAGCCGAAACCGGAAAACGTCGAGTTCTTCGCCCACGCTGACGACTGCCTGTCCGCCGGTTATCGCGCCTGTCTGCGCTGCAAACCGCTGGACGCTGCGGCCATCGCTCCGGACTGGGTGCAGCGACTATTGAAAGCCGTCGACGCCGATCCCGAGGTGCGCTGGAGCGATGCGCAATTGCTCGCCGAGGGCATCGAACCGTTGAAGTTGCGGCGCTGGTTCAAACAGCATTTCGGCATGACCTTCCATGCGTGGCTGCGCACGCGCCGGCTCGGTGTGGCATTGGGCGGGATCAAGCAAGGCACGTCCATCGACCACGCGGCGTTCGACTCCGGTTATGAATCCCTCAGTGGTTTTCGCGATGCGTTTCAGAAGTCGTTCCACATCACGCCGGGACGCGCGGCAACCAGCGAGCCGCTGCTGTTCACCCGCCTGACCACCCCGCTGGGGCCGATGATCGCAATGGCCGAGCGTCGAGGGCTGGTACTACTGGAGTTTCTCGACCGTCCGGCGCTGACCCGGGAAGTCGAGGAGCTGCAAAACCGATACGGCTACGTGGTCGCACCGGGGCAGAACGCGCATTTGCAGCAGATCGACAACGAGCTGGCGCTGTACTTCGCCGGCAAGCTGAGCGAATTCAGTGTGCCACTGCACCTGCCCGGCAGCGAGTTTGCCCGGCAGGTCTGGAGCGAACTGCGGCAAATCCCCTACGGCCACACCAGCACTTACGGCGCCATCGCCGCACGCTTGGGCAAACCCGGCGCCAGCCGAGCAGTGGGGCTGGCCAACGGGCACAATCGGCTGTCGATCGTGGTGCCGTGCCATCGGGTGATCGGTGCGGACGGCTCATTGACGGGCTATGGTGGTGGGCAACCGCGCAAGGCGTTTTTGCTCCGGCTGGAAAACGCCGCCGTGCAGCTGACGCAACAACTGGCTTTCTGACAAATCGACACCCACGCCCCTCCCGGCTTTCAAATCAACGGATCACCGAAGTTGCCGATACCCGATCCCTATCAACCGGCCAGCGAGTTTCTGGCCAGCCTCGACGCCGACTGGCAGCGCCACATTGCTGCGGTTGGCCCCTGCCTGCATCAGCCGCATCCGGCGCGCGATCCCTATGAGTCGCTGGTGCGGGCGATTGCCTATCAGCAACTGCATGCCAAGGCTGGCGATGCGATTGTCGGGCGGCTGGTGGGGTTGTTTCCCGGGCAGACGTTTCCGCGTCCGGAGCAGGTTCTGGCGACGGACTTCGACCGATTGCGCAGTTGCGGGTTTTCGGCGGGCAAGATTGCGACGATTCAGGGGATTGCCCAGGCGACTCTGGACGGCGTGGTGCCGGATTACTCGACCGCGCTGGCGATGGAGGATGAGGCGCTGATCGAGCGGTTGGTCAGCCTGCGCGGGGTTGGGCGCTGGACGGTGGAGATGTTGCTGATCTATAGCCTGGAGCGGCCGGATATTCTGCCGGCCGACGATTTTGGGGTGCGCGAGGGGTATCGGCGGTTGAAGGGGCTGGAGGTGCAGCCTGCACGCAAGCAGATGATTGAGATCGGGTTGGCGTGGAGTCCGTTTCGGACGGTGGCGGCGTGGTATTTGTGGCGGGTGCCGAAAAGCCCCTCACCCTAACCCTCTCCCGGAGGGAGAGGGAACCGATCGGGGGATATTGGAGAGCTCCGCCGACCTGAAACATCAACTGTGAATCCATAGGCGCCAAGACGTGAGCGAACCCATAGTTGCCAACACGTTGGTGAATCCATAGTCGCCTCGGTGTTTCAGGTCGATGTATAGCGTAAGACACCTCGGTCGGCTCCCTCTCCCTTTGGGAGAGGGCTGGGGTGAGGGGCTTGGGCTACAGACCGGATTTCAACCGACTGAACGCGCGAATCAAAGCCCGGTTGAACGCCTTGCCATTGTCATTCTTGCTATACAACGAAGCCCTCACCGCCTCCGGCGGATAAGTCCCCGGATCATTACGAATCGCAGGATCGATCAAGCCATCCGCCGCCGTGATCGCATTGGCGTAATGAATCGTATCGGTAATCGGCGCAATCACCTCGGGTGTCATCAAATAATCCATCAATGCCAATCCGGCCTCGGGGTGCGGTGCATCCTTGGGAATGACCATGGCATCAAACCAGATCAGCGTGCCCTCCTTCGGAATCCGGTAATTCAACTTGAACGGTTTTTTCGCCGCTTCAGCCTGACCTGCCGCGATGGCAACGTTGCCGTTCCACGACATCGCCACGCAGGTGTTGCCGTTGGCCAGGTCGCTGATGTTCAGGTCGTTGTCGAAATAGCGGATGTACGGGCGGATCTTCGCCAGCTGCTGTTCGGCGAGTTTCAAGTCGTCGAGGCTCTGACGGTTGATGTCCAGGCCCATGTACTTCATGACTGCCGCGAACACTTCGTTCGGATCGTTGAGCAGGCTCACCCCGCAATCGGCGAATTTCGACACCACTGCCGGATCGAACAGCATCGCCCAGCTATCCCTCGGCGCGTCCGGCAGACGCTGCTTCACAGCTTCATCCTGATAGCCGACGCCGGTGGTGCCCCAGGCGTAGATTCCGGCGTAGCGGTTGCCCGGATCGAACACCGCCATGTGCTGACGGAACTCGTCACCGACCCCGGCAAAGTGCGGGAGCTGCTGCTTGTTCAACGTCTGGATCGCGCCGCTCTCGATGGCCCGCGACAGGTGCTGACCGGCGGTCAGCACCAGGTCGTAACCGCTGCGCCCGGTGAGCAGTTTGGTCTCGACGGTTTCCAGCGAATCGAAGTGATCGGCGACCACCCGAATCCCGGTTTTCGCCTCGAAATTCTTCAGGGTATCCGGGGCCAGGTACTCGCCCCAGATGTACAGGTTGACAACCGGTTTCGCCGTTTCGGCAGCCTGCACACACAGGGGTGCAAGCACCAGCAATAACGCTTTACTCAGTTTGTGCAGGCCCATGGTCAGGCTCCTTTTTTCTGGCCGGCGTATTGCGGCATAGTGATGCACGCGACGTTGCCGCCACCGAGCAGGATTTCCCGGGAGTTCTCGATGCCGACGATCTTGTGCTGCGGGAACAGTTCGGCGAGGGTCGCCAGCGCCACCTGATCGTTGCGATCACCGAACAGCGGCACCACGATCGAGCTGTTGCCGGCGTAGTAGTTGATGTACGACGCACAGATTTTCGTGCCGGCCTGACGGGTGTGGGTGCTGTCCTGCTGATCGAGGCCTTCGGCTTCTTCAGCGGTCCACTCCAGCACGTCCGGTTGCGGCAGTTTGTGCACGATCAGCTCGCGGCCACGGCTGTCGCGGGTGCTGCGCAGGATGTCGTAGGCCTCCTGATAGATTTCCCATTGCGGATCGTCGCGGTTGTCGGTCCATTGCAGCACCACTTCGCCGGGGCGCACGAAGCACGCGAGGTCGTCGACATGGCCGTCGGTTTCGTCGAACTTGCAACCGCGTGGCAGCCAGATCACTTGCTCGGCGCCGAGGTAATCGGTCAGCCGGCGGGTGACTTCGTCCTTGCCCAGGTGCTGGTTGCGATTGCGGTTGAGCAGGCATTGCTCGGTGGTGAGGATGCTGCCCTGACCGTCACTCTGGATACCGCCAAGCTCGGCAATCAATGGCGCGCGATAGCGGTCGAAGCGTTCGATTTCGAGGATCTTGCTGGCGATCTGATCGTCCTTGTCCCACGGGTAGTAGAGCCCGCCGTCGAGGCCGCCGTAGGCGTTGAATTCAAAGTCGACACCACGCACTTCACCGCTCTGGTCGTTGACCACGAAGCACGGGCCGCTGTCGCGGAACCAGGTGTCGTTGCAGGTCATTTCCACCACCCGCACTTGTGGCGGCAACTGGCGGCGGGCCGTGGCGAACTGGGAGGCCGATGCGCAGACCGTCACCGGCTCGCTCTGGGAGATCGCGGTGACAATCTGCACCCAGACTTTCTGTGCAGGCTTGGCGCCGTTGCGCCAGACGTCGGTGCGCTCCGGCCAGCCGAGCCAGCAGCCGGACTTGGCTTCGAATTCGCCGGGCAGACGGAAGCCGTCCTGTTTCGGGGTGGTGTCGAGCAAACGTGCCATGGTCAAACCTCGTCGTCGGGATGGGAATGACCTCAGGCTACGGTCGCGGGCAGTCGGGCCGCCAACGATGATTATTTCGGAACAGTTGAATTCAACTCATCAATCCGCCAGTTGATCGTTGAACCATTCCAGCATCTGCGCCACCGCCGGACGCTCCAGCCGCACCCGCTCGCAGACCAGCGCGTATTGCCCCAGCGCGGTCATGCTGGAGGTGAACGGGCGCACCAGACGCCCGTTCTGCAAATCTTCCTGCGCGGTGAGGTTGTCGCCCATCGCAACGCCCTGCCCTTGTGCCGCCGCTTCCAGCGCCAGACCGGCGTGGGCGAAATACAACTGGCGTTCCGGGCGCAGGTCGCCGGCATGGCTGGTGAGCCACGCGGTCCAGGTCTTGCCGTCCTGATCGTCGTGCAGCAGGCAGTGCCGGGCCAGATCCTTGGGGGTTTTCAGGTTGCCCTGGTTGAACAGCCCGGGGCTGCACACCGGGAAAAACTGCAGCGCCGGCAATGGGCGAACGAAGTACGCGCTGCTGTCCACCGGGCCGGTGCCGTAGGTGATCGCCAGATCAATGTCTTCGCCGGGTGCGGTGGCGTCGATTGGCTGCTCGTAAAGATGCAAGGTGATGTGCGGATAACGCGCGTAGAAATCGGTGAGACGGTTCATCAGCCACTTCTGCGCCAGCTCTGCCGTGACCGCCAGCCGCAACACGGCGAGCGAGGACGGATCGCGCAACTCGTCGCAGGCATCGCGGATCAGTTCGAAGGCCTGTTGCAGGCTCTGCATCAAGCGCCCGGCGGCGATGGTCGGGCGAATCTGTCGGCCCTCGCGGATGAACAGCGACACGCCCAGTTGCTCTTCGAGCTGGCGGATCTGATGGCTGACGGCGCTGTCGGTGACGCACAGCTCAGCGGCGGCGCGGCCGAAATGCGCGTGGCGGGCGGCACACTCGAAAGTTCGCAGGGCGGCCAGGGAAGGTAGTCGGCGCATGGGTGTGGATCCCTTTTTTGCGGACATGCTGACCGGGCTTTTCGCAGGCGTCCATAGCGGCGGCACAGGCAAGAGATTTCTTCTAGGCTGAACCGCACCGACGAAAACACCGGAGGCCACTCATGCACCTCGAAGGCTCCTGCCACTGCGGCGCGGTTTCATTCACCCTCGACAGCGCCCACCCCTACCCTTATCAGCGCTGCTACTGCTCGATCTGCCGCAAGACCCAGGGCGGTGGCGGCTATGCGATCAACCTCGGCGGCGACGCCGCCAGCCTCAAGGTGCGCGGGCGCAAACACATCACGATCTACCACGCGAAAATGAAAGACGAAGGCGATGCCCGCGCCCACCGCAGCAGCGCCGAGCGACACTTCTGCTCGTTGTGCGGCAGCGGACTGTGGCTGTTCAGCCCGGAATGGCCGGAGCTGATCCACCCGTTCGCCTCGGCCATCGACACGCCGCTGCCGGTGCCGCCGGAACACACTCATTTGATGCTCGGTTCGAAGGCACCGTGGGTCGAAGTGCAGGCGAGCAAGAAGGATCAACAATTCGAGGTCTATCCCGAAGAATCCATCGCCCAATGGCATGAACGGCTGGGATTGACCCGATAGCCGTCTTCACAGTCTTCGACAGTTTCCCGGCAAGCGGTTTGCACCTTTTAATCGCGCTCAGAACAGCTCGCTGAACGGAATGAAACGCAGCGGGTCGCCAATCTGCAAGGTGCTGTTCTCGGGGATTTCCACCAGTCCATCGGCCCAGGTCGCGCCGAGCAGAACCCCGGAACTCTGGTTCGGATACAGCGCCGCCTGCCCGCCCTCCAGACGTACCCGCAGGTACTCGCGACGACTGCCGGGTTTCGGCCAGTCGAAGCCGACGTTGACCGTGAAGCTCAGCGGCATCACCTCTTCCACGCCTTGAATGCGCAGTAGGTACGGGCGCGCCAGCAAGCCGAAGGTCACCAGCGCCGAGGTCGGATTGCCCGGCAGGCCGATCACCGGCACCGAGCCGAAATGGCCGACCGTCAGCGGTTTTCCGGGTTTGATCGCGAGTTTCCACAGCAGCGGTTTACCGTTGTCACGCAGCACCTGACCGAGGCAGTCGGCATCACCGGCAGACACGCCGCCCGTAGTCAGAATCAGATCGGCTGCCACTTGCAGTTGCTCGAGTTTGAGCCGGGTCTGCGCCGGGCGATCGGGCAGAATCCCGGCGTCGATCACTTCGCAACCCAGTTCGCGCAACCAGTGGTCGAGCAAAGTGCGGTTGCTGTTGTAAATGCTGCCGGGGCGCAGCGGTTGCCCTGGTTCCACCAGTTCATCCCCGGTCGAGAGCAACGCCACGCGCGGACGACGCACCACCGGCAAATGGGTCATGCCCTGCCCTGCGGCGACGGCCAGTTCGAACGGGCCGAGGCGTTTGCCGGCGCGCAGCAAGGTGTCGCCGACGCGGTTTTCCTGGCCCTGGGCGCGGATGTTCTGCCCGACCTTCAGCGGTTGCAGGAAACGGACGCGGCCGTCTTCAAGCACCTCAACGTTTTCCTGCATCTCCACGCAATTGGCGCCCATGGGCAACGGCGCACCGGTGAAAATCCTTGCGCAGGTGCCGGATAGCAAGGCGTCCGGCGCCATCCCGGCATAGACCCGTTGCGACACGCTCAACGGCTGGCGATGCAGGTCGGCAAGGTTGAAGGCGTAACCGTCCATGGCGCTGTTCGGCCACGGCGGCAGATCGAGGGTGGCGACCAGATCGCTCGCCAGCACGCGTCCGCGCGCTTCATTGAGCGGCACCGATTCGCTGTCCGGCAGACGTTGTTCATCAGCCATCGCCAACAGTTGGTCAAGGGCGTCCTCGACCGGCATCAAACCCGGCTTGCTCATCCGCGCGGCCCGCAGGCTTGCACCGGTTTGAGGTGCGGAACGAAGTTGCACGGGCGATGACGGTTATCCAGTTGTTCGGCGAGGATGCCTTCCCACGCGGTGCGGCAAGCGCCGGTGGAACCCGGCAGGCAGCACACCAGCGTGCCGTTGGACAGGCCGGCCAGCGCACGGCTTTGTACGGTCGAGGTGCCGATGTCGAGAATCGAGATGGCGCGGAACAGTTCACCGAAACCGTCGATCTGCTTGTCCAGCAGGCAGGCCACGGCTTCCGGGGTGCTGTCACGCCCGGTGAAACCGGTGCCACCGGTGATCAGCACCACTTGAATGCCGTCGTCGGCGATCCACTGCGCGACCTGGGCGCGGATCTTGTACAGGTCGTCCTTGAGCAGGTTGCGTTCGCTCAAGGTGTGGCCGGCCTCCAGCAGGCGGCTGACCAGCAACTGGCCGGAGGTATCGCTGGCGTAATCGCGGGTATCGCTGACCGTCAGCACGGCAATATTCAGGGGAACGAACAAGGCATCCGATTTCACACTCATGGCACTCTCCGGCCGTCGTCAATTCAATGGGTGACGAGCCTAAGTGCCGCCTGCGAGGACTGTCTAATCACTCTGGCCAACCACACTATCGACCTGCTCTATCGGTGATTTTTTTCAGCCCCTCGACCACTGTCCGGCCCAATGAAACCGGGCGTCATCGAAATCCTCGATAGGCTCTTAGACACTGCCGATTGGACGAAAAAAACCATCAGTGGGATCGTCGATCCCTGCGCTTTCCGTGCACCGTACGCATCTGCGTCAATACTCAATCAAAATTCCTTATCGAGCAGGTGCCGTCGTGGACATCAAACAACTCAAGTTCCTGATCGCGCTGGACGAAACCCGCCACTTCGGCCAGGCCGCCGCGCGTTGCCACATCACCCAGCCGACCCTGTCGATGCGCCTGCGCAATCTGGAAGACGAGCTGGATCTGGTGCTGGTCAATCGCGGCCAGCGCTTCGAAGGGTTCACCCAGGCCGGCGAGCGCGTACTGGCCTGGGCCCGCACGTTGCTGGCCGCCCACGACGGGCTGTTTGCCGAAGCGGCGGCCTGCCGGGGGCAACTGGTGGGTAGCCTGCGCCTGGGGCTGGTGCCGCTGAGCAACTTCAATCCGGTGAATTACATTCAGGGTTTGTCCGGGACTTATCCGGAGCTGAAGTACAGCCTGTCGTCGCTGAGTTCGGACGAGATCATCGAGGGCCTGGGCAACAATCAGCTGGACCTGGGCGTGTGTTATCTGGACCACGTCAACCCGAACTATTTCGAGTTTTTCGAGATTGGCGAGACCCGCGTCGGCCTGCTCTACGACACCCGCCACTTCCATTTCGAAGGCCCGGAAATGAGCTGGGAAGACGCCGCCGAACTGCCGCTGGGGATGATCACCACCGGCATGCACTACCGCAAATCCATCGACCTGAGTTTCCGCAGTCGCGGGTTGAATCCGCAGCCGATCCTGGAAAGCGACTCGACCTATCAACTGCTGCAGGCGATTCACCAGGGCTTCTGCTGCTCGATCATGCCGCTGGACAGCGGGCTGAAAGAGCCGATCGAACACCTGGCCTTCATCAACCTGCCGGATGCCAGCGTACTCGCGCCGCTGGGGCTGGTGATGCGCAAGACCGAACCGCGCTCGGCGATTGCCGAGAAGTGTTTTGCCGAGGCGCGCAAGATGTTCGGAATCGAGGCGCCTGCCGAATAAATGTGTTGAATGTCAGGCCGCCATCGCTGGCAAGCCAGCTCCCACAGTGATTGAGTTAGTCACAAATTCTGTGTTTGACACGAAACCTTGTGGGAGCTGGCTTGCCAGCGATGAGGCCTTATCAGTCAACACCTATTCTCGGCCTGAAAGCGGTCATCGACCAATCCAATCACTGCATCGGAACAAGCGATTGGACGCACTTTTCCCTGCCCCGTAGCCTGAACCCACTTCAGCGCTTCGGGGATTTTCAGGATGCTGTGCCAAGTTGAACAACTCATCGAACCGGGCGACGCCAACGCCCCCGCGCCACAACCGGCGCAAGTGGCTTATCGCGAATACCTGGACGACGCGCCAGTGTCCCACGCGGCGCTGGCGGCGGAAATCGCCCTGGCCATCAGCTACAACGGCCTGAATCAGGCGGTGATGATGGTCTCGCCGGGCAACATCGAGGACTTCATTCGCGGGTTCAGCCTGAGCAACGCCATCGTCGACCGCCTCGACGATATCCACGACATCCGCCTGACCCATTTCGACCAGGCCTGCCAGGCCGACGTGCAGATTTCCAGCCGTGCGTTCTGGGCTCTGAAAGATCACCGGCGGCAGATGGCGGGCACCAGCGGTTGCGGCCTCTGCGGTGTGGAAGCCCTTGAGCAGGCGCTGCCGCAACTGGAGATCCTGACCCCGACACCGTTGCCACCGGCCGCGCATTTCAACGGCATCCGCCAGCGCATCGAGCAGGCCCAGCAACTGGCCCGCAGCAGCGGTGCCCTGCACGCGGCGCTGTACTTCGGCGCCGACGGCGAAGCGCTGTTGTGCCGCGAAGACATCGGCCGCCACAACGCCCTCGACAAGCTGATCGGCGCACTGCAGTTCGAAGGCCTCGATGCGCGTCAGGGTTTCGTCGTGGTCACCAGCCGTTGCAGCCTCGAACTGATCCACAAAGCCGTGCGCGCCCGCCTCGGCACCCTCGTCAGCCTGTCCGCCCCCACCGCGCTGACCGTGCGCTGGGCGCTCAAGCACCGCCTGAACCTGATCCACGTTCCGCACCGCAATGCCCCGCGAATCTACAGCCCGATCCAGGAGCCCACCGCATGAGCAACACCCTCACCCACCTCGACGAACAGGGCCGCGCCAACATGGTCGACGTCAGCGACAAAACCGCGACCCGCCGTGAAGCCACCGCCCAGGCCTGGGTGCAGATGCGCCCGGAAACCCTGCAAATGATCCAGTCCAACGGCCACCCCAAGGGCGATGTGTTCGCCGTGGCGCGGATCGCCGGGATTCAGGCCGCCAAGCGCACCTACGAGTTGATTCCGCTGTGTCATGCGCTGCTGCTCAGTTCGATCCACGTCGAGCTCAAGGCCTGCGAGCCGGACCGCGTGCAGATCACCAGTACCTGCCGCCTCACCGGCCAGACCGGCGTCGAACTCGAAGCCCTGACCGCCGCCAGCGTCGCCGCGCTGACCATCTATGACATGTGCAAAGCGGTGGACCGGGCGATGGTGATCGGCGATATCCGCCTGCTCAGCAAACAGGGCGGCCGCTCCGGCCACTTTCAATGGGAGAACCCGCAATGATTCTGATCAACTACTTCGCCAGCTACCGTGACCGGCTCAATCTGGGCGGTGAAAAGATTCCGGCCAGCGACACCCTCGCCTGTGTTGAAGACGTGCGGCAGATGCTGATGCAACGTGGCGATGTGTGGCGTGAAGTGCTCGGCGCCGGCAACCTGATGTGCGCGGTGAATCAGGAGCTGTGTCAGCCGGATCAGGCGATCGAGGATTTCGACGAGATCGCGTTTTTCCCGCCGGTCACGGGGGGTTGAGGCATGGGTGTTCGAGTCCAGCGTAAAGGCTTCGATGCCGGTCAGTTGATTGCCGACCTGCATGCGCGCAATCCACGGGTGGGCGCGGTGGTGAACTTCATTGGTTATGTGCGGGATCTGAACGTCGGGCAGTCGGTGACCGAACTGTTTCTGGAGCACTATCCGGGCATGACCGAGAAGGCTCTGGAGCATATTGCCGAACAGGCCCGCGAGCGTTGGCCGCTGATGGCGGTGGAGATTGTGCATCGGGTCGGCGCATTGTCGGTGACCGAGCCGATCGTGTTTGTTGGCGTCAGCAGCAAGCATCGGCATGCGGCGTTTGAAGCCTGTGCGTTCATCATGGATGTGCTGAAAACGCGTGCGCCGTTCTGGAAGCGTGAGACTACCCAGGAGGGTTCGCATTGGGTCGAGGCGCGGGAGAGTGATCAGGATGCGGCGGTTCGCTGGAGTCTGGCGCATGCCTGACCGGGTACTGTCGAATGCGACAAAAGCCTGATTAGATAGCAGCTTCCGCCGATCGAACGTGGAGCCACACTTGAGCCAGACACCAAAGGACTTGTCCCGTCCTCAACCCATCACCTTGCGCCAAGCCTGGCCGTTCTGGCTCAAACTCGGCTGCATCGGCTTCGGCGGGCCCGCCGGGCAGATCGCGATCATGCATCAGGAACTGGTGGAGCGTCGGCGCTGGATTTCCGAGCGGCGCTTCCTGCATGCGCTCAACTACTGCATGTTGCTGCCGGGCCCCGAGGCCCAACAACTGGCGACTTACATCGGCTGGCTGCTGCACCGAACCCCTGGCGGCATATTGGCCGGAGTGCTGTTTGTATTGCCTTCGCTGCTGATTCTGATCGCTCTGTCGTGGGTCTACATCGCGTTCGGCGACGTGCCAGCGGTGGCCGGAGTGTTTTACGGAATCAAACCGGCGGTGACCGCGATTGTGCTGCACGCGGCCCATCGCATCGGCTCCCGAGCCTTGAAGAACAGCTGGCTGTGGGCGATCGCCGGGGCGGCGTTCGTGGCGATTTTTGCCTTCAACGTACCGTTCCCGCTGATCGTGCTCGGCGCGGCATTGATCGGCTATTTCGGCGGACGCTGGGCGCCGCAGCGCTTCAGCAACGGCGGCCATCGCGGCGGCGAAAAATCCTTCGGCCCGGCGCTGATCGATGACGACACACCGCCGCCCGAGCATGCGCGGTTCCGATTGCCGAGGCTGCTGCGTCTGGCGCTGATCGGTGCGTTGCTGTGGTGCCTGCCGATGGCGTTGCTGACCGCGTTGTTCGGTTGGGACGGCACCTTCACGCAGATGGGCTGGTTCTTCACCAAAGCGGCGCTGCTCACCTTCGGCGGCGCTTACGCTGTGCTGCCTTACGTGTATCAGGGCGCGGTCGGACATTACGGCTGGCTGACGCCAACGCAGATGATCGACGGCCTGGCCTTGGGCGAAACCACGCCGGGGCCGCTGATCATGGTGGTGGCGTTTGTCGGGTTCGTCGGGGCCTATGTGCAACCGACATTCGGCCCGGAACATGCGTTCGCCGCCGGCGCGCTGGCCGCGACGCTGGTGACCTGGTTCACCTTTCTGCCCTCGTTCCTGTTCATCCTCGCTGGCGGCCCGTTGGTGGAGTCGACGCACAACGAACTGAAATTCACTGCGCCACTGACCGCGATCACGGCAGCGGTGGTCGGGGTGATCCTCAATCTGGCGTGTTTCTTTGCTTGGCACGTGTTCTGGCCCAATGGATTCGCCGGGCAACCGGACGTTTTCTCGATCCTGCTGGCCCTGGCTGCCGCCGTCGCCCTGTTCTTTTTCAAGCGCAGCGTGATCGAGGTGTTGATCGTTTGCGCCCTCGTCGGGCTGGGGTTTTACCTGCTGCGCTGAACCGGGGTGCACGCCACCGCTCGCGGAATCAGGCGTTTACTTATCCGGGGATTCCCCCTTACTATCCAGCCACACCGGCATGGCGGGACACTCCCGCCGCCGACGTTTTCCGCCAACGGAAACACGCGTCATGAGCACGTCACTCCAACAATCAGAATCGTTGAACGGCTCTGCACTGTGCGCCCTCCTTCACAGGGGCCGCGCATGAATCGCATCGTCAATCTCCCCATGGCCCTGAGCCGCTCCAAGCTGCGTCACTCCGCACGCCCGCCGGATATCTGCCTGCCCGTCTGATCGCGCCGCTAAAAACCGCGACAGCTCCCCCTCTTTTTTCGATATCCCTGCCAGGACGCCCGCGCCTTTTGCCGAGCTGCGTCCGGCCCGAATCTGCGCGCCTGTGCGGCGCCATCGTGAGTGATTGATTATGAAATTCGCAGCCATTGAAGACGCCCGTCACTTTCTCGAGCAAAACCCCGACATCGACATGATCGAGCTGTTCATCCTCGACGCCAACGGTGTGCCACGCGGCAAGCTGTTGCACCGCGAAGAACTGCTCGCCGTGTACGAAAGCGGCCGTCCGTTGCCGAGCACCATTCTCGGCCTGACGGTGCACGGCGAAGACGTGGAAAACTCCGGCCTGGTGTGGGACGTCGGCGATATCGACTGCCGCGCCTACCCGCTGGAAGGCAGTCTGGTGCGCTTGCCGTGGCGGCAGATTCCGACCGCTGCAGTGCAGGTCAGCATGCACCCGGAACAAGGCATGCCGGCGAGCATTGCCGACCCGCGTCACCTGTTGATCAAGGTCATCGACCGTTTGAAAGCCGAGGGATACCACCCGGTAATGGCCTGCGAGCTGGAGTTCTATCTGCTCGACGCCAAACGCGATCACAACGGTCGCCCGCAACCGGCGCTGGATGCCGACGGTGGTCGACCGAGACACACGCAGGTCTACGGGTTGCGTGAGCTGGAGCAGATCGAACCGTTCCTCGCCGACCTCTACAGCGCCTGCAAGCTGCACGGCATTCCGGCGCGCACGGCGATCTCGGAATACGCGCCGGGCCAGGTGGAAATTACCCTCGAACACGGCGATGCACTGGAGGCGATGGACCAGGCCGTGCGCTACAAACGACTGGTCAAAGCCGTGGCGCACAAGCACGGGATGCAGGCGACGTTCATGGCCAAGCCGTTCGATCACCTGGCTGGCACCGGCATGCACATGCACGTCAGTCTCGCCGATGCCGAGGGGCGCAATCTGTTTGCCTCCGAAGATCCGGCAGGCACCCCGCTGCTGCGCACGGCGATTGGCGGGATGCTCGCCTCGTTGCTCGATTCGCTGCTGCTGTTCTGCCCGAACGCCAACTCCTACCGGCGTTTTCAGGCCAACAGCTACGCGCCTCTGGCACCGACCTGGGGCGTCGACAACCGCACCGTCAGCCTGCGCGTTCCGGGCGGCCCGGCCAACACCCGACACATCGAACACCGCATCTGCGGCGCCGATGCCAACCCGTATCTGGCAGCGGCGGCGATCCTGGCGGGCATTCATCGCGGGATAAAAGAAGACATCGATCCGGGTGAGCCGGTGGAAGGCAACGGCTATGCGCAGGCAAAAGAATTGCTGCCGACCGACTGGCTGACCTCGCTCACGGCACTGGAAAATTCGGTGTGGGCACGGGACGCGCTGGGGCAGGAATTTCTCGGGGTGTATCTGGCGGTAAAACGCGCGGAATACCGGCAGTTCATGGCCGAAGTGGGTGAGCAGGACTGGCGCTGGTACCTGACCGAAGCCTGATCCTTTTTTCCTCTTTTTGCCTTGGATACTGAAATGACTGAACGCAGCAATTCCTACTACACCGCGACCCTCAACCGCGACACCGACTACCCGACCCTGCAAGGCCGGCACAAGGTCGATGTGGTGATCATCGGCGGCGGTTTCACCGGCGTTGCCACGGCCGTGGAACTGGCCGAAAAAGGCCTGAAAGTCGCCATCGTCGAAAGCCACAAGATCGGCTGGGGCGCCACCGGGCGCAATGGTGGGCAGGTCACCGGCAGCCTGTCCGGCGACGGTGCGATGCGCAAACAGATGCGCAACACCTTGGGCGATGAGGTCGATGATTTCATCTGGCACCTGCGCTGGCGCGGCCACGAAATCATCAAGCAGCGGGTCGAGAAATACGCCATCGATTGCGACCTCAAGCACGGCCACTTGCACGCCGCGTACAAGCCGAGCCACATGGCCGGTTTGCGCAGCGACTACGACGAAGCCGTGCGTCGCGGCATGGGTGATGAAGTCAGCCTGCTCGACCGCAGCCAGGTGCGCGACCTGTTGCAAAGCGATCTCTACCACGGCGCAATCAAGAACACCCGCAACATGCATTTGCACCCACTCAACCTGTGCATCGGCGAAGCGCGGGCGGCGGAAAGCCTCGGCGCGCTGATCTTCGAAAACAGTGAAGTGCTGGAGATCATTCACGGCGACAGCCCTGGCGTACGCACCGCACACGGCCAGATCGACGCCAATCAGGTGCTACTGGCGGGCGACGTCTATCACAAACTCGAACCAGGCCAACTCAAGGGCAAAATCTTCCCGGCCATGGGCGGCATCGTCACCACCGAACCGCTGGGGGATCTGGCCAAGCAGATCAACCCTGAAGACCTCGCCGTTTACGACTGCCGCTTCGTCCTCGATTACTACCGCCTCACCGCCGACGGCCGCCTGCTGTTCGGCGGCGGCGCCAACTACAGCGGCAAGGATTCACGGGACATCGCCGGCGAACTGCGGCCGTGCATCGAACAGACCTTCCCGGCGCTCAAAGGGGTGAAGATCGATTACCAGTGGAGCTGCGCGATGGGCATCGTCATCAACCGCATCCCGCAACTGGGCAAGCTTTCGGACAACGTCTGGTATTGCCAGGGCTACTCCGGCCACGGCATCGCCACGACCCACATCATGGGCGAGATCATGAGCCGGGCGATCACCGGGCAGATGCAGCAGTTCGACACGTTCGCCGCCTGCTCGCACATTCGCGTGCCGATGGGCGATCTGCTGGGGAATCCGATGCTGGCGGCCGGCATGTGGTACTACCAGATGCTGGAAAAACTGCGCTGATCGAACAGGCCCCATCACTGGCGATGGGGCCTTTTTTTGCCACAAATCCTCAGTCGGGCAACTGCTCCACCTCAATCCCCAACCGCCGATAATCCTCGACACTCCCCGACGCCACGTGCCGCTCGGTGATCAGCGTGTGCAAGCGCTCGCACGGCGCCACCACAAACGGCTCCACCGCGCCGAGCTTGTCCGCCGTGGTCACGGCAATCACCCGCGCCGCACAGTCGAGCAGCGCCTGCTTGACCGGCACCTCATCGAAATGCAGCGAGGTGATGCCCACCTCCGGATGAATCGCGCAGACCCCGGTGATCGCCAGATCCGCCTTGATCCCCGACAGCAGCCGCAGCGCCTCGTGACCGCCGGCGGCCATGGTTTTCGGATTGAGCTGCCCGCCCGCCAGAATCACCTTGATGCCCGGGTATTCGGATAGCGCGATCGCCGTCATCGGTGACGCCGTGACCGCCGTGAGGCTGATGTCCCTGGGCAACGAGCGCGCCACCTGCAACGAGGTGGAACCAGAGTCGAACATCACCGTTTGCCCATTCCGAATCTGCTGCGCCGCCAATTGCGCCAGACGAATCTTCACCTCGTCGATCTCGTCCAGCCGGGTGAAGTAATCCTTGCCGGTGTCCTTGGGCCTCGGCAGCGCGCCGCCGTGCACTCGCTGTACCAGCCCGGCGTTGTCCAGCTCGGCCAGATCGCGGCGGATGGTGTCTTCGGACACCGCAAAATGCTGGCTCAACTCGGACGCCATGACCTTGCCGTCACGTTCGAGGATCAGAAGGATTTTCTGCCGGCGCAGGGAGGGAAGCTCGGAAGCGGAATGATCGTGCATGGTTTTGCCTGTTTGTGCTTGTCGTTGCAGGTTTGGCGAGATTAGCCAAGCCGGTCGGTAAACACAACGCAGGTATCAATGGCTTCGATCATTGGAATCACGAAGCCGAATTTTTTCTTTTGACCCCACCCCGGCAGAATGGCCCCACTTTCAAAAGGACCAGGATGAACACCCCATGAACCTCAATTTCGCATTTGCCTGCATGGTCGTCGTATCGTTTGCCATCGCGCTCGGGCACGCCTGATCGAAGTCAGTGCTCAGTTGGCGGTCATTCCGCAACCACCCGCGCCTTGCGCACGAACAACGCATGAACCTTGTCCCAGAAATTGCCGCCCAGCACGAAAAAGCTGCCGACGAACATCAAGTCGCCCAGCGCCTGCATCTGCCAGAGGTTGGGCCGTACGCCCGGGAAGAAGTTGTCGAAATACGGTTCCAGAAAGGACGACAGCAGCGGCAGGCAGAACATCACCACGCCGATCTTGTGGCGCAGCGGGCTGACTTCGGCCACCGGGGTCGGAATCACGCCGGAAATATAGTGGCCGATCGTGCGCTTGAGTTCGGCGAACCCGGCCTTGCCCATCACCGCGATCACCAGCAGCAACAGCACTTTATTGCTGATGAACAGCACCCCGGTCAGCGCCGCGACTTTCGAGCCCGGCACGTCGAGGGCGGCGGCAATCGGCACCATCAGCCATGAACCGAGCATCAGGCAGATGATTGCCACGCCAACCTTGAAACGCCAGCTGGCGCTGGTGGGGGCAAGCGGTTCTTGAGCAGTGTCCATGGTTTCCTACCTTTTTATCCGGGGCGGGGTTCGGTGGCGTTCGCCTGAAAAAGCGTAGCAGCTGATTGCTTCGAACAACCCGCAATCTGCGGTCTATGCTCCAGTGACATTTCCCGCTGGGGCCTCCCGGTATGCCTGCAACGCCAGCCCTGCTGATCCGTCCCGGCCACCTGCTGCTGCTCGGTGCGCTGAGCCTTGGCGGCTGCCTGCGGCTGGGCCCGGATTTCCAGCCACCGGCCGAAGCCTGGAGCAAGCAGTGGCAAAGCCCGGCACTGGAGCAGGCCAGCGAACGCGGCACCGTGCCGGATCTGCGCCAGTGGTGGCAGGTGTTTGCCGACCCGATCCTCGACCGTTTGATCAGCGACGCCGAAGCCCGCAACAGCAGCCTGAAAATCGCCGGCCTGCGGGTGCTCGAAGCCCGTGCGCAACTGGGCATCGCCGACAGCGGTCGCTACCCGCAACTGCAACAGGCCAGCGCCGACAGCCTGTACATCGACCGCCACCAGTCCGGCGGCAGCAATCCGCAGGACTTGCACTTCTGGCAGCACAGCGCCGCGTTCGATGTCGGCTGGGAACTGGATTTCTGGGGGCGCTTCAGCCGTGCCATCGAGTCCGCCGACGCCAGCTACTTCGCCGCCCAAGCCAACTACGAAGACGCCCTCGTTCTATTACGCGCTCAAGTGGCTGACACCTACTTTGCCCTGCGCACCACCGAAGCCCGGCTACGGGTCGCTCGGGAAAACGCCGCCCAGCAAAAGCGCAACTTCGAGATCACCGAAAAACTCTTTCGCAGCGGCCAGACCGCCGAACTCGACCTGCAACAGGCCAGAACCCAATACCTCGGCACCCTGAGCAGCATTCCGGCGTTCGAAGATCAGTTGCTGCGCACCCGCAATGCGCTGGCGGTGCTGGTCGGCCAGCCGCCCGGTGGTGCGGCGTTCCTGGCTGAACAATCGGGGCTGATTCCGCTGGTGGATCGCGCCGTGTTGCAGGATGTCCCGGCCAACCTGCTGCTGCGCCGTCCCGATGTGCGCGCGGCGGAGCTGAACGTGGCCGCGCAATCGGCGCTGGTCGGCGTGGCGGAAACCGATCTGTATCCCTCGCTGACCCTGCTGGGCAGCATTGTCTGGTCCAGCGACACCCTCGGCGCCACCCCGCGCAGCTTCGACCTGATCGGCGGCCCGAGCCTGCGCTGGAACCTGTTCGACTACGGCCGCATCCACAACAACATCCGCGTGCAGGATGCGCGCTTGCAGCAACTGATCGAGGCCTATCGCGACAAAGTCCGCCAGGCTGCCCGCGAAGCCGACGACGCCGCCAGCGGCCTGACCAAAGCGCTGGAACGCGAGCGCATTCTCGGCGAGGCCGAAGGTGCGGCGCGGCGTTCGCTGGTGCTGGCCAACACCCAATACCGCGAAGGCTATTCGGACTTTCAGCGGGTGCTCGATGCCCAGCGCGCATTGCTGGAGCTACAGGACAACTATCTGGTCAGCCGCAGCAACGCCGTGAGCAACCTCATTGCTTTGTACCGCGCCGTCGGTGGCGGCTGGCAAAGCGCCGGGCCGCAGATTGATTCGGCGACCCGGCAGCAGATGCAGCAACGCACCGACTGGGGCGATCTGCTGAGCGCCCCGCCGCCCCAACCGACCTATCCGATTCCCTCGCAGGTAGACCGCCATGAGTGATGAAGCGCCGCCGGATCCGGCGAAAAAAGGCATCCGCTGGGTGCTGCTGGTGATTGTGCTGAGCTTGGTCTGGTATCTGCTGGCCGACCGTTTTACGCCCTACACCCAACAGGCGCGGGTCGGCGCATTCGTGATCCCGGTGGCAGCGGAAGTCGCGGGCCGGGTGAACAAGGTCAACGTGCGCAACAATCAGGACGTGCAGGCCGGCGACATCCTCTTCGAGCTCGATCCGCAGCCGCTGCAGATCGCCGTCGACCGGGCCCGCGCCGATCTGGAAAACACCCGGCGCACGGTCGGCGCCAGCACCGCCGGCATCGCGTCGGCTCAGGCATCGTTGCGTGCGGCGCAAGCCAATGAACTCAAAACGCGCCAGGACAATCGACGGCTTGAAGGCTTGTATAAAGAAGACCCAGGCACGGTGTCCGTACGGCTGCTGGAAGTGTCCCGGGCCAATCACGAGGCTGCCGTCAGCCAAGTCGCCGCCGCCCGGGCCGAAGTGCTGCGGGCGCAGGAGCAGGAAGGCGGCAACACCGACACCAACGCCAAACTGCTCAGCGCCGCCGCCACGCTGGCCAAGGCCGAACTCGATCTGGCCAATACCCGCATTGGTGCGCGTTCGGCGGGCCTGATCACCGACCTGCGCACCGACGTCGGCCAGTTCGCCGCTGTCGGCAGTCCGGTGATGACGCTGATCACGATCCAGGACGTGTGGGTCAGCGCCGACCTCACCGAGAACAACCTCGGCCGGATCAAGCCCGGCACGCCGGTGTCGATCATCCTCGACGCCCTGCCCGGCGAAGTGCTCGACGGCCGGGTGCGCAGCGTCGGTTATGGCGTCAGCGTCGGCCAGACGCCGCCGCCCGGCACCCTGCCGACGATCCAGAACAGCCGCGACTGGCTGCGTCCGGCGCAGCGTTTTCCGGTGATCATCGAGTTCAGCGAGGAGGCGAAAAAGCGTCTGTTCGAGAGTCGTTCGATTCGCGCTGGCGGGCAGGCGGAAGTCATGGCGTTTCCCAGTGAGGGCAATCTGCTCAATCCACTCGGGCGGGTGTTTGTCTGGTTGATGAGTTGGCTGAGCTATGCCTACTGAGCGGCCTATTGAACGCAGCGTCCCGGCGCAACGGGCCTTGCGCCTGGCCTGCGGCACGGCGTTGTGCACCGCCGCGAGTTACGGCCTCGCCTTGCCGCTGTCGTTTTTGTCGCCGGTGCTCGCGGTGTTGCTGCTGGCCAGTATGCCTCGACCGTTGCCGGTGAAAATGGCGCTGGTGCTGACGTTGGTCGCCGCATTCACCACCAGTCTCGGCCTGTTGCTGGTGCCTTTGCTGCGCTATTACCCGGTGTGCGGCGTGCTGCTGATCGGTGTCGGGCTGTTTCTGGTTTTCACCTACGGACTGCGCGGCGGCAACGTGCTGATCATGACGTTTCTGGTGATCGGCATGACCATGATTTCCGCCGCCGGTTTCGCCTCATTCGAGCTGGCGATGGCGGTGATCGGCGCGCTGGTCAAAGGCCTGTTGCTGGCCGTCATCATGGTCGGACTGAGCCACGTCCTGTTCCCGGAACCGGCCAACAGCCCCGCGCCACCACCTGCTCCCGCCCTGCCCGCCGAAGACGTACCCCGCGTGGCGATGCGCGCAACATTGATCGTGCTGCCGACCTTCCTGCTGGTGCTGATCGACCCGGCCAGCTACCTGCCGATCATCCTCAAAGCCGTCAGCCTCGGCCAGCAAAGCACCACCACCCGCACCCACCACGCCGGGCGCGAATTGCTCGGCTCGACCTTATTGGGCGGGCTGCTGGCGGTGCTGTTCTGGTGCGCGTTGAGCCTGTTCGTGCACCTGTGGATGTTCTTTCTGTGGATGCTGCTGTTCGGGCTGTTTCTGGCGCGCAAACTCTATCGGCTGCACCCGACGCAACTGACGCCGGGGTTCTGGCTCAACACTCTGATCACCATGATCATCCTGCTTGGCCAATCCGTTGAAGACAGCGCAGCGGGCAAGGACGTCTACACCGCGTTCGCGGCGCGCATGGGCTTGTTCATTCTGGTGACGCTCTACAGCGGCGTGATGATGCACCTGCTCGTCGCGCACCGGGAAAGCCGTCAGGGCGTGACCTGATAACCCCGCCCTTGCAGGCAACCGGTGTAGGCGCTTGAACTGGCCGAAGCATCGGTCCGCCGCTGCTCGCGCCGATCCTGCCGCTGCCGCGCACCGCCGACTACCGCACCGGCGGCAGCCGTGTCTTTGGCGCGGTTCTGGCGGTAATCCTGCTTGCGGTCATCGTCCACGGCTTCGTAAAACTCGTCGTGTTGACGGCCGCGCACTTCGGCGGCGGTGGCGCCGGCAGCGGCTCCCACTGCGGCGCCCTTCAACCGACCGCCGGCCTGGGGTGTCGACGTGGTTGAAGTGGACGCGATGGAATGGCAGTCGTTGATGTCGATCTGGGTTTGCTGGGAAGTCTGGCCCTTGAGCGGGACGACGGATTCAGCGCTGGCCTGTGTGGCGCACAGGCACGCTGCGATGAACAGTGAATGGCGGAACATGATGACCTCCGACGCGGCGGGGTTTGCCTGGGGGGCGGGGTAATCTGGGAGTGTAGTTCACGGGGGTTCACAACTCCGGGCGAACGCATCAATGGTTCATACCCCGCTTGTTGGGTACCATCCCGGCACGCCAATCTCTTTGTGTCCCCCATCCCGATGAATCTACTCAGCCGAATCATGGCTTTCGTGAAACCCGCAAGACGAAAGCTTTTTGCCGGTTACAGCGAGCAAGCGCTCAAGACCCGATTCGCCTCACCGTTACCAAGCGCCAGCCTGCCGAAACTATCGACGGTGGTATCTGTAGCAGCGTCCGGGATCAATGCTTATTACAGCTCCCTTCTGATGGTCGCCGATGACTTTTGCAAGTTTCAGCGACTGGTGGAATCACTTTTCCAAAAGATCGACGAGCGCAGATTCAAAGACCTGACCGTTTTTGAATACGAAGATGTCACGAAGCAGGAGCTGTTGATTTACTTCCCCTCCACCACCGAGTTCAACGCGCTGACCATTCGTATCTTGACCAACAGCGTCGAGTTTCTGAGTAGCCTTGGAAATCAGACCTTTTGCGTGCCTCCGCCCTGGATTGCCTTCGACGATTACCCCGCCTCGTGGTGGGGCGGCAATATGCAGGGCACGCAGGGTTTCTATAACGACAACTACTTTCTTCCGTATTTCATCCGACTCGGTGACGCTGAGAAACAAGCGTACTTTGCAAGATTCCAAGCCCCTACCGAGTGGATTGAACAGTTAGCGCTGATGTATGCCGACGGATGTTGAACCCTGAAGGTGGCTATCGAAGTCCCGGTCAGACGCCCTCCCACACCCGCCGAACCTGTACCAACAACGCCGGTGCAAAGTGCAACACCACCATTCGCGCCAGATGGTGAGTGAGGATAAACACCACATTCAGCCCGCCGGCGAACGCGACAATCGCGATGGTTTCGATTGCCCCCGGCATGTAGGCCAGCCACAGCGACAACGCATCGCTGCCCAGCAACCGTGCCGCCGCCAATGCAAAAACCGCCGCGACCAAAATCATCAAACCCACCGACACCAATGCCGTGCGACCATGACGTCCCAGTTCCGCGAGGCCAAGTCCCTGGAATCGCGAGCCGATCCGTACTCCGAGAATCAGCGCCGCCAGATTCAAACTCCAGTCCGGCATGTGAAAGCCCTGCAGCCATCCTGATTTCACGAACACGGCGGTGATGATTATTGCCGTCAACATGAACGGCGCAGGCACGCCAACGGCGAGCAGCAAACGCCCGACCACCACGCTCAAACCGATCACTGCCAGCACGGTCAACGCCATGCCCGTCGACAGCGGATCGACCTCGGCCACCGCAACTGGTGCCGTTCCGGGAATCAGCAAACTCACCAGCACCGTGATCAGCAGCAGGCGCATCAAGTGCACGATGATCACCTTGCTCGACGCTTGATGCGATTCCAGCAAATCGAACACCGCCGCCAGCGCCCCCGGATACACCGCCAGCAAGGCATCCGTGCGATTCCACCCCGCACCGCGCGACAGCCACCACGCGGCCAGCGCCACTTGCACTGCCAGGCACAACAGCAACACGCCGAGGCTCGGCAACATCGTCGAGACGGTCGCACTGTCCCACGCTTCAAACATCAACCCGGTAGCGATGCCCAGCGTGACCTGAATGTAGCCCAGGCCATAAGGCGTTGCCGGCACGATGCCGAATCTGGTGACTACAAGCGCGGTGACAAGGATCGAGCCCAACAGCAAACCGTGGGGCACGCCTTCGAATTGCAACAGTGCGCCGAAGCCGGCAGCAATCGCCAAACACAGAATGGATTTCATGGTCGCCTTCCTGGCTATTCAAGGTGCTTTTCAGTTAGGTCAGGCGCGCAGCCGTCCAATCGCCCGCCGATATTTTTCGATCCGCTCCAGATCCTCCCAGCTCGGCGAGGCAATCCGCGACAGGTCGCTGTTTTCTTCCAGATCCGCCAGTTTCACCACCCGCCCGATCGGGTTCTGCGCCGCCCGCTCGACGAAGTCTTCGTAGGATTCGCCGGGCACTTTGGTCACCGATTCGATGGCGGACAAAACGGATTCGCTGAAGCCTTCCTTGCGCAAATCCTCCAGGCTGATGCCGCAGTCCTCGACCACATCGTGCAGCACCGCAACGATGCGCTCTTCCAGGCTGTTCATGCGCAACATGACTTTCAGCGGATGCAAAATGTACGGCGCGCCGCCCTTGTCCACCTGCCCCGCGTGGGCCGTGGCGGCAATGGCGATGGCGCGTTCCAGAGTTTGAGTCATGGGCGTTTCCTCGGGTCAGACGCCGTACCGGCCGCCAATATAGAAGTGGCGCTTGAACCAGCGCCCAATCGCCTGCAAACGCCCAGTTGGCTGCGCCGGCTCGGCATAGCGCTGGAGAATCAGCGAGACCAGATCAGCCTGACTCTCCCCCGAATGCGCGTCCATCAATTCGGCCACCCAGGCACAACCGGACTTCTTCAAATGCTCACGCCATTCGCCGGGCCAGCCATCCAGCTCATCCAGCGCCAACCACCGCGCACCACCCTGCTCGACATGCCCGCCGCCAATCGATTGCTCGCAACAGAACGGCGTCGCCGGGCGGGACAGGTCGATGTTGAAGATGTAGATGTCATGGGTTTTGTGCTGCGGCGTGGGAGCGTTGTTGCGGCTGCCGATTTGAATCATGTGCACTGTTCCAATCCTTGGGTGCTAGGTGTGTCCGATTGTTTCTCACTCTGTGCGCCCGGCGCAAATCAAAATCCTGATGGAACCTCCCGCGCCCGCCCAACCTCGAAACCATAAGCGCCCCGCTCACGATCAAACACGGGGCCATGGGAGAGTTCCGCGATGAACATCCGACTGTTGCTCCTAATCGCCACCTTCAGCTTCATCCCCACCTGCGTCATGGCCGAGGGCTGCGACGTCAAGACCCGCTCCTCCAGCCCCTCGGTGCCCGCCGTCGAGACGCACAGCTGCTACGAATACGAAGGGATGCCGGTCAACGCCATCGACTGGTCATGCAGCAACGAAAGCAAGGACATGCTCAATAGCAGCAAAACCAAGGTCGAACACTGCGCCGACCACTATCAAGCCTCGTGTATCGCCACCCTCACCCAGGAATCCCTGGCCAACCCGCACTCCACCAGCAAGGACAAAAACGCCAAGGCCCTGAACATTCCGGACAGCGCGCAAGTGACCACCTATTACTACGACGTGGAGCATCTGGCGCAGGCGCGGATTGATTGCGAGAACGGGGGTGGGCATTGGAAGGCGAAATAGCAGCGTTCAAGCGCGCATGAGGGACACCGATGGGTGTCCCTTTTGGTTCTAGATGGCGGGTGGATTCAGCGTTTCATGGCCTCACACTGACTGCGCAGATCATGATCGCCAATTGACGAACAACTACTGCCCTTCTTCGCTTCACAAAACGCCCGCTGGTCATGATCACCAATGCTTGAACATGAACTGCCTTTCTCCGCTTCACAGGCCGCGCGCAGGTCGTGATCGCCGATGGAAGAACAACTGCTGCCCTTTTTGGCTTCGCAATAAGCGCGCTGGTCATGGTCGCCAATGCTTGAGCACGAACTGCCTTTCTCAGCTTCGCAGGCCGAACGCAAATCGTGGGCGCCGATGGAAGAACAACTGCTGCCTTCCTCCCTGGCCTGGCAGTAACTGCGTTTGTCGTGATCACTGATGCTGGAGCAACTGGCGGAAACGTAACCGCTGAACAGCAACAACATCGCAAGAATCAGTTTCATCTCACACTTCCTTGGGCTTGCCGGAAAACAGCCGGCACTGGGTGACGCAATCAAAACCAGATCAGCGCTTCATGGCCTCACACCGCGCACGCAAATCATGGTTGTCGATATTCCCGCAACTACTGCCGCCCGTGGTGGCATTGCAGTAGGCACGCTGGTCATGATCATCGATGTTGCCGCAGGAACTGCCACCCTGCTCCGCGTTGCACCGCGCACGCAGGTCATGATCATCGATGTTGCCGCAACTGCTGCCGCTCTTTTTGGCATTGCAATAGGCGCGCTGGTCATGGTCGTCAATGTTGCCGCAGGAACTGCCGCCCTGCTCCGCGTTACACGCCGCCCGCAGGTCGTGATTATCGATGTTGCCGCAACTGCTGCCGCTCTCCCTTGCATTGCAATAGGCACGCTGATCGTGGTCATCAATGTTGCCGCAACTGGCAAAGCTGTAGCCGCTGAACATCAACAACATTGCGAGTAATAGTCTCATCACACACTTCCATGGTTGACCAGGAACCAGCCTGGCACTGCTTGAGCCGATGAATGAGCGTCGCGACACGCCATCAAATTGACATCGGTTTTGAGGAAAGTTCCGGGGCTGGAATGTGTGATGATTTTTTGATCTGAAAACGGCGTAGGAAATTACCCTGCGTGGTGAGGGAGCTTTTTCTTGCGGGGCTGCGAAGAGGGCCGAAACCTGGCAAGTCATTTTCCCCTGATACTCCGCAGCCTTTGATTTACGCCAGTTACGCCGCCGAACGCGAGCGAACTCTATGGCCAGACGTGGTGATTCCACGTCCTACAGGCTGATTGCGACAGCAGGGAGCGGTGCCTAGAGTGGGTCTGTCGCCGAACGAATTTGGCGATAGGGTTTCGCAGCCCTTAAGATTGATACCCTGTTCCGTCTGGCACGGCCGACTCCCGGCTGCGCAAATTTTATGGCAGTTGTGCGTGGGAGACCTTCGGGTCTGCCGGATCTTGGTGTTAGTCCTCCGGTCTGCGAACCCGCGCATAGCTGCCACCCATTTTGTTTCGCAGCAGAACGGTGGCAATTCTTCTCATTAAAGGATTAGCACCATGGCGAACAAAAAACCGCTCTACTACTGCGCTGACATGTCCTATCCGGCTTCGGATCACCCTGTCCTGCTGATTAATGCCGAAGCCCCCTTAAGTGACCTACATGCCTGCGCATCCGAACGCCTTGAGGCAGCCCTCAAGTATCTGGATCTCATGGCGTGCACTAGCCTCCCCGACCATTCCGAACACGACATCAGCACCATCACCACGATCGCGAGGATCCTGGTGCAGGACGTTAGGGATGTATTTCGGGTAATTGGGCAACGAGCAATTGAATTCTGACCCAAGCGCTCTGCCCCCCCCCTTTGAAACCATAAAAAACCGCGATACCGCGGTTTTTTAGTCCCTTGGATGGGTCGGAGTAAAAACTCAGTCGCAAAGTCGGCTGAGCCTCCGCCGGCTATCGACTTTGGTCTCAGCGTCTTCCACTGACAAAAACTTAGTGGCACTCTGACATCCAGCAATTGATCGGTGTACTGAGGATCTTCGATCCTGATCAGCGACAATCACGGCAACAGTGGACTAGGGAAGGATATCTCCATGAAAAAACTGCTCTTCATTCTCACACTCTTCAGTTCATTCTCTTGCACCGCCGCGACAATTCTCAATCCGATGGATTTCGACGGTTCAGAAGCACAGAAACAACAGGTCATTGATTCCATCACCGCAACGGTGAGGAAGGATTACTGCGAAAAAATCGACATGTGTCAGGAAAGCACTCTTCGCATGATGGAAAAGAAGAATCTTGACTCCTTCAAAGAAGCGACTAAAGCCACAGATCGAAAAATAATGAACGCAGTGATTCATGACTACTGCGAGAAAATTGACATGTGTAATTACAGCACTATACGGATGATGTATAAGAAAAATTTTGAAGCCAAGAACAAAAGCCTTACATGGTAGTTAAAGTAAGAACTTAAAGGTGACAGACCTATAAAACCCCACATAAATAAATCCGTCACCTTTTCTGGTCACTTTTTCTGAAGCACCTCAATAACTCATCACCAAACTGATAAACCATGAAAAAGAAAACAAGAAACAAAAATCAAAGATGACAGACTCGTAAAAAAATCTGTCACCTTTTTGCCATTTTCACTCCTCGGGAAAGGATACCTTTAAGTCAATGTCAAACCACATACAACTAAATAGCGACTTCATAACAACCATTGAAGAAGTAAAATTTTTATTTAAAATAACTGGATTTTTTGCCAATCTCATTGACAGAAATGAACGCCAGGGAATTTTTCGAACAATCAATTCAACAAAAAGCGTTGAAATAGGCCGACTACAACGAGAGCTAATTCTGCTCGATGAGCAAATTGGATATTATTACCCTTACCCTCGACATGAAAGATTACGCAGACACGAGGAACCACGACTACGCTCAGAAATATGGAAGTGGCTTTCTTATGACAAAATCGAGGAAATAATCCCCATATACGACGACTATATCGCACTCGCGACGCAGGGCTGGATAATCCAGCCTCATCACATCCCGAATATAATAGATCTAATATGCGTACCAAAATCGTCAAATGGGTTAGACATCGAGAATCACGAATTCGGATATCACTTCCACTATGGAAAAATTCAAAAAGACAAACTGATACGCAGTGATCTACTATTGACTTTCAAACCCACCCCGGAAGCTGGCGAACAAAACCCAAACTATCCACACCTTTACGCTGAAAGCCATGGCAGCGGTTATAGACTAAACATGGAAGTAATAGGAAACAACAAAAGAAAACCAATTTATCTCGTATGCCAGCAGGAGCTCACAAAAAAGAACAGAAGGGATTTCAAAACCCCAGGTAGCAAATCATCAGTCTTTTATAGAAATACTTGAAAGGCGACAGCTACGAAGACTCCCAGCCTATATTTTTCCGCTACTCCAAAAAACAAATCAATCAATCGAGACCAAAAACCAAACGCTTTCTAAAGATCCGGAATTCACTGAATACATCCGACAATCAGAAGAGAGCATTTAAATTTCCCAACAACCGAAGAATAGAAGGTGCGCAAGTAACGCAGTTCTGCGCACCTTTAAAATAGTTCGACAACCTCAAAAATTCGCCGGCGTATTCGCACTAATAATCTCCGCCTCATCCGCCCCAATATTCCGAAACTTGTGCGGCAGCGTCGTCGGAAAATAATACCCATCCCCCGCACTCAACACGCTCACCTGCCCATCCACCGTCAACTCGACCGTGCCACGGGTCACCAACCCACACTCCTCACCTTCCGCGTGAACAATCGGCTCTTCCCCGGAACTCGCGCCCGGCGCGTATTGCTCGCGCAGCAAGCGCATCTGGCGGCTGGGGACCGAGGCGCCGATCAGCAGCAGGCGCAGGCCGTGGCGGCCGAGGTCGGGTTGTTCGTTGGCGCGGAAGACGTATTGGTGTTCGCGGGGGGGCTGGTCGAAGGTGAAGAAGTCGGCCAGGGACATCGGGATGCCTTCGAGCAGCTTTTTCAGTGAGCTGACGGAAGGACTGACACGATTCTGTTCGATCAGGGAGATGGTGGCATTGGTCACGCCGCTACGCCGGGCCAGCTCGCGCTGGGAGAGTTTGTAGCTTTCGCGTACTAGTTTGAGTCGAGAACCCGTATCCATGACAGCCTTATGTGAGAACGACTTAAGGGTAATGGGGGTGGGTGGCGGGTGCCGCGCAGGTCGCGCGGATCACGTTGCTCCCGTGTCCCGGAACCGTGAAAGGCGGCTATTAAATCACGTTTGCTGGTGTTGCTCAGCAGGTTCGATGGACGGCACATGAAAAAGCCGGCGGCGCCCTTTTTGGGGGCGGCGCCGGCGAGGTTAATCAGATGCCGAAACGGTCACGCAGCGAGTAGTACAAGGCGCCGAGGGCGGTCAGTGGCGCGGAGAAGGTGCGGCCGCCGAGCATCGGCATGTGTGGCAGGGAGGCGAAGGCGTCGAAGCGCTCGGCGTCGCCACGGATCATTTCCGAGATCAGTTTGCCGGCCAGGTGCGAGCACGTGACGCCGTGGCCGCTGTAGCCCTGCATGTAGTAGGCGTTTTTCTCGATGCGGCCGAATTGCGGCATGCGTGACATGGTCAGCAGGAAGTTGCCGGTCCAGCGGTAGTCGATTTTCACGTCCTTGAGCTGCGGGAAGGTCTTGAGGATCTTCGGGCGGATCAGGGTTTCGATGTCGTCCGGTTCACGGGCGCCGTAGACCACGCCGCCGCCGTAGAGCAGACGGTTGTCGGCGGTCAGACGGTAGTAGTCGAGCAGGTAGTTGCAATCTTCGACGCAGTAGTTGTTGGTGATCAGGCTGCGCGCCTGTTTCTCGGTCAACGGTTCGGTGACGCAGATCTGCGAGCCGCACGGCATGCTCTTGGCGGTCACGCGGTTGTCGAGGCCTTGCGGCAGGTAGGCGTTGCCGGCGATCAGCAGGTACTTGGCGCGGACCTGGCCTTTGGCGGTGCGCACGACGTTGGGCTCGCCGTATTTGATTTCGACGGCAGCGGACTGCTCGTAGATCTTGCCGCCCAGACGCACGATGGCCGCGGCTTCACCGAGTGCCAGGTTCAGCGGGTGAATGTGGCCGCCCTGCATGTCCAGCAGACCACCGACGTAGGCGTCGGAGCCGACTTCGCGGCGGATGTCCGCAGCGTCGAGCATTTTCAGGTTTTTATTGCCGTAACGTTCCCAGCTACGTTTTTGTTCGGCCAGGCCGTTCAATTGTTTCTTGTTCATCGCTGCGAAGATGCCGCCCGGGCGGTAGTCGCATTTGATGTCGTATTCCTTGATGCGCGAACGGATGATGTCGGCGCCTTCGAAGATCATGCTGCCGAGGATTTCGGCGGTCTTGTCGCCGTAGCGCTCTTCGATCACGTCGACGTCGCGGCTGTAAGAATTGACCAGTTGACCGCCGTTGCGACCGCTGGCGCCGTAGCCGACTTTCGCCGCTTCCAGCACCGTCACCTTGTAGCCGGCTTCGCTCAGGAACAGTGCCGAGGACAGGCCGGTGTAGCCGGCGCCGATGATGCAGACATCGCACTCCACCGACTCTTCGAGGACCGGGAAATCGATCACTTCGTTGCGGGTGGCGGCGTAGTAGCTGTTCACGTGTTGTTGTTTCATTTTTTTATTCTCCGAGGGTCGCCGGTTGCAGGCGACCACCGCTGTAAAAGAGTCAGAGCTTGATCCAGGTCGCTTTCAGCTCGGTGTACTTGTCGAACGCGTGCAGCGATTTGTCGCGACCGTTGCCCGACTGCTTGAAGCCACCGAACGGTGCGGTCATGTCGCCGCCGTCATACTGGTTGACCCACACGCTGCCGGCGCGCAGGCCACGGGCGAAGGTGTGGGCCTTGCTCAGATTGCTGGTCCAGACCCCGGCGGCGAGGCCGAAGATGCTGTCGTTGGCGATGTGCAGCGCTTCTTCAACGGTGTCGAAGGTGATCAGCGACAGCACCGGGCCGAAGATTTCTTCCTTGGCGATGGTCATCGCGTTGGTCACGCCGTCAAAAATCGTCGGCTCGATGTAGGTGCCGCCGGTTTCTTCGAGGGTGCGCTGACCGCCGGCGATCAGCTCGGCACCCTGCTCCCGGCCGATGCTGATGTAGCGCAGCACGTTGTCCAGTTGACGCTGATCGACCACGGCGCCGACGGTGGTCGCCGGATCGAGGGCGTGGCCCGGTTTCCACGCTTGCAGCGCTTCCACCAGCAGCGGGATGAATTGCTCGCGGATTGAACGCTCCACCAGCAGGCGCGAGCCGGCGGTGCAGACTTCGCCCTGGTTGAACGCAATGGCGCCGGCCGCCGCTTGTGCTGCCGCGCGCAAGTCCGGTGCGTCGGCAAACACCACGTTCGGGCTCTTGCCCCCCGCTTCGAGCCAGACGCGTTTCATGTTGCTTTGGCCGGCATAAATCATCAGTTGCTTGGCAATCGCCGTGGAGCCGGTGAAGGCCAGCACGTCGACGTCCATGTGCAACGCCAACGCCTTGCCGACGGTATGGCCGAAGCCTGGCAAGACGTTGAACACGCCTTTCGGAATGCCGGCATCCAGCGCCAGTTGCGCGATGCGGATCGCGGTCAGCGGGGATTTTTCCGAAGGTTTGAGGATGAACGAGTTACCCGCCGCCAATGCCGGGGCAAATTTCCAGCTGGCCATGATCAGCGGGAAGTTCCACGGCACGATCGCAGCAACTACGCCGGACGGCTCGCGAGTGACCAGACCGAGTTGATCGTGCGGGGTGGCGGCGACTTCGTCGTAGATCTTGTCGATCGCTTCGGCGCTCCAGCGGATCGCGTTGGCGGTCGCCGGGATGTCGATGCTCATCGAGTCGCTGATCGGTTTGCCCATGTCGAGGGTTTCGAGCAGCGCCAGTTCTTCCTGGTGTTGCAGGATCAGATCGGCGAAGCGAATCAGGATGCGCTTGCGCTCGGCCGGGGCCTTGTTCGCCCACACGCCGGAGTTGAAGGATTGGCGCGCGGCTTCGACGGCGAGGTTGGCGTCGGCTTCATCGGTGCTGGCGACAGAGGCCAGGAAACGGCCGTCTACGGGGCTCAGGCATTCGAAGGTGTCGCCGCTGATGGCCGGACGGTATTCGCCATTGATGAAGGCGCGGGATTCGAGGGTCAGGGACTGGAAGCGTTGTTCCCAGTCGTTGCGGGTCGTTGTCATGGTGGTGGCTCGACGCGGGGGAATTTGGGGTGTCTGGTGTGTGTGTTCGGCTTGAGATGGCTGCCCTCACCCTAGCCCTCTCCCGGGGGGAGAGGGGAACGACCGGGGGATGCTGGAGAGCTCCGCCGACCTGAAACATCTCTTCCGAATCCATAATCGACTGGATCGGTCAGGTCGCTGGAAATCCCGAGACAACTCGGTCAGTCCCCTCTCCCTCGGGGAGAGGGTTAGGGTGAGGTGCTTTTCAGAATCACACCGTATGCAGATACCAGTTGTACTCAAGGTCAGAGATCGAGTTCTCGAACTCGGCCAGCTCGCTTTCCTTGCACGCGACGAACACGTCGATGTACATCGGATCGATGTAGCGGGCCATGACTTCGCTGTCGTCAAGCTCACGCAGGGCGTCGCGCAGGTTGTTCGGCAGGCTCTGTTCGTTCTGCTCGTAGCTGTTGCCTTCGACCGGGGCGCCCGGCTCGATTTCGTTGGTCAGGCCGTGGTGAATACCGGCCAGCACGGAAGCCATCAGCAGGTACGGGTTGGCGTCAGCACCGGCTACGCGATGCTCGATGCGCACGGCGTCCGGCGAACCGGTCGGCACGCGGACGGCCACGGTGCGATTGTCAATGCCCCAGCTCGGCGAATTCGGCACGTAGAACTGCGCGCCGAAGCGGCGGTAGGAGTTGACGTTCGGGCACAGGAAAGCCATTTGCGCAGGCAGGGTCTCCAGCACACCGCCGATCGCGTGGCGTAGCGCGGCGTTCTGCTCGGGATCCTCGCTGGCGAAGATGTTGTTGCCTTCTTTGTCCAGGATCGAAATGTGCACGTGCAGACCGTTGCCCGCCTGGCCCGGATACGGCTTGGCCATGAAGGTGGTGTCCATCTCGTGGTCGTAGGCGATGTTCTTCACCAGACGCTTGAGCAGGACGGCGTAGTCGCACGCCTTGATCGGGTCGGAGACGTGGTGCAGGTTGACTTCGAACTGCGCAGGGGCGCTTTCCTTGACGATGGCGTCGGCAGGAATGCCCTGCTCTTTCGCGCCTTCGAGGATGTCTTGCAGGCAGTCGACGTATTCGTCGAGGTCGTCGATCAGATAAACCTGGGTCGACACCGGACGCTTGCCCGACACTGGCGAACGCGGCGATTGCGGACGGCCGTTCACGTTGTCCTGGTCGATCAGGTAGAACTCGAGTTCGAACGCGGCGCAGATGGTCAGGCCCAATGCGTCGAACTTGCGCACCACGTTGGCCAACACTTCACGCGGGTCGGCGAAGAATGGCTCACCTTCCAGTTCGTGCATGGTCATCAGCAGTTGTGCGGTCGGACGCTTCTGCCAAGGCTCGATGCTCAGGGTGCCGGGGATCGGGTAGCAGATACGGTCGGCGTCGCCGATGTCCAGGCCCAGGCCGGTGCTTTCCACCGTGGAGCCGTTGATGTCGAGGGCGAAAAGCGAGGCCGGCAGGTTGATGCCTTTCTCGTAAACCTTGTGAAGACTGGTGCGCTCGATGCGCTTGCCGCGCACCACACCGTTCATGTCTGCAATCAGAAGGTCGACGTACAAAACCTCAGGATGTTTCTTAAGGAATGCGTTTGCTTCGTTGAGTTGAACGGCACGCAGAGGGACCGACATGATGCACCTATTTAGCTGTTAATTATTATGTTCACTGCTGTTTCGCGGAGCCAGTCAACCCGAATGGCAAAGTGAAGTCAATAGCGAACACAGGGCCGCTCAGCGTTTATTTTTCGGGCTTTTTTTAACACTCTCGTGCCAAAGCAGGCGCCAGAGCCCCGGTCTTGATGAAGATTTGATGAACGGCGTTTAGAATTTTTTACATGGGAGTTGTTAATTAAAATCAACGAGGCTAAGCTCCGGAAAAGCTCGTTCAAGTGTCAAACTTCGAGGTGAATAAAAATGGCATTCAAGCCATTGATCGGCGTTACAGCGTGCGTCAAACAGATTGGCCTGCACCCCTATCACATCAGCGGCGACAAGTACGTTCGCGCTGTCAGCGTTGCGGCGCTGGGGTTGCCCGTCGTCATTCCTTCCCTTGGCAAACTGACTGAAATCGAAGACCTGTTGGGTCAGCTCGACGGTCTGTTGCTGACCGGCTCGCCGTCCAACGTGGAACCCTTCCACTATCAGGGCCCGGACAGCGCTCCCGGCACGGATCACGATCCGGCGCGGGATGCCACTACCCTTCCTCTATTGCGTGCAGCCATCGCGGCGGGCGTTCCGGTACTCGGCATCTGCCGGGGTTTCCAGGAAATGAACGTGGCGTTCGGCGGCAGCCTGCACCAGAAAGTGCATGAGCTGCCGGGCATGCTCGATCACCGCGAAGCCGACAGCCCGGACGTCGCCGTGCAGTACGCCCCGGCCCATGCCGTAACGGTGCTGGCCGGTGGCGTGTTCGAAGCGCTGGAGCTGCCGGGTGAATTCCAGGTCAACTCGATTCACAGTCAGGGCATCGACCGCCTCGCTCCCGGCCTGCGCGCCGAAGCCGTGGCGCCGGATGGCCTGATCGAGGCGGTCTCGGTGGAGCACAGCCCGACCTTCGCCCTCGGCGTGCAATGGCACCCGGAATGGCAAGTGCTGGACAACCCGAACTACCTGCGGATTTTCCAGGCGTTCGGCGAGGCTTGCCGCCAGCGTGCGGCGCGACGCAACCAGCGCTGACGCCACCCAACGATTGCAAAACCATTTACTGCCCCCGCGGGGTCGGCGGCTGCGCGCTTGCGCATCCGTCATCCGCGATCAGCAACACACCGCGAAAACAAAAAGCACCACCCGGCAGCCAGGACGGCGGCGCCGAACAACCCGCACGGTGCGGGTCTGCAATCCACTCTTAAGCCAGGCCGCGTTGGCCCGGCGACTGAAACCTGTTGGGAGTTTCACATGGCAAACGCCTCCAGCACTTACAGGAAGGCTCTTGAAGGTCATCAGCAACCGAAAAAGGTTCTGGTGAAGGTCGATCGAGTCACCAAGAAGTTCGACGAAACCACTGCGGTGGACGATGTGTCCCTGGAGATCCATCAGGGCGAAATCTTCGCCCTGCTCGGCGGCTCCGGCTCGGGCAAATCGACCTTGCTGCGCATGCTCGCCGGTTTCGAACGGCCGACTGAAGGACGCATTCTGCTCGACGGTGTCGACATCACCGACATGCCGCCGTACGAGCGGCCGATCAACATGATGTTCCAGTCCTACGCCCTGTTCCCGCACATGACCGTGGCGCAGAACATCGCCTTCGGCCTCAAGCAGGACCGTTTGCCGGCCAGCGAAATCGACGCCCGCGTCGAAGAAATGCTGCGCCTCGTCCACATGACCCAATACGCCAAGCGCCGCCCGCATCAGCTGTCCGGCGGTCAGCGTCAGCGCGTGGCCCTCGCCCGCTCCCTGGCCAAGCGTCCGAAGCTGTTGCTGCTCGACGAACCGATGGGCGCGCTGGATAAAAAGCTGCGTTCGCAGATGCAGCTGGAACTGGTGGAAATCATCGAGCGCGTCGGCGTGACCTGCGTGATGGTGACCCACGACCAGGAAGAGGCCATGACCATGGCCGAGCGCATCGCGATCATGCACCTGGGCTGGATCGCCCAGATCGGCAGCCCGGTCGACATCTATGAAGCGCCGGTCAGCCGCATGGTCTGCGAATTCATCGGCAACGTGAACGCCTTCGACGGCACCGTGGTCGAGGACCTCGAAGGTCACGCGATCATTCACAGCCCGGACTTGCAGCAAAAGATCTACGTCGGTCATGGCGTCAGCACTTCGGTGCAGGACAAGTCGATCACCTACGCGATCCGCCCGGAAAAAATGCTCGTCAGCACGATCAAGCCAGAGACCCGCTACAACTGGTCCGAAGGCAAGGTGCATGACATCGCCTACCTCGGCGGCCACTCGGTGTTCTACGTCGAGTTGCCGAGCGGCAAGATCGTCCAGTCGTTCATGGCCAACGCCGAACGCCGTGGCGCGCGTCCGACCTGGGACGACAAGGTCTACGTCTGGTGGGAAGACGACAGCGGCGTGGTACTGCGCTCATGAGAACCTTCAATCAGCAATTCCTGCGCCTGGTGCCCAGCGGGCGAAAGTTCGTCATCGGCATCCCGTTCATCTGGCTGTTCCTGTTCTTCATGCTGCCGTTCTTTCTGGTGATGAAGATCAGCTTCTCGGAAGCCGCGCTGTCGATCCCGCCGTACTCGGAGATCTACACCTACGCCGAACAGAAATTCCAGCTGCTGCTGAACATCGGCAACTACACCCTGCTCGGCGAAGACGAGCTGTACCTGTCGGCCTACCTCGGTTCGCTGAAGGTGGCGCTGCTCAGTACGCTGATGTGTCTGGTGATCGGTTTCCCGATGGCCTACGCGATCACCAAGACCGGCAAGGAAACGCAAAACGTCCTGCTGCTGTTGATCATGATGCCGACCTGGACCGCGATCCTGATCCGCGTTTACGCGTGGATGGGCATCCTCAGCAACAACGGTTTGCTCAACGCATTTTTGATGTGGACCGGGCTCACCGATCACCCGATCGAGATCCTCAACACCAACACGGCCGTGTATATCGGCGTGGTTTACGCCTACCTGCCTTTCATGGTGCTGCCGCTCTACGCCAACCTGGTGAAGCACGACGGCAGCCTGCTGGAAGCCGCGCAGGACCTGGGTTCGAGCAACTTCAACAACTTCTGGAAAATCACTGTGCCGCTGGCCAAGAACGGCATCATCGCCGGTTGCATGCTGGTGTTCATTCCGGTGGTGGGCGAGTTCGTGATTCCGGAACTGCTGGGCGGCCCGGAGACCCTGATGATCGGTCGCGTGCTATGGCAAGAGTTCTTCAATAACCGCGACTGGCCGGTGGCGTCCGCGCTGGCGGTGGTGATGCTGTTGATCCTGATTGTGCCGATTCTGCTGTTCAACCGCAGCCAGGCCAAAGAGATGGAGGCACGGGGATGAAACGCTTCGGTTTTGCAAAGTTCATGTTGATCTTCGGCCTGACGTTCATTTATCTGCCGATGCTGATTCTGGTGATCTACTCGTTCAACGCCTCGAAACTGGTGACGGTCTGGGGCGGCTGGTCGGTGAAGTGGTACGTCGGCCTGCTCGACAACACCCAACTGATGGGCTCGGTGGTGCGCTCGCTGGAAATCGCCTGCTACACCGCGATCGCCGCCGTGGCGCTGGGCACCCTCGCCGCCTTCGTGCTGACCCGCGTGACACGCTTCAAGGGTCGCACGCTGTTCGGTGGTCTGGTCACCGCGCCGCTGGTGATGCCTGAGGTGATTACCGGTCTGTCGCTGTTGCTGCTGTTCGTGGCGATGGCGCAACTGATCGGCTGGCCGCAGGAGCGTGGCATTGTCACGATCTGGATCGCCCACACCACGTTTTGTGCCGCTTATGTGGCAGTGGTAGTCTCCGCCCGCTTGCGCGAGCTGGACCTGTCGATCGAAGAAGCGGCGATGGATCTGGGCGCGAAACCGTTCAAGGTGTTTTTCCTGATCACCATCCCGATGATCGCGCCGTCGCTGGCGGCGGGCGGCATGATGTCGTTCGCCCTGTCGCTGGACGATCTGGTGCTGGCGAGCTTCGTGTCGGGCCCGGGTTCGACGACCCTGCCGATGGAAGTGTTCTCGGCCGTGCGTCTGGGCGTGAAGCCCGAGATCAACGCCGTGGCCAGCCTGATTCTGCTGGCGGTGTCGCTGGTGACCTTCCTGGTCTGGTACTTCGGCCGCAAGGCAGAAGCCAACCGCAAGCGTGCGATTCAGGAAGCGATGGATCAGACCGCCAACGAATCGTGGCAGCAACCGCAACCTCAACGAGTGGCAGCGACGGCCTAGGGCCGTCGCGTTTTACGGCTTTGCGCTTTGGCTTAAAAGCTTTTGAATAAAAAGAATGGAGTTTCACCGATGAAAATGTTTGGCAGGACTCTGCTGACACTGTCCTTATTGGGCGCAATCGCCACGGGCGCCCAGGCCAACGACAAGGTGCTGCGCGTTTACAACTGGTCGGATTACATCGCTCCGGACACCGTCAAGAAGTTCGAGGACGAGACCGGCATCCGCGTGACCTACGATGTGTTCGACAGCAATGAAACCCTCGAGGCACGTCTGCTCGCGGGTAAATCCGGCTACGACATCGTGGTGCCGTCCAACAGTTTCCTGGCCAAGCAGATCAAGGCCGGGGTCTATCAGACTCTGGACAAATCGAAGCTGCCAAACTGGAAAAACCTCAACCCGGTGCTGCTGAAAAACGCCTCCGCCAGTGATCCGGAAAACGCCCACGCGTTCCCGTACATGTGGGGCTCGATCGGCATCGGCTTCAACCCGGACAAGGTCAAGGAAGTGCTCGGCAAGAATGCGCCGACCAACTCCTGGGACCTGCTGTTCAAACCGGAAAACGCCGAGAAGCTGAAGGCCTGTGGCATCAGCTTCCTCGATTCGCCGACCGAAATGCTCCCGGCCGCCCTGCACTACCTGGGCTATCCGGTGAACGACAAGGACGTGAAGCACATCGCCGAAGCCGAAGCGCTGTTCATGAAGATCCGGCCGTCGGTGGCGTACTTCCATTCGTCCAAGTACATCTCCGATCTGGCCAACGGCAACATCTGCGTAGCGGTCGGCTATTCGGGTGACGTGTTGCAGGCCAAGGCTCGCGCGGTCGAATCGGGCAACAAGGTCGAGATCGACTACAGCATTCCCAAGGAAGGCGCCGGCAGTTTCTATGACATGGTCGCCATCCCGCGCGATGCCGCCAACGTCGAGAACGCCTACCTGTTCATGAACTTCCTGATGCGCCCGGACATCATCGCCGAAGTCACCAACAGCATCGGCTACAGCAACGCCAACGAAGCCGCGACGCCGCTGGTGGACGAAGCGATCCGCAACGACCCGGGCTCATACCCGCCGCAAGCGGTGATGGCCACGCTGTATGCGGTGCCGGATCAGCCGATTGCCACGCAACGGATCATGACCCGGGGCTGGACACGCGTGAAACTCGGCAAGTAATGGCACCACGATCGTTCCCACGCTCCGCGTGGGAATGCCTCAAGGGACGCCTCGACGTGGGAACGATCAGTCAGTATCGATTTCCGTTCATGCAGCGCCTTACCACCGCTGCCCCCTGCTCTGAACGGCCTCACCTGGCTTCCTCGGTTCAGGTGAATTCAGGCGCCCTCGGGCGCCTTTTTTTGTGGGCTCAGATCAGTGGCCAGTCGGCCAGCGAGCGATAGCGGCCCTTGTGGGATTCGAACAGCGCAAAGCGTTCAGCCCGCAGGAAGAACTCCGGCGGCGTGGCAGATTCCGGTTCCGGCGCCCGATAGTCCCGGGCCAGTGTCAGGTGCGGACGATACTCGCGCGTTGCCTCTTCAAATCCGAACGGCAACATCGCCTGCTCCAGCGCATACACCAGCCGCAACAATCCCTGCGGCGCCTGCTCGGGCGCCAGCGACAATACCCCGGCACGGCGCCAGACCTGCAACCGATCCAGTGAAATCCTCAGCGCCTCGCCCGGCGTGCGCACTTTTGCCGCCGCCTCGCAGACTTCGCCAATCTGCGCCAACGGCACCGCACCGAGAAACAGCAGCGTCAGATGAAAGTTGTCCGCCGGCACCGGTTTGCCGGTACGCAAACCCAGTTCGCCGCGCCACTGGGCAATCGCCTTGCGCTGCGCCGGCGGGCAGTCCAGGGCGAAGAACAGCCGCTTGAACGGTTGATCCCCGCGCGTTTCGTCCGTCATGGCCACGCTCCTTCGTTCGTCGAGATCCCTGGATTCTACACGCCCGTTTCTGGCGACTCTCGGCGTGGGGTTTATAGTTCAACGATTGCCATCAACCGGAGGACGTCATGCGCGAGATCCTCAGCAAAGAACCCTGGTGGGCCCGACCGCCGAATCCCGGGCAGGATGAGAGCGAACTGGAATGGGGCTGGCTGGTGCATTACAGCGAAGGTGAGCCGCGTTTCGAATTTGTGCGCGAGCGGCCGACGGACGAGCAGATTCGCAACCGCAAAGGCTGCCGGATCACCCCGTCGGCGGAGTGACCCGGCAACGCGGCATCAAGGCTCGAGAATGTCCTTGAAGCCACCGAAGATCATCCGCTGCCCATCGAACGGCATCGGATTGACGTCCGGCTGCATGCGCGGGTCTTCCATCATTTTCGCCATGCCGGCGTCGCGGGTGGCTTTGTCCGGCCAGACCAGCCAGCCCGCCGATACGGTTTCGCCTTCCTTGAGTTTTACCGCCATCGGGAATGAGGTGACCTTGCCGTCCGGCACGTCATCGCCCCAGCCCTGAATCACCTCCAGCGCGCCGTATTCCTTGAACAGCTTGGCGGCGATTTCGCAGTGCTTCTTGTACTGTTCGCGATTGGCATTCGGCACGGGCGCCACGAACACATCGATGTAAGCCATGATCATTCTCCTTGCAGGGTGGGTTCGATCTGCTGAGTAGTCGACTCGGGCGGCCGCCATTCGACACGGTTGACGCCCAACCCGACCGACGGCTCATCCCGCCCGCCCAGATTGCCCTCGACCTGCGCCGCCATGTGCAGCGTGCCGGCCATCACGCCGGTGGTCGGGTTTTGCAGCAGTTTCAGCCAGGCCTTGTCGAAGGTGTTGCCCAGGCTGCTGCGAATCAGCGCTTCGCTGTCCGGGCGGTCGTTGGCCTGAATGATTGCGCGCACGCCCGCCACGCCGACCGAAATCAGCGCCCCGGCCAGTTTGCCTGCCGCTGCCGCCACCGCGCTCGCGGCGCCGCGCGGGGCCATTTCCGCCTCCATGCGCTGGCTGGCACGCTTGGCCACCGGGGCCATGGCCGACTCCGTCGAGGTCACGCCTTTGGAGCCGCCGTCGGTGTGAATCTTGTCGATCAGCGCCGCGTAGGCCGGCAGCGTGTTCAACGGTTCAGTGCTGACAACCTGATACAGCGAAGCATCCCTCGCCGACGGCGGGCCAAGGGCGATGGCGGGGATTTTCTGCAACCGCCCGTTGAGCTGGGCGATGGGCACGCCGTGGCGCTGGGCGATGACCGGCATCTGCTGCGCCATCAGCTGCGCATAGAACGCGGTGGACTGGCCGAGGATCGCGTCCGGGTCGATCTCCACCGCCACCGGCGCCAGTACGCGTTCCTGATATTGCTCCAGCAGATAGGCCGCCAGACGTTTGGCCGAAGCATCCTGCTCGCCGCTGGCACTGATGGTGTACCAGCTGACCTTCATCGACAGCCATTCCTGGGTCCAGTAGCTGCTGAACCACGGGATGAAATTTTCTTCAGTTTGCTCATAGACCCGAATGCGCCAATGTTCCATCGAGCCACGGGCGAACAGCTTGACCTGCTCGGTGGCCTGCTTCGAGGCACTGACGATTTCCCGGTCGATCTGCTGCCAGGTGGCCGGCGAGACCACCACCGCCGGCGCGCTCACCGGGGCCCGCGCCGTGGTGGCGCAGCCGGCCAGCAACACCAGTGCGGCGACGAGCAGTGCACGCAGGTTCACGGTGGCGGTCCTTATCTGTTCTTCGGGCGGGAGACTTGAAGAATCCGGAGGAGATGAAATGAGTATAGGTGCGTGCGGTGCGCCGTTTATCCGCTGGTCAGGGCTGCATCAGTCCAACCATCAATGGCGTCGATATTCACCATTGCGACGATTGCCTTCCGCCGACCGCTCGCCAAAGGCACGATTAGCCCATCCGAAACACACAGCACGAGGAGTTCACATCATGATCAGTACCGTCACCCTCGCCGTGAGTTTCCCGGACTTCGGCAGCAACTACTACGATCAGCACGTCGTGTCGCGCAAGACACAGGCGCTGGTGTTCGACGAAGCCTTCGAAGATCTGTTGATGCCCGCCGCCAGCAATCATTTCAGCAATGAAGTGGTCGGCCTCAACGATCAGTTCCGTTTTCTGAGCGACATTCTCGCCACCCATTTGCTGGACATCGAGGCCTCCGTGCCTGCGCGATCCAGCGTCCGGGCGAGCGCTCATTTTTAATGCCAGAGGGCGCTCCCACAGGGGAACGCCCTCTTCGTTTCAGTCAGTCATCATCCCGGTCGCGGTGATAACGACGCCCGTCGCGGCGGTCGTCATCGCGGTCGTCCCAGCGCCGGTCATGATCGTAGTAACGACCATGATCGCGGTCGTAATGCCGACCATGGCGATGGTCATCATCGAAATCCGCCACACAGCCGCCCAGCAGTACGGCGGCAGAAACGGTCAGCAGCAGGCTTGTTGCACGCATCATTCAGAATTTCCCTAAAACCAAGGTCTTGACGACGGAAACGGCAGCGCTGCCCGCACCGAAGAGGCGCCGTGTGCGCTGCCGCAGATACGACCGGGGAAAACGACGATGATTCACAGACCGCCGATGACCGTTGATCGCCTCGCCCGCCTCGCCCGAGCGGCGGCCAAATGCCACCTATACTGCTTGCAACGCGCAAAGGATCTGCCCCTCAAGAACAACAAGCAGAGGTGCGACATGGTCTGGCAACAAGTCTATGACCCGTTCGGCAATCCGGTGATCTCCACGATCATGGCCGCCGTTCCAGTGGTGGTGATGCTGGCGGCGCTGGCCTTCTTTCATGTGAAGGCGCATCTGGCCGCACTGCTGGCGCTGGCCTCGGCGCTGCTGATCTCGATCTTCGCCTTCGGCATGCCCGCCAACATGGCCGGTTCTGCGGCGCTGTTCGGGGCGGCCAACGGGCTGCTGCCGATTGGCTGGATCGTGCTCAACATCATTTTTCTGCATCGTCTGACCACCGAGAACGGCTCGTTCAAGGTGTTGCAGGATTCACTCGCCCGCATCACCGACGACCGGCGCCTGCAATTGCTGCTGATCGCCTTTTGTTTCGGTGCTTTCTTCGAAGGGGCCGCCGGGTTCGGTACCCCGGTGGCGGTGACCGGGGCCATTCTGATCGGTCTTGGTTTTTCGCCACTGGCAGCGTCCGGTCTGGCGCTGATCGCCAACACCGCGCCCGTGGCTTTCGGCGCCCTGGGCACGCCGATCATTACGCTGGCCAAGGTCACCGGGCTGGATGAAATGGAGCTCTCGATGATGGTGGGACGGCAGTTGCCGTTCTTCTCCGTGCTGGTGCCGTTCTGGCTGATCTGGGCCTTCGCCGGGTGGCGCAAGATGCTGGAGGTATGGCCGGCGATTCTGGTGGCTGGCGTCAGTTTCGCCATACCGCAGTTTCTGGTTTCGAACTACCACGGGCCGATGCTGGTGGACGTGATCGCCGCGCTGATTTCCATGGCCTGCCTGACGTTGTTCCTCAAGGTCTGGAAACCGGCAACCGTCCACACCTCGGCCGCGCTGTCGGGGCGGCATGACGACTCGAAGGTCGACGAAGAAAAGGTCACGGCCAGCGCCGCATTCAGCGATCAGGCGCGCCCGGCAGTGATGCGCGCGTGGATGCCGTGGATCATCCTCACGGTGTTCGTGTTTGCCTGGGGCACCCAGGGTTTCAAGAACATGTTCGACACCCGTCCGGCGATTGATCCCGTCAGCCAATCGGCCAGGCTCGATCCGCAGGGCAAACCGCTGCGCGAGGCCAATCCGGTGTTCGCCCCGGCCGTGACTTTCAGCTCCCTGCATCTGCAGATCGAAAAAGTCCCTCCGGTGGTCGCCGCGCCGAAAGCTGAAGAGGCGGTGTACAAGTTCACCTGGTTCACTGCCACCGGCAGCGGCATCCTGCTCGCGGCGATTGTCGGAGGGTTGCTGATGGGCTACTCGATCCCGCAACTGATCAAACAGTACCTTCGCACACTGTGGGTGGTGCGCTTCTCGCTGATTACGATTGCCGCGATGCTGGCGCTGGGAATCCTGACCCGCTACTCGGGGCTGGACGCGACCATGGGGCTGGCATTCGCTGCCACGGGGATTTTCTACCCGATGTTCGGCACCTTGCTCGGCTGGCTTGGCGTAGCGCTTACCGGGTCGGATACCGCGTCCAACGTGCTGTTTGGCGGCCTGCAACGGGTGACGTCGGAACAGCTGGGCATCAGCCCGGTCCTGATGGCGGCGGCCAACAGCTCCGGCGGAGTGATGGGCAAAATGGTCGACGCGCAGTCGATCGTGGTCGCCTCGACCGCGACACGCTGGTACGGGCATGAAGGGGAAATCCTGCGTTACGTGTTCTTCCATTCCATCGTGCTGGCAATCCTGGTCGGCGGCCTGGTGACGTTGCAGGCGTATGTGGCGCCGTTTACGTCCATGGTGGTCGGCGCACATTGAGAATCGCGGGTGCCTCGGTTGTGAGAGCGATCTGACTCACAGCCAAGGCACCCACCTTCATTCCGTCGATTCATGAAGCGTGCGCATGAGGCCATGCGCAAATCAAAGAAAACCTTTTCCTCTCCAGCGTGGTCACTCCTAGAACAGAGCGAGACTGGCAACCACGCCAGCGTACCCGTGCGGGTCTTTCACACCCTGCCGACCTGATAGAGGAAGCCAAGCCAATGAACGACCATCCGCCAATGGCGATCTCCCGACGCCGTTTCCTGATTCTCGGTGCCGTGACCGCAACCGCGTTCGCGATGCCCCCTTTCATCAGCCTCAAGGCCTACGCGGCCAGCCTGGAGCAACCGGCCATGGCCAAAGTAACCATCGAAGTCAACGGCAAGCCACAGGCGCTGGAGGTTGATACTCGCACCACCCTGCTCGACGCCCTGCGCGAACACCTGCAGCTGACTGGCAGCAAAAAGGGCTGCGACCACGGCCAGTGCGGCGCCTGCACGGTGATCGTCGATGGCCGGCGAATCAATTCCTGCCTGACCCTGGCGGTAATGCAGGACGGCGCCAAAGTCACCACCATCGAAGGCCTCGGCATGCCGGACCACCTGCACCCGATGCAGGCCGCGTTCATCAAGCATGACGGCTATCAATGCGGCTACTGCACGCCGGGGCAGATCTGCTCGGCGGTCGCCGTGCTCCAGGAAATCCGTGACGGCATCCCCAGCCACGCCAGCGCCAGCCTCACCGAACCGCCGCAACTGATCGCCAGCGAATTGCAGGAACGCATGAGCGGCAACATCTGCCGATGCGGCGCCTATTCGAACATCATCGAAGCCATCAGCGAAGTCGCGGAGGTGCCAGCATGAGAGCGTTCAACTACAGCCGCGCCGACTCTCCTGCCGCAGCCGCTGCCCAAGCTGCGCAAATCGAGGGCGCCCGCTTTATCGCCGGCGGCACCAATCTGCTGGACTTGATGAAACTCGACATCGAAACACCGCAGCAGCTGATTGACGTCAATCACCTGGGCCTCGACCGGATCGAAGCCACCGACGACGGCGGCTTGCGCATCGGCGCACTGGTGCGCAACACCGATCTGGCCGCCGACAGTCGGGTCCGGAAAGACTACGCGCTGCTCGCTCGCGCCCTGCTTGCCGGCGCATCGGGCCAGTTGCGCAATATGGCGACCACCGCCGGCAATCTGCTCCAGCGCACGCGCTGCCCGTATTTCTATGACACCAATCAGGCCTGCAATAAACGCAATCCCGGCAGCGGTTGCGCGGCGATTGGCGGGGTCAGTCGACAACTCGGCATCATCGGCGTCAGCGACGCCTGCATCGCGACCCATCCGAGTGACATGGCGATTGCGATGCGGGCGCTGGATGCCCAGGTCGAAACGCTCAAAGCCGACGGCAGCACGCGGCGCATCGCCATCGCGGACTTCCATCAATTGCCCGGCACCACGCCGAATGTCGAAACCAGTCTGACACCCGGCGAACTGATTACCGCCGTCACCCTGCCCGCGCCAGTGGGCGGCACGCATGTCTATCACAAGGTGCGCGACCGCTCGTCGTACGCCTTCGCGCTGGTGTCCGTCGGCCTGATCCTGCAGAAGGATGGCAGCGGCCGCATCGCCGTCGGCGGCATCGCGCCGAAACCCTGGCGAGTCGAAGCGGCGGAAGCGCTGCTGCCGCAAGGCGCGAAAGCCGTCAGCGCGCGCCTGCTCGACGGCGCCACGCCTACTTCTGACAACCAGTTCAAAGTGACATTGGTCGAGCGCACGATTGCCTCGGTGCTGGCCCAAGCGAGGGACGAAGCATGAAATTCGACACGCCCGCCACGACCAACCCGATTGATCAGTTGAACGTCATCGGTAAACCCACCGACCGCATCGAAGGCCCGCTGAAGACCAGCGGCCAGGCGCCTTACGCCTACGAGCAACATGAAGCCGTGAAGAATCAGGCCTACGGCGTAGTGGTCGGTTCGGCCATTGCCAAAGGTCGCATCACCCGCATCGATCTGGAGGCCGCCCGCGCTGCGCCGGGGGTGCTGACCATCGTCACCGCCGCCAACGCCGGCAAGCTCGGCAAAGGCCAATACAACGCCGCGCACCTGCTGGCCGGGCCGCAAGTGCAGCACTATCACCAGGCCGTGGCGCTGGTGGTCGCCGAAACCTTCGAACAGGCGCGGGCCGCCGCGCAGTTGGTCAACGTCGAATACGCGGCCGACAAAGGTCAATTTGATCTGGCCAGCGTGCGCGACCAGGGCGTGGAGCCGAAAGACGATCTGCCGGACGTCAAGCACGGCGATTTCGCCAGCGCCTTCGCCGCTGCGCCCGTGCAGTTCGACCAGACCTACACCACGCCGGATCAATCCCACGCGATGATGGAGCCTCACGCGACCCTCGCCGCCTGGAAAGGCGATCACGTGACGCTCTGGACCTCCAACCAGATGATCGCCTGGAGCGTCGGCGACATCGCCACTACCCTCGGCCTGCCCAAGGAAAACGTGCGGTTGATCTCGCCGTACATTGGTGGCGGTTTCGGCGGCAAGCTGTTCATTCGCGCCGACGCGATCCTCGCCGCCCTCGGCGCACGCCTGGCGAACCGACCCGTGAAGGTCGCCCTCGCCCGTCCGCAGATAGCCAACAACACTACCCACCGTCCCGCCACCATTCAACGCATTCGCATGGGCGCCACGGCGGACGGTAAACTCACCGCCATCGCCCATGAAGGCTGGTCGGGCAATCTCGCCGACGGCAAGGTCGAAGTCGCGGCGCAACCGAGTCAATTGCTTTATGCCGCTGAAAATCGCTTGGTGACCATGCGCCTGGCGCCGCTGGATCTGCCGGAAGGCAACGCCATGCGCGCGCCGGGTGAAACGCCGGGGCTGATGGCACTGGAGATCGCCATGGACGAGATGGCCGAACAGCTCAAACTCGATCCGATCCAGTTCCGCATCCTCAACGACACGCAGGTCGATCCGGTGAAAACCGAGCGGCCGTTCTCCCAGCGACGTCTGATCGAATGCCTGCAAACCGGCGCCGAACGTTTTGGCTGGGATAAGCGCAATGCAACGCCCGGCAGCCGTCGTGAAGGTCGCTGGCTGATCGGCATGGGCGTTGCGGCGGCGATTCGCAACAACCTGCTGGTGAAGTCCGGCGCGCGAGTACGGCTGGAGCGCGACGGCAAGATCACGGTTGAAACCGACATGACGGACATCGGCACTGGCAGCTATACGATCATTGGTCAGACTGCAGCGGAAATGATGGGGGTCAGCCTGGACGATGTGGTGGTGCGACTCGGCGATTCGAATTTCCCGGTGTCGGCAGGCTCCGGCGGACAGTTCGGCGCCAACTGCTCGACCGCCGGGGTCTACGCAGCGTGCATGAAGCTGCGCGAAGCGGTCGCGACCAAACTGGGCATGAACGCGGGTGAAGCGCAGTTTGTCGACGGCCACGTGCGGCTGGGCAACCAGAACGTGCCGTTGCGTGACGCCGCGCAACACGCCGTGATCGAAGTCGAGGACAGCATCGAATTCGCCGACCTCGCCAAGCAATATCAGCAATCGACCTTCGGCGCGCACTTCGTCGAAGTCGCCGTCGATGCCGCCACCGGCGAAGTCCGCGTGCGGCGCATGCTCGCAGTCTGCTCCGCCGGGCGGATTCTCAATCCGAAATCAGCCCGCAGCCAGGTGATCGGCGCCATGACCATGGGCGTCGGCGCAGCATTAATGGAAGAACTCGCGGTGGACAAGCGCCAGGGCTTTTTCGTCAACCATGACCTGGCAGGCTACGAGGTGCCGGTGCATGCCGACATCCCGCATCAGGAGGTGATCTTCCTCGATGAAACCGACCCGATTTCCTCGCCGATGAAAGCCAAGGGGGTCGGGGAACTGGGGATCTGCGGCGTGAGTGCGGCGGTGGCGAATGCGATCTACAACGCCACGGGCGCGCGGGTGCGGGAGTATCCGATTACCTTGGACAAGATTCTCGCGTCACTGCCAGAGATGATTTGATTTGTGGAATGGCCCCACGGTGAGGACGTTCGGTCTCACCGTGGGCGACTTGTTGATTAGCGGACGTCGGGATACTCCGCCTCTCCCACCTGCTCCATCCAGTCCACCACTTTGCCATCCAGCATTTCAGCAATGGCGATATGCGTCATGGCCGTGGTCGGCGCCGCACCGTGCCAATGCTTCACGTTGGGCGCGATCCACACGGTGTCGCCTGGCCGAATCACCCGCACTGGCTGCCCCCACTCCTGCACGAAGCCTGACCCAGCGGTAACGATCAGCGTTTGCCCCAACGGATGGGTGTGCCACGCCGTACGCGCTCCCGGCTCAAAGGTCACGGTGGCGCCGCTGATCCGCGCCGCATCGCTGCCCTTGAACGGCGCATCGACCCGTACCGTCCCGGTAAACCAGTCGCTCGAGCCTTTGGCCGACGGTTGTGAGCCGTTGGGAGTAACGGTCACGCGAGATGTCTCGCTGGCCTGGACTTCGCCCGCCAGCAGGGAAAGGGTCAGCGCCGAAGCGGCGATCGGATTCATGTTGAGGCTCTCCAGAAAAGGGACAGCCTCCACTTTAACCAGCCCGACTCTTCAGATAATCGACTAGAATTCAAAAAAACTTATGCAGGGCACTCATTAATGCTTCGGGAAAATGCCAGTGATCTGCTCGCTTTCCTCGCCGTGGCGCGTGAGCGCAGTTTCACCAAAGCAGCTGCCAAACTTGGCGTTTCGCAGTCGGCGCTCAGTCATACGATCCGCAGCCTTGAAGCCCGGCTGGGCCTGCGCCTGCTGATCCGCACCACCCGCAGTGTCTCTCCCACCGAGGCTGGTGATCACTTGCTGCAAACCATCGGCCCGCGCTTCGAAGAGATCGAATCGGAACTGGCCGCCCTCAGCAACCTGCGGGAAACTCCCGCCGGCAAGATCCGTCTCAGCGCCACCGATCACTCGCTGAACTGGCTGTTGCGACCGGTCCTCAAAGAATTTCTTCTGCAATACCCGGACATCTCCGTCGAAGTCAGCTGCGACTACAGTTTCGTCGACATCGCAGGTCAGGGTTTCGATGCCGGCGTGCGGCTGGGCGAGGATGTCGCACAAGGCATGATCGCCACTCGTATCGGCCCGGACATGCGTATGGCGGTGGTCGGCTCGCCCGCCTATTTCGCCAGACGTATCGTACCGAAGACCCCGCGTGATCTGACCGACCACGCTTGCAATAACTTGCGCCTGCCTACCAACGGCGGTCTATACGCCTGGGAGTTCGAGAAGGATGGCGAACGCCTGAAGGTGCGAGTCTGCGGACAGGTAACCCTCAACGGCGTCTATCCATTACTGGACGCCGCACTCGACGGTTTCGGCCTGAGCTACATCCCGGAGAACATCGTCGCCCCCTATCTGGCTGAAGGTCGCCTGATACAAGTACTGGAGGATTGGTGCCCGGTGTTTTCCGGATATCACCTCTACTACCCGAGCCGGCGCCAGACAGCGCCGGCCTTTGCATTGTTGCTGGCGGCGCTGCGCTATCAAGGCTGAAACCGTCTAGTCCACCAACGCAATCAACTGCTGACGCTGCGCATCGGTCAGCATCAACCCGAACCCGGCGCCGGCATTGTCGGCCATGTACAACGGATTGCTGGTGCCGGGAATCACGCAGGTCACCGCCGGATGCGCCAGCAGGAATTTCAGCGCCAGTTGCGGCCAGCTCTTCGCCCCCACCTGAGCCGCCCAGCCCGGCAGCGGTTTGCCCTTGAGCCGCGCGAGCAGGTCGCCGCCGCCGAACGGCCGGTTGCAGATCACCGCCACCCCGCGTTCGCGGCACAGCGGCAGGATGCGTTTCTCGACCCCGCGATCATCCAGGGCGTAGTTGATTTGCAGGAAATCCAGCGGCTCGGCCTTGAGCACCGCTTCGACCTCCTCATAGGCCGACGGCGTGTAGTGAGTGATGCCGATGTAGCGGATGCGGCCCTGCTCTTTCCAGTCGCGCAGGGTCGGCAGGTGGGTTTGCCAGTCGAGAAGGTTGTGGATCTGCATCAGGTCGATGCGCTCGGCGCGCAGCAGGCTGAACGACTGCTCCATCTGCGCAATGCCCTCCTCGCGACCACGGGTCCAGACCTTGGTCGCCAGAAACGCCGGAGAGCGCGGTTCGTGGATCGACAGCAATTCACCGGTGGTTTCCTCGGCGCGGCCGTACATGGGGGAGCTGTCGATCAGCGTCCCGCCCTTTTTGAACAGCTCGCCGAGCACCGCCGGCAATTGTTTGTAGACCGGATCGCCGGGAGCGACGTCGAAACCGCGATAAGTGCCCAACCCCACCAGCGGCAGTGGCTCGGAGCTCGAAGGGATGGCGCGGGTCTGCATGGTCTGGGCTCCTGTGGCGTTCGGCGACGTAATGGTGGCCAGCGCCCGGTCAAAGGTGAAAACCGCTGACACGCCGGCTGCCAGTGTCAGCAACCGGCGGCGGGAATATCCCTCAGTGTGGTTCATGCTGGCGCCCTTGCCCTGTGGATCTGTTGCACCTTGTGTTTTGATGCAGCCCGCAAAACCGTTGGACTACACTGCGACAGCCAACCTGCGCGCCCGGTTAACGTTAGTCGAATGTCCAGAACCCTGTTGTCACTCGTCGCATTGATCGTCGCCGTGTACCTGATCCTGTGCGCGGCGCTGTTCGTTTTTCAGCGGGCGCTGATTTATTTTCCGCAGCCCGCCACCCTCGATTCGCCGGAGTCACGGTTGACGCTGGCCATGCCCGACGCCGAGATCCGCGTGACGGTGCGCGAGCGCGCCGGGCCCAGAGCGCTGATCTATTTCGGCGGCAATGCCGAGGACGTTTCGCACAATCTGCCGGAGTTTTCCGAGGCGTTTCCTGACTATTCGTTGTATTTGCTGCATTACCGGGGTTTTGGTGGCAGCGGCGGTTCGCCCTCCGAAGAAGCGATCGCCGAGGATGCGCTGGCGCTGTTCGATCAGGTCTATGCCAGTCATCCGCAGGTCGCGCTGCTGGGACGCAGCCTCGGTTCCGGGGTCGCGGTGCGTCTGGCCAGCCAACGGCCGGTGGCGCGGCTGATTCTGGTCACGCCCTACAACAGCCTCGAAGAAATCGCCGCCCGCCAATATCCGTGGGTGCCGGTGCAGTGGTTGCTCAAGGATCGTTTCCGGTCCGGCCAGTACGCGGCACATATCCGCGTGCCGACGCTGCTGCTGGCGGCGAGTGATGACGAGGTGATTCCACAGGCCAGCACCGAACGCTTGCTGCACAGTTTTCCCGACGGTGTGGCCACGCTCAAAGTGGTGAACGACTCGGCACACAATTCGATTTCCGAACGGCCGCAATATCTGCAATGGATGCAGGATGTGTTGAATCGCTGAGCACTTCGTCGGCAGCCGATGAAACCCGGCGCTGCTTCGTGAACCAAGTGCAAAAAGGCCAGTCCTACCCGCGCCGCGTTCTGCGGTTCACTTTCCTTCAGCCTTGTCTTTGTTCAGAGCTTTGCGTCCCATGCGCCACGCCGTTCGTTCGTCTCGCTTCGTTTCGCTGTGCCTGTTGATCCTTTCTACCCTGCTTTCTCCCTCTGCCCACGCCGGCGCCGAGCGGCAACTGGTGGCCGCCATCAACGACTACCGCGCCCATCCGCAACGTTGTGACCGTCGCCCGGCCCAACGGCTGGCGCCGCTGACGTTGAAGTCGAATCTGGCGTTGCCGGTCGGCTATGGCTACGGCGGTGGATTGCGCGAACGATTGAAAGACTCCGGCTATGCCGCCGTGGCGGTGCGCAGCATCCGGATCGTCGGCGCACAGGACGCCGAAGAGGCGTTCGAAATGCTGCAAGACGATTACTGCGGCGCGTTGCTCGACGGTCAATACGCCGACATCGGCATCAGCCGCGCCCGCAGCGAATGGCAAGTGGTGCTGGCCCGGCCGGTGCTCGACAGTCGCGTCGGCGACAACCGCAGCGTCGGCAAGGCCTTGCTGGCCGAAGTCAACGCCGCCCGCGCCCGACCCCGTATGTGCGGTCGCCAGCGCTTCGCCGCCGCCCGCCCCTTGAGCTGGAACCCGGCACTCGGCGCCGCCGCTCAGGGCCACAGCAAGGCCATGGCCTACGGCAATTATTTCGCCCACCGCGACCCGGACGGCGACGGCCCGGCAGATCGCGCCCGGGCGGCCGGCTACCGTGGCCGACAGATCGGCGAAAACATCGCCGCCGGACAAAGCTCACCGGGCAAGGCCATGGCCGGCTGGCTGGCCAGCCCCGGACACTGCGCCAACCTGATGAACCCAATGTTCACCCAGGTCGGCGCCGGATTTGCCAGTGAGGCGCGCAGTGATGAAGGGGTTTACTGGACGATGCTGTTCGGGGCGCCTTGATCCGGTTCCATCCGAAACCGTCGAAGAGCGCTGCAAGTCGCAACTCGACGGCTGATCGTCAGACCGGAGAAATCGTGGCAAGCACGCCAATCATGATGGTCAACACAAGAAAGCCGCCGAGGAAAATCGCCATCTTAGCCATGAAGGCCTCCTGAGTACTCAATGTCCGGCGCACCGGGCGCTCCGGAATGAAGCGCGTCGCGTATGACCGAACGGCAGGGCCATTTTGGGCCCGTGGCTGAGATGGTTACAGATGCAGATTCGACAGGAAAAAGCGGATCAGATGGATCGGGGTGGCGCATGGGTCGACATTCAGATCGGTACAAATGGTTTCCATTGCGCCGCTTTGATCTAGAGTCATGGGCGCCGCGCCAAGAACAACAAAAAATACAGGAGTGAAACCATGTCCGACCTGAACCTGCACCCCAACGCCGCCGAATCCCTGAACCGCTGGCACGAAATGATCCGCACCGGCAATCTCAAGGCCCTGCCCGAACTGCTCGATTCCAAAGCGGTTTTCCGCTCGCCGATGGCGCATACCCCCTACCCCGGTGCCCCGGTGGTGTCGATGATCCTCAACACCGTGTTCGAGGTGTTCGAAGACTTCAAATACCACCGTGAACTGGCGACAGCCGATGGCTTGAATGTGGTGCTGGAGTTCAGCGCCAAAGTCGCCGCAAAAGAGCTCAAAGGCATCGACATGATCCGTTTCGATGAACAAGGCAAGATCGTCGAGTTCGAGGTGATGGTGCGGCCGCTCAGCGGGTTGCAGGCGCTGGGTGAAGAGATGGGACGGCGGCTTGGCGCCTATCTGGCGGCCGCCAAGGCCTGAAATCCGCACACAAAAAAGCCCACTGACCGTCGCCGGTTCAGTGGGCTTCGTGTGTCAGGCGTCTGGATTACAGAGCCATGTCACGTGCAGCGCTTTCTTTCGGAGCCGGAGCTTTTTCAGCCGAGGCGTCCGCCGCTGGAGCTGCAACCTGACCAATCACCGGAGGGGTTGGCAGTTGCAGGATCTTGGCGGTGTAAGCCCACTCTTCAGCCACTTTGGCTGGATCGTTGTTCAGCTGGGTGCCGTAGCTTGGAACGATCTGGTGCAGCTTGGCTTGCCACTCTGGGCTGGCGACTTTGTCTTTGAAGACTTTCTGCAGCACGCTCAGCATGATCGGTGCAGCGGTCGATGCGCCTGGGGATGCGCCCAGCAGACCGGCGATGGAGCCGTCCTTGGAAGCAACGATTTCGGTGCCCAGTTTCAGCACGCCGCCAGCGGCTTCATCACGCTTGATGATTTGCACGCGCTGGCCGGCTTGCCACAGGCGCCAGTCTTCGGCTTTGGCGTTCGGGAAGTATTCCTTCAGCGCGTTCAGACGGTCTTCATCCGACAGCATCAGTTGACCGGCCAGGTACTCGACCAGCGGGTATTCCTTGATGCCGACCCGGGTCATAGGCCAGATGTTGTGGGTGGTGGTGCTGGTCAGCAGGTCCAGGTACGAACCTTCTTTCAGGAACTTGGTGCTGAAAGTCGCGAACGGGCCAAACAAGATGACGCGCTTGCCGTCCAGGACACGGGTGTCCAGGTGCGGAACGGACATCGGAGGCGCGCCAACCGAAGCTTTACCGTAGGCCTTGGCCAGGTGCTGTTCGGCGATGGCCGGGTTATCAGTCACCAGGAACGAGCCGCCTACCGGGAAGCCAGCGTATTCCTTGGCTTCTTCGATACCGGATTTCTGCAGCAGGTGCAGTGCACCGCCGCCGGCGCCGATGAACACGAACTTGGCGTCGGTTTCAGTCTTGGTGCCGTCTTTCAGGTTCTTGTAGCTGACGCGCCAGGTGCCATCGGCATTCTTGGTGATGTCCTGTACTTCGCTGGACAGCTTCAAGTTGAAGTTAGGCTTGGTCTGCAGGTAACCGGCGAACTGGCGGGTGATTTCGCCGAAGTTCATGTCGGTACCCAGCGGGCTCCAGGTGGCCGCGATTTTCTGGTTCGGGTCACGCCCTTCCATCATCAGCGGAACCCACTTCTTGATCACAGCCGGGTCTTCGGAGTACTGCATGCCGGCGAACAGCGGGCTCGCTTGCAGGGCTTCGTAGCGCTTTTTCAGGAACTTGATGTTGTCATCGCCCCACACGAAGCTCATGTGCGGAGTGGTGTTGATGAACGAACGAGGGTCCTTCAGGACGCCTTGACGAACCTGCCAGGCCCAGAACTGACGGGAGACCTGGAACGCTTCGTTGATCTCGACGGCTTTCGGGATGGTGACATTGCCCTTGTCGTCTTCCGGGGTGTAATTCAGCTCGGCAAGTGCCGAGTGACCGGTGCCGGCGTTGTTCCAGCCGTTGGAGCTTTCCAGGGCGACGCCGTCGAGGCGCTCGACCATTTCCATCGACCAGGTAGGTTCCAGCTCATTGATCCACACACCGAGGGTGGTGCTCATGATGCCGCCGCCGATCAGCAGGACGTCGACTTTCTTTGCTTCTTCGGCATTGGCGGAAGACATCCCCATCGCCAAAGCCAGCCCCAGCAAGGCTGTGTTCACTTTCTTAAACATCTGTTGCACCTATGATAAAACGCCTTCCGCCCGCCGCTGTTGTACGTATGAGGTCCCCTCTTTTCGCGACACTCAGGCCAGCGTCGCGGGTTCCGGCACACTTCAATTTTGACGGGTGGGCACACAAGGCCGACAGGCTGCGTCGACCTCAGTTATATGTCCCTTCTGAACTGACTTCTTATCATTATTGGCTTCAGCTACTTGAGCGACAGGGGTTCTGTCTGGCCCGCCGAAAAGCGCGCCAGACTGAATTAGGTCAAACCAAGTGGGGCGAAGAATATCACGTCATGGCAAACCCGCGCGTCTGTTCGCGACCGGATAGTTTTCGATTGGTTCCTGAAGCTCTTTCTACCTCATTCATATTCCTGCTAAGTTGTACGACGACTGACAAATAAACCAGTCGTTCCGAAACCTACAAAAACAAGGAATTCTCATGAACAAAAGCAAAGTGCTGCTCGGTCTTTTCTGTGTTTTCAGCGGCTACGTCGCCGCCGCCCCGGCGGAACAGGACGTCGCCCAGGCCGTCGATCACCTGACCCAGGCGATGCTGCACAAGGACATCGCCGAACTGAACGCCCTGACCGCCGACAACCTCACCTACGGCCACTCCAGCGGCAAAATCCAGGACAAGAAAGCTTTCATTGCCGATATCGAAACCGGCAAGAGCGCGTTCAAGACCCTGGAGATGCAAAACCAGACCATCACAATGTCCGGGGACACCGCGCTGGTGCGCCATCACTTCTCGGCGCAGGCACTGAAAGGCACGGAGGTCGTGCCGACGGAAATCGAGAATTTCCAGATCTGGCAGAAGCAGGCTGGCAAGTGGTTGCTGGTGGGGCGTCAGGCGTACAAGTTCTGAAGCATGAGCTCTGCCGCTGACAAGGCGGCAGAGCCTGCTCTCACAACCGAAACCGATCCACCGACTGCGCCAGCCGCCCCGCCAGACTCGACAGCTCATCCGTGGTATTGGCCGTCTGACCGATCACCTTGCTGTTGCCCTCCGACATCCCCGCGATCATCTCCACCTGATGGGCAATCTCGTTGCTCGCCTGGCTCTGTTCGCCGATGGTGCGGGTGATGTCGTTGACCAGTTGCGTGGTGCTGAGGGTGGCGTCGAGGATTTCGCGGATGGCGCGCTCGACGTCGGCGGTGACCGCCATGCCTTTGTCGACCTGGGCGACGCCGGCCTCCATGCTGCTGACGGCCTCGCGGGTGCTGTTCTGGATGCGCGCGACCATCGCGGCGATTTCCTGGGTCGAGGCGCTGGTGCGCGCCGCCAGACTGCGCACCTCATCGGCCACCACCGCAAAGCCCCTGCCCTGCTCGCCCGCACGGGCTGCCTCGATGGCCGCGTTGAGCGCCAGCAGGTTGGTCTGGTCGGCGATGCTCTTGATCACCTGAATGATGTTGAAGATGCCCTCGGATTCCTGATCGAGGGTGCGGATCACCTGCGCCGATTGCTGGGCGGAACGGGCGATGTCGTCCATGTCGCTGACCACCTGATGGATCACCTGCCCGCCGTTTTTCGCCAGTGACTCGGCCTGGCTGGCCATGTTCAAAGCACGCTCGGCGTGACGGGTGATTTCCTCGATGCTGGCGGTCATCTGGCTCGCGGCGGCAGCCATGGTGCCGGCGGCGGTGCTTTGCTGCTGGCTGCTGTCGGCCACCTGATGGCAGCCGTGGCTCAGTTGTTCGCTCATGCCGCTGACGCCATGGGCGTTGCGTCGCACCACGTCGATCATGTCTCGCAGGTCGCGCTGCATGGTGGCCAACGTGCGGATCAGCGCACTGGCTTCGTCCTTGCCTGACGGTTCGGCGATCGGTTCGCTGAGGTTGCCGTGGGCGATGCTTTCGGCGATGCGGCTGGCGGATTTCAGCGGACCCATGATGCTCAGCATCACCCAGCGACCCTGGGCCAACAGCAGCAACAGACTGGCGATCAGAACGATGCCGAGCGCGACATTGGCGTTGTGGATCGCCGCCTCGGTGCCTTCGCTGGTCTGCCGGGTATTGGTTTCGATCAGCTCGCTGAGAGCGGCCATCTGTTCTTCGAGCTGGCTGAACGCGGTATTGAAGGTCCCCAGTTGTTGCTGGGCGCTGTCCGGATTTTCCAGCGCAAGACCGACGATCTGCTCGCCGGCGCTGATGTAGGTGTCGAGGCTTGGCTTGATCTGCTCGAGCGCGGACTTGATCGTCGGGTTCACCGGAAGCTTGAGGTTTTCACCCAGCACTTCGCGAAAATGCGCCGCATGCTCTTCGACCGAACTGCGCACCTCGTCCGCCGAACTGGTGCTTTTGCCCAGCCCCACCAGCATCGCCGAATACACGTCCGCGCGCAGGGCGTCGTGCATCATGTCGGCTTCCATGTGGTTGCGCAGCGCGCTCATGCTGACCGCGTTGTCACTGACCGCCGAAGCCATCCGCTGATTGCCGACATAACTGACCAGGCTCACGATCAGCGCCGTCAGCAGGCTGGTCGCAATCAGCAACACCAAACGCAGTTTGATCGACACCGTGATTTCCTCCCAGGTCGCGCCACGCGGCGCCGTTCAACGCTTCAGTTAAGCCTATTTCCATGAACACGCTGCGTTAGAGCGTCTCAGCGTGTTTCGTTACATCCAGTAAAAATGCCGCACTGTGCGACGGTTCTCATGCCGCCCCCAACCGGCTGAGCCGACTTACGGAACTCCCGTGCCCGCCGACACCTCTCACATTATGTGGTACTTCCTTTTCGCTTTACGCTGCTGGAGGAACACCGTCATGCGTCGTTTACTACTGGTTTCGTCTCTTATGCTGTGCCTGCCTTTCGGTTCGGCTTTCGCCCGCGTGGATGCGGGGGATGTCGCCACTTCGGCCGGCGTTTCCGCCTCGCTGTATTCCACGTTCAAGGATCACAAAATGGTGATTCCGGCCCGTGACGACTTGTCGGCATTCGTCGCCAGCGGCGGAACGATCCGTGGCGTGTACCTGGAATCGGTACTGCAGCAGGTGCGTCAGGACAATCCTGGCCTGAACGCCAGCGATGAAGAGCTGGCCAACGCCATCCTGGTTCACTACGAAGGTCTGTCGCAGTAACCACGGCACGTTCGATGATGATGGTGGCTGACGGACTTGCCACCGTTACGCCCTGCCGATGGACGGCTGGCGAACGACCATGGGCAAAACCGTCGAACGGCCTCTATGATGGAGGCCATGACGATTTCCGCCTCACTCCGCTCCCCTTGCCCGCCGGGTCTGTGCATCTGCGGGCGTGATCCGCTGCTGGATACGCCCGGCGCGGATGTGCGCATCCTTTTGCTGACTCGCGAGGAAGAAAAGCGTCTGCTCGAGCGTCTGGAAAACCTCAAAGACCTCGCCGACCTCGAGCGGCTGCAAGGCAAGATGTTCGATCAGCTCGGGATTCGCGTGCTGATCGCACCGAAGTTCGGTGAAGTGCGTACCGTGCGAGGCGGCATCGAAATCGAGGTCGAAGAGCTTCCTGGACTCTGCCGCAAAACCCGCAAAACCATCCCCGCCGCCATCCGCCGTGGCCTGGAAAACAATCCGCAAGTCGCCTTCGATCTGCTCAACGCCCACGACTTGCTGCGCGGCACCTGATCATTTTTTCATGCCCACCCGCTTACGCATCTCGGCCGTAATGCTCTGCCGGGTTTTCTTCATGTCAGCCCAAGGTTCATCGCCCACTTCCGCCAGTCGTTCGTGAACGTTGCGTACGTTCCATTGATCGGCACCCTTGATCTCCCCGACCTCTTCCCGAAACAGCGGCACAGACACCGGCAACCCTTCGCGGGTACGCGCTGCGTAGGCGCAAATGGTGGTGGCGCCCAGGCCGTTGCGCAGGTAATCGATGAAAATCCGCCCTACGCGATTTTTCGGCCCGGACACCGCAGAAAAGCGCTCCGGCAACAATTTCGCCATGTGCGTGACGATGGCGTGGCTGAAATCCTTGATCTCGTCCCAGCCATGCTTGCGGGTCAGCGGCACCACCAGATGAATGCCCTTGCCGCCGCTGGTCTTGAGAAACGCCTTGAGGCCCAACTCGTCCAGCACGGTCAGGGTCAGCGCCGTGGCTTCGACCATGCTTTTCCAGGGCAGCGCCGGATCCGGGTCGAGGTCGAGGACAAAGCGGTCGGGCTTGTCCAGATCGGTGGTGGTAGCGTTCCAGGTGTGCAGTTCGACCGTGCTCATCTGCACCGCGCCGATCAAGGCTTCGGCGTTGTTGATCAGCATCACCGGCTGGCCGGTCAGCTCCTTGTCGAGCGTGCGGATGCCGGGGATCGCCAGGTTCTCGGCGTTCTTCTGGAAGAACAGCTCACCGGCGATGCCGTCCGGCGCACGTACCAGCGCCACGGGGCGGTCCTTGAGCTGCGGCAGAATCCATTCGGCGACGCTGGCGTAATACTCGGCCAGCTGCATTTTGGTGGTGCCACTGCTGGCGTCGATCACCCGGTCGGGGTGAGTGATCCGCACCTTGCCGTCGGCCAGATCGGTTTGGGACGGCGCGGTAGATTGAGCCTTTGAAGTCTTCATCGGTTTGGCGCGCTCCTCGGTGATGTCCTTGGCCGGTTTGTCCTCGCGCAGGCCATGGAACACGGCGTGGCGCACCGAGCCGTCCTGGGTCATTTCGGCAAACGCCACTTCCGCCAGCAGACTAGGCTTGAGCCAGTGCACACCCTTGGCCTCGAACCCCGTGGGCGGGCTGGCCACCGCCGGTTTCTTCACCCGCAACGGTTTGAGCTGCGCGAGGATGCTCTTGAGGGTGGTTTCATTGAATCCCGTGCCGACCTTGCCGGCGTACCGCAACTCGCCGCTGTCACGATCATGCAGACCCAGCAGCAACGCGCCGAACGAACTGCGCGCGCCTTTCGGATCGGTGTAGCCGACGATCACGAATTCCTGGCGATGCTTGCACTTGAGCTTGATCCAGTCGCTGCTGCGGCGCGACACGTAAGGCGAGCCGAGGCGTTTACCGATCAAGCCTTCCATGCGCATCTGGCAGGCGCTGTTGAGCAACGCCTGCGGGGTTTCGTCGAACGCTTCGGAGAAACGCAGCAGCGGGTCTTGATGGGTTTTCAGAACAGTGGCCAGCGCTGCGCGCCGTTCCTCCACCGGCACCTCGCGCAGGTCGACACCGTTCAGATACGGCAGATCAAACAAGTAATAGACGATGTTTTCGCTGCGTCCCGAATCGAACGCGTTTTGCAGGGCTTGAAAGTCCGGCACTCCGTCTGCGTCGGCGACGACCATCTCACCATCCAGCCACGCCGACTCCAGGCCCAGCGTCGCCAGGGCTTGCGCCTGTTTCGGCAATTTGTGCGTCCAGTCATGGCCATTGCGGGTGAACAACTGCACCTCGTCCTGATCGATACGCGCCATGATCCGATAGCCGTCGAACTTGATCTCGTATTGCCAATCCCCTTCCGGCGCACTCTCCACCAGGGTGGCCAGTTGCGGTTTGAGTTGCGCGGGAATCCTGGCCTTGTGCGCCCCGGCAAGTTTGCCCGAAGCCGGCTTGCGCGGCGCTTTCGACGAAGCCTTCAGCGGCTTGACCTGCTTCGCACTGAGGCTGGGTTTGTCGACGATCGTGCGCTCGCTGAGCACGCTGTCGGGCTCGGCGACCAGCACGTCGTAATCGCTTTGCGGGCGCGCGGCGCTGTCCTGATGCTTGATCAGAAACCACTGCTCTTTTTTGCCTGGCATGTGGGTGCGCACCAGATTCCACACCCCGGCGAGCTTCTCGCCTTGCAGTTCGAATTTGAGCTTGCCCTTGGCGTAGGCTTTCTCCGGGTCTTCCAGCGGAATCCACACGCCGCGATCCCAGACGATCACATCGCCGGCACCGTAATGCCCTTCGGGAATGCTGCCCTCGAACGTCGCGTAATCCAGCGGGTGATCCTCGACGTGCACCGCCAGGCGCTTGACCTTGGGATCCAGCGACGGGCCCTTGGGCACCGCCCAGCTCTTGAGCGCGCCGTCGAGTTCCAGGCGAAAGTCATAGTGCAGGTGCGAGGCGTCGTGCTTTTGAATGCAGAATTGCAGGGCGTGGTCGCCGGCGGATTTCTTGCCCCGACGTCGTTCAGCTGCCGGTTCAGAGGTCGCCGAAAAGTCGCGCATCCGGTTGTAGTCGTCAAGATTCCTGCTCATCCTGCACCTGCCTTGTTTCAGCCTGTTCGAGTCACCGTCAGCGCGACCACGGCGATCCGGTCGACGCGCTGATAGCCGGGGTTCAACAACTCTTCGCCGAACACATCGGGATCGAGTTCGCGGTAGGTCCAGCCGAAGCGCTTTTCATCCAGCCGTGGCACTACGGTATCGAGGAAGGGATCGCGGCCATCAACCATCGCCACACCGGTATAAAGCACCAGCGAGCCGCCGAGAGTCAGGCGATTGAGCGCCTGTTCGACGATCCGCAGCGACAGGCCAGCCCCCAGCGTCCCGCCACCGTGGCGGTAAGCTCGCCCGGCCGGATCGGCCATGTACGGCGGGTTGGCGACGATCAGGTCGAATTCGCCGTCGACGCCCTGCAATACATCACTGGCGCGCACTTCGACATTGGCTACTTCGGCCAACGCCGCGTTGATCGTGGTCAGGCGCAATGCGGCGGGGTTGATATCCACCGCCAGCACTTGCGCTTCTCGCCGGGCACGGCCGATCAGGATTGCGCCGACTCCGGCGCCACAACCGATGTCCACCGCCCGGTGGATCGGCGCAAAGTTCTGCTGCAAATGGCTGTGGATCAGTTGAGCAAAGCGATAGGTGTCCGGGCCGAAGAACACTGAGTCGGCGGCATCGGTGGGGAATCCGGAATGCACGAAAAGCAAGTCATCCAGGCTCGACCAGCGCACCCGGCTCTTTAAGCGCCCGTCGAACTCATCGATCACCTTGGCGTCCTGCAATTGCCGTTGTTCATCGGCGGACAGAAGGCCCGGTTCGAACGGGCGCGACCATCCGAACACATCCCGCAGGCAATCGGCTGGTTGTCCTTCGTCACGCTGGTTGACCCGTTGATGGGTCAGCGGCGTCGGGGTGATGAAACGATAGCCGTCGGCCTGCAAGCGCCGCCCCAGTTGCAGCAGCACGAGGTCGTTGGCGGACAGTTGTTCTTCCTGATTCATTGATGACTTCCTTAACGCAGGCCGGATTTGAGTTGGATGAAACGGCGAGTGGCGAGCAGCCCGGCCGGATGTGCATGGCGTGCCGGCGCAAGCCAAGGGATCAACGTTGCGATTTGGCTGTGAGCGTCCTGCCCTTGCAGCGCCGCACTGAGGCGCTGCACATCAGGGTCCTGTTCGGGCACCTCGATCGGCGCAGGGACCGAGGGGCGGCGGCGGAACGCGACGGGTTTGTCCGCAGAAGTCCAGTTTCCGGCAATCCAGTCGTGCACCAGTTGTTTTTCATAGGCGCTGAACACGCCGAACATCGCCGCACCATCGCCATCGATCAATTGCCAGAAGCGGCTGCCCTGCGGATCTTCGTGGCGCTTGATCCAGCCTTTGTCCTGCATGGCCTGCAAGAATCCGGACAGCTGCTGCGGATCGGCCAGCCACTGATTAACGGTCTTGCCTTCAAAGCGGCAATAGTCGGAGTGCATGTGTTGGGCGAACGGACACTTGCGTTCAAGCATCGCCAACAGTTCGCGCTCCAGATCGAACTCCTCGATGATTGCGCGACTGCCCTGTCCCAGGTCATTAAGCCGATAGCCCAGCGAGACCCGGCGCAGGAAATCGCTGCGATCGGCTTCCAGAGGCAACAGATCAAGAACGGCCTGAACGGCTTTTTGCGCATGGCCGGTGCTGGCGTTGTCGATGGTCACGTGCAGGGTGAAATAGTAGGGATCGATCCCCAACTCACTGAGCTCGTAACTGCTGATCAACAGGTGCAAGGGCAGCTGTTCGTAACCAAGGTTGTAACCGATCACCTCCGGGAGAAAATCCATGCCGCCGGCACCCAGGGCCAATTGCAGCGCGCCTTGCAGGTAGCGTTCGTCGGGCAGAGGACTGCTGGGCTCGAGGCCTTGTTCGGCGAGCAGTTGACGGTAGATCACGACGTGATTCTGCGCCGGATTGCCATCGCCCAGCTCTTCCAGATAGGTGCTGAGCAGGCTGCTGAAGCGCGGATCGCGCCACTGTCCCAGCAGACCATAGAGCCAGGCGCCATCAACCAGCTTGGTCGGTGCTACCGCTTGCAGGAAATACAGCGCATGCGCCTTGCAACTGAAGAACTGCCGTGCGCCCCCAGCCCTGCGTTGTTGCAGGTAGTCGGCATATTGCCGGGCGACATCGGCACAGTGCTCTGCCACCCAGGCATACCACTGCGCTGGGTCCGATGGCAGCTCATCCTTCAACTGCGCGGCCTGCAGCAGTTGATCTTCCAGAAAGGCGCGCGCGAGCGGCTGCGGATGTTCGTCGGATAAAAGCGCTTCATGGATACGCCGCAACTCACCCGAAGAGTCGAGCGGTCGCGATTGGGCGGGGGCAGCTTGCAGGTGAGTCAGGACAGTCATGGCAATATTCTCGATCAATTGGCAGGACGCTCAGTCACTCGCCTCTAATGCAGCAGAGAGGCGGCGCCTGCCGAAAATTCAATCGACGTTAAATTTGCCCGGACGGACGGAGCCCCCGACACGTTCCTGGTTTGAACAGACGCGGTCGAAGGCTGCGAGGTTTTGCTGTCAGGCCGTACCCTTGGCCTGCTGCTCCAGGTGAACCTGCAACTCGGGGTCGATCTGCAACGCCGCCGCCAGTTCATCCAGATAATTGCGCTCGGCGTCCTGCTGATCGTCCACCAGCATCACGCTGGCCAGATACATTTCGGCGGCCATGGCCGGATCGTTCTGCGCCGCCTGAGCCACTTCGGTGGGGTCCAGCGGCTTGGCGACTTCATCGTCGAGCCATTGCTGCAGGTTCGGGTCATCGGTGTGCTTGCCGATTTCGCTGCTGATCAGGTGTTTTTCCGACTCATCGATCCGCCCGTCAGCCTTGGCCGCCGCGATCAATGCACGCAGAACGGCGTGGCTGTGTTCTTCGACTTGCGGGCCGGACAACAGGTCCGCAGTTTGCGGGGTTTGCTGCGGCGCGGCGGACGCCTGGCTGCGTTGCCAGGCCTGATACGCCTGGAAAGCCATCATGCCCAGCGAGGCCAGCGCCGCGTAGTTGGTGCCGCCGGACCGACGCTGCGTACCGCCACCCAGCGCCCCGCCACCGCCGAGCAATCCGCCAAGCAGCCCGCCCAGGCCACCCAGCCCTCCGGCAGGAGAACCGCCGCCACTGCCGCTGCCCAGCAGACCGCCGAGCAACCCGCCAAGCCCACCCGCTCCCCCGCCGGCCGACGCGCCAGCTTGTTGTCCCGCCGAGGCCTGGCCTCGCAGCAGTTGTTCGAGCAGATCACTGGTGTTCATGACGTTGTCCTCAGGCAAAGGGGTATGACTGCGTCAGGCAACGATAGTCCTCTTGATGCGATGTGCCAGCACCGTTGGGCTGACGCCGGGCATCAACCCGGACTCTTTTCCCGGCGCATCTGTGTCACCAGTGTGAAGCGGTCTTCGGGGTGCGTGGTTTCCGATACCACCATCAGCGCGCCGTCCTCGTCACGGTACTGGCGAATGATGTTCAGCCCCGGCGACCCGGCTTCGGCGTTGAGGCTTTTGGCGATCTCCGGACTCAGCAACACCGCGCGCACCTGTTGGTCGACCACGTCGATGTGCCGGCCGAAATGGCGCTCGATCAGCGCGGCGATCAGTTCGTCCGGATGCTGTTCGGCCAGCTCGATGACTTCGGCGTAGGTTTCCTGCGCGTAGACATCGGTCCAGCACAGCGGCGCCCGCCGGTTCTGTTCGTCGACGCGAATGCTCGACACGCAAAAATAATGCTCCCCCGGCTCCATGCCCAGGCGTCGGGCCTGGGCGATGTCGGCGACAAAACGGGAGACGTTCTGAATGCTGCGCATCTGGGTTTCCGCCAGGTGCACCAGGTCGGACACCGAGGCCAGCGACTGCGAGTACCCGCCCTTCGGCGAGACAGACTCGACGCGGGTTCCGACCCGCTTGCGCCGCGAGACCAGCCCCTGATTCTGCAACTGCGTAATGGCCGCCCGCACGGTGTGCCGGCTCACGTCGTACAGCTCGCACAGTTCGAACTCGGTCGGCAGCAGCGATCCGAGCGGATAGCGACCGCTGGAGATGCCCTCCATCAAGTCTTTTGCAACGACCGCATAGCGCGTGTTCATACCTTTCATCAGTCCCGATGGTTAAGCGAGTTGACAGTGTATCAGCGAGGGCGCAAGAATTATGTACGGACATAATAAATATGTCCGATCAATAACAAACATATTCAGGATTCCCTCATGTCCAGCACTGTCTTCGACTCCGCCCTGTTCCGCGACATGTTCGGCACCGCCGAGATGCGCAGCGTGTTTTCCGACCAAGCCCTGATCGAACGCTACATTGAAGTGGAAGTCGCCCTGGCCCGGGCCGAAGCGCGCTGCGGCGTGATCCCGGCGGCTGCCGCCGAACAGATTGCCGAGCTGGCAACCTATGCCTCGCTCGATCTGGCGCTGATGCAGCACGAGACCGAAATCGTCGGTTACCCGATCCTGCCGCTGGTGGAGCAGCTGTCGAAAACCTGCGGTGAAGCCGGCCGTTACGTGCACTGGGGCGCGACCACCCAGGACATCATGGACACTGCCGTCGTCCTGCAAGTCCGCGCTGCGCTGGCCATCGTCGAGCGCGACATTCAAGCGGTGCGCGGTTTGCTCGCCGACCTTGCCAAGCACTATCGCGACACGCCAATGGCCGGCCGCACGCATTTGCAGCACGCGCTGCCAATCACTTTCGGCTATAAGTGCGCGGTGTGGCTGAGCATGTTCGACCGCCACGCCGAACGTCTGGTGGAGCTGCGTCCACGGGTGGAAATCGGTCAGTTTGCCGGCGCGGCGGGCACCCTCGCCTCCCTTGGCGACAAAGGTCTGGAAGTGCAGGAAGCGCTGATGGCTGAACTGGGTCTGGGCGTGCCGCAAGCCACCTGGCACGTCGCCCGCGATGGTCTGGCGGAAACCCTGAACTTCCTCGGTCTGGTCACCGGCTCGCTGGGCAAGATTGCCCTCGACGTCATGATGATGATGACCAGCGAACTGGGTGAAGTTTACGAACCGTTCGTCAAGGGCCGTGGCGCTAGCAGCACCATGCCGCAAAAGCGCAATCCGATTTCCTGCGAGCTGATGTATGCCGCTGCCAAAGGCGTGCGCCAGCAGGCGGGTCTGATGCTTGACGCAATGATTCAGGACTTCGAGCGCTCCACCGGTCCATGGCAAGCCGAATGGATCGCCATCCCGGAAGCCTTTGCCCTCAGCGCTGCCTCGCTGGGTCAGGCGAAGTTCATGCTCGCCGGCCTTGAAGTGCGCACCGAGCGCATGCGCAAAAACCTCGACATGACCCAGGGCCTGATCGTCGCCGAAGCCGTAATGATGGGGCTGGCGCCAGCACTCGGTCGTCAGGTTGCGCATGACGTGGTCTATGCCGCCTGCCGCATGGCCAACGATCAGGGCACCAGCCTGCTCGACGCGCTGCTGGCCCAGGGTGAGGCCACCGCGCAACTGGATGTCGAGGAACTCAAGCGCCTGACCGATCCGGCCAACTACCTGGGCCTTGCGCCGCAGATGGTCGACATCGCCCTGGCACGTGAGGGTTCGGTCAAACGCTGATCCTCACTGGGCTCGCCGCGCGCGAGCCCTCTGCCCATCGCTCGCCAATAACAACAACGAGACCGCAGACATGACCACCCCCGACAAAAAACCGCTGTACAAGGACCTGACCTTTCAGGTAGTCGCCGCCATGCTGCTGGGGATTGCCTTCGGCTTCCTCGCGCCGGAACTGGCGGCCAGCTTCAAGATTCTCGGCGACATCTTCCTCAAGCTGATCAAGACCGCCGTCGCCCCGCTGGTGTTTTTCACCGTGGTCCACGGCATCGCCTCGGCGGGCGACATCAAACGCGTGGGCAAAGTCGGCCTGCGTGCGTTGATCTACTTTGAAGTGGTATCGACCATCGCCCTGGCCATCGGCCTGCTCTGGGGCAACCTGCTGAACATCGGCTCCGGCATGCACGACGCTCACCCGAGCAGCGCCACTGCCGCAGCCGCCAGTGCCGCCGTCGCCAAGGGCCATGCCCCGGCGTCGACCCTGGACTTCATCTACGGGATTTTCCCGGACAACTTCGTCGGCGCCTTCGCCGGCGGCCAATTGCTGCAAGTGCTGGTGATTTCGGTGCTGTTCGGCTTCGCCCTGCTGGCGTTGAAACCGGAACGCCGCAGCGTGATCGAGGATAGTCTGAGTCGGGTCTCGGAGTGCTTCTTCGAGTTCATCAACCTGATCATGAAGTTCGCTCCGCTCGGCGCGTTCGGTTCGGTGGCGTACGCGGTTGGCAGCAACGGCTCGGCGGTGCTGATGTCGCTGGCCAATCTGGTGCTGATGTTCTACGTCGGCGTGGCGTTTTTCATCTTTGTCGTACTGGGTGCGGTCTGCCGTATTTCCGGATTCAGCCTGTGGCGGTTCCTCAAGTACATCAAGGATGAGATTTTCATCGTGCTCGGCACCGCTTCATCGGAAAGCGCCCTGCCGCGCCTGCTGCAAAAACTCGAGAAGTTCGGTTGCTCGAAACAGAGCGTCGGTCTGGTGCTGCCCACCGGTTATGCCTTCAATCTCGACGGCACGTCCATTTACATGTCGCTGTGCGTGCTGTTCATCGCCAATGCCTACGGTGTGCCGATGAGCTGGGAGCAACAACTGGGCACCATCGCGATCATGCTGGTCACCTCCAAAGGCGCGGCGGCGGTGTCCGGTGGCAGCTTCGTGGTGTTCGCAGCAACCGTCACGGCGATTGGCGTCCTGCCGGTGGAAGGTCTGGCGCTGCTGTTCGGCGTCTACCGCTTCATGTCGATGGCCATTGCCACCTGCAACACCATCGGCAATAGCGTGGCAACCGTGGTGGTGTCGAAGTGGTCGGGGGAGTTCACCGAGCAGACCGCCAAGGCTGAATACAGCCGGGTGTTCGGCCGCAGTCCGGAAGCCGCGCTCTGACGGTTACCGATGTCACATAAAAATGCCCCGGCCCTGCCGGGGTATTTTTTTCAGGGCCAGCTAATCTTCAAGAATGGGTGAACCTTGACCCGGCCCGACCGGTCGATAACTGCAACCCCGACCCGGTTGGTCGCCACCCTTGCTGCCCAAGGGTTTACGCGGCTTGCTGCACTTTCTGGAGAACGCCTTCGTGATATCGACCGTCCACATCGCCAGGCTCAAGGCCTGGGGCGCCCATGGTTTCACCGCGACCGGCGTGGTCACCGCCTTCCTGGCCACCCTTGCCCTGCTGGAAAACCAGCCGATCCACTGCCTGATGTGGCTGGGCGTGGCGCTGATCGTCGACGGCCTCGACGGGGCGCTGGCGCGCAAGGTCAACGTGCAGTCGGTGCTGCCGAGCTTCGACGGATCGATCCTCGATCTGGTGATCGACTACCTGACGTACGTGTTCATCCCGGCGCTGTTCATCTATCGCTACATTCCCCTGCCTGACTACACCCTGCTGCTGACCGTGTCGCTGATTCTGGTGTCGTCGCTGTTCTGCTTCTGCAACGTCAACATGAAGAGCAAGGACAACTACTTCGTCGGCTTTCCCGCCGCGTGGAACGTGGTTGCGTTGTGCCTGTACATCATTGATCCGGGGCCGTGGCTCACCTTCCTGACGGTGATTGGCCTGGCGCTGCTGACCGTGACCCGGATGAAATTCCTGCACCCGTTCCGGGTGCGCCGGTTCATGCCGATCAACATTGCGGTGACGGCGATCTGGTTGCTGTGCAGCCTGTCGCTGGTGCTGAACCACCCGGTGATCAACCCGCTGGTGATGGGCCTGTGGCTGCTGGCGTCGGCGTACTTTCTCGGCATCTGCATCTGGCGCACGGCGCTGGAGTGGTTCGACAGTGCGCATCTGAAATAGAAACTCCTGTGGGAGCGAGCCGGCTCGCTCCCACAATGGCTTCAGCGTTTGGTGATGACTACCTCCAGGTACTCACTCGGCACCACCATCGATTCCGACCCCGCCCGGTTCAGCCCGTCGATCAGTAGCGTCAGGTCTGTTTCCAGCGCCTGACCGCTCTCCGGCGGCAACGCCGCGAACGCCTTGTGTACCGGGCCGTACCAGTGGCGAAACACATCAATGAAATGCGCCGCCGAGCGATAGCGGAAGTTGAAGTGGCGCCGAGTCACCTGCAACTGAAACTGGCGATCGTCGAAATGCGAATGCAGCCAGGCTTCCGCGCCCCAGTTCGAGGGCGGTTGCGCAACGGGTGGCGGTGGCAAGTATCGACCGAGGGTCTTGAACATCTGGCCGACGAAGCCTTCCGGTGTCCAGTTGGCCAGGCCGATCCGTCCGCCACGGCGACAGACCCGACCCAGTTCCTTGGCCGCTTTCGCCTGATCCGGGGCGAACATCACGCCGAACGTCGACAGCACTGCGTCGAAACTGGAATCGGCAAACGGCAGCGCTTCGGCATCGGCGACCTGAAAGGTCACCTCCAGATGCTCGGCGCGCGCCCGGTCCTGGCCGCGTTCCAGCAACGCCGCGACATAATCGGTGGACGTCACCAGACAACCCCGGCGTGCCGCCGCCAGCGTCGCATTGCCGTTGCCGGCGGCAACGTCCAGCACTTCTTCATCGCAGCGCAGGTCGCAGGCCTCGGCGAGGGTTTCGCCGACGATCTGCAAGGTGGTGCCGATCACGGCGTAGTCGCCACTGGCCCAGGCGACTTTCTGGCGTTCCTTCAGGGCAGTGAGATCAATGGGGGTACTCATGAATGGGTGCTCCGCGGCAGAGGGGTCAATCGGCGGTGGTCGGGTCGATGATGCTCGTTACCCGGGACACGCTGTTGGCCGGAAATCCCCCACGCTTGGCGTGTTCGCGCACCAGCTCTTCGTTGGGTGCGATGTACACGCAATAGATCTTGTCGGCAGTCACATAACTCTGCAGCCACTGCACCTCTGGCCCGAGTTCACGCAGCACGTTGCAGGACGTTTGCGATACGGCCTTGAGTTCTTGCTCCGATAGCTTTCCGGCTCCTGGAATCTCGCGTTCAATCACGAACTTCGGCATGGCAACCTCGCTTTCTTTTTATGGATGTCAGAGCCGTTGGCGGCCCTGCTCGCCCACTATCGCGCGGGCGCTGTCCGGCGTCCCTGCCAATCGTCCGGAGAGCCCGTAAAACCGGGCTTTGGCCGATGAGTGGCGGGATTTTGTAAAGGCCCCGAAACACTGTCGGGGGGTTGCCAACGCGCCGGCTGATCGGCTCTCATGCAGGCCCTCACCGGAACGGAGTTCGATCATGTCCTTGCGCTTCGAATGGCTCGCCGATCACCTGCAGCACAGCGACACTTACGCGGCGTGGATCCACCGCCAGTTTCACTACGAATATGCCGAGCAGCCCCTGGCCGAATGGCAGCGTGAATTTGCCGAGGGCCAGACCAATGGCGACTGGCGCTGCCTGATTGCGCTGGACGGAGAACGACTGCTGGGTGGTGCGGCACTGGCCCGGGCGGACCTGGCCCTTCGACCGGATCTGGGGCCGTGGCTGGCCTGTGTGCTGGTGAGCCCCGAATCACGCGGCCAGGGGCTGGCAGAAAGACTGATCGAGGGAATCGCTGAAGAAGCGAAACACCGGGGCCTGCCGCGTTTCTACCTGCACACCCAAAGCAAACGGGACTATTACGCCAAACGCGGCTGGACGATGCTGGAGCGTTTTCACGCCTGGGGCAACGAACAATGGCTCATGGTGCGCGACCTGTGAGCCATTGAGTTTCACGGTTTACGCAGCAGGCGCCTTGGCCTCTTTGAGCAGTTGCTGAATCATCTGCTCCTGCGCCTGGTAACTGCCTTCGCCAAAGTGGGTGTAACGCACCTGCCCCTTGGCGTCGACCAGATAATGCGCCGGCCAGTACTGGTTATCGAAGTTGCGCCAGATCGCGTAGTTGTTGTCGATGGCTACCGGGTAGGTGATGCCGAGCTTCTTCACCTGATCCTTGACGTTGTCGATGATCCGCTCATAGCCGTATTCCGGGGTGTGCACACCGATCACCACCAGGCCGTCCTTGCCGTACTTCTTCTCCCACTCTTTGACGTACGGCAGGGTGTGCTGGCAGTTGATGCAGTCATACGTCCAGAAGTCCACCAGCACCACTTTGCCGCGCAGGGACTCGGCTGTCAGTTCCGGCGAGTTCAGCCATTGCACCGCACCGGACAGCGACGGCATCGCGCCTTTGCCCGCCTCGTCTTCAGTCGAGTCTGCACGGACTTTGCTGACGAAGTAGTCCACCACTTTCGGCACGTTCTCCAGCACGCTTTTCTCGACCGATGCCACGCCTTGGGACGAGGTATTGGCCAGCAGCACGTTGTCGGTACCGGTGGCGATCACCGCCGCCGTCGCCAGCACCGCAACACCCGCGCCGCGGCGGAACCAGCCAGTGAAAGGAATCGACGGTTTCAGTCGGTTGACCAGACCGCGACCGGCGAAGATCAGCGTTCCCAGCGACAGCGCGCTGCCCGCGCCGTAGGCCAGCAGCAACAGGCTGGTCTGGGCGTTGGCGCCTTGCAGCATGGCACTGGTGAGGATCACGCCGAGGATCGGACCGGCGCACGGCGCCCACAGCAGACCGGTGGCGACACCGATCATGATCGACGCCATGGGCCCGGTCTTTTTCCGGGCGTCGGGGTCGAGGCGATTGCCCAGCAGCACAAAGGGCTGCGCCAGCCAGTCACCGATGCGCGCGGAAATCAGCGACAGCGCAAACAGCACCATTACCGCCAGCGCAATGTGGCGACCGGTGTTGCTGGCCTCGATCACCCACTCGCTGCTGACCACCGCCAGGCTGGAGATCAGGGCAAAGGTCAGGGCCATGCCGCCGAGGGTCAGCAGGATCGAAGAACGAGTGCGGTCGGCACCGGCGAACAGAAACGGCACCACCGGCAGGATGCACGGACTGAGGACAGTCAACAGACCGCCCAGGAAAGCGATGAGAAACATGAGGTTCACCTTTTGAATGAGGGATGGTCTGTTGACTGGGTCGGGGGCCGCCCGTTACGGGCAGCCCCCTTCAATCCTCAAGCCGTCTGGTTGTCCAGCCACTGGCTTTGCGGCGTGCGGCTGGCACCGTTCTCGGCCAGCGTCTGGCCTTGCGGCGTATGGCTGGAACCGTCGGCGGCGACCATTTGCCCCTGCGGTGTGCGGCTGGCGCCGTCGGCGGCGATCAGGCCGTCGATGCCCGGCTTGGCCACCGGAGCCAATTGGAAGCAGGTGCTGCTGCCACAGCTGTTCTGTTCGACGGCAGCGTTGGCGTGGGCCGCGACGCCGGCGAGGGAGAAGGCAACAGCGGTCAGATAGCGCGATACGTTGTTCATGGCGATGTTCCTTTTATAGAGGTGGGTAATCAGTTGTCTTCGTTGCAGCGGTCGGCGAATTTGCGGTAGTCGAGCACCTGGGTCTTGCCGGCCGAGTCGAGGTAGGTCAGGCGGGCGTCGACGATGCCACAGGTCATCGAGTTGTCCTGTTTCAGCGACACGACTTTCTGGATGTCCAGGTGGCTGCCGTAGGAGTAGGTTTGCGGAGTGACATCGGCTTCGGCGCGGGCCGACAGGGTGCAGATGTTCAAAGCGGCAAACAGGCATGCGGCAGCGATCGATTTGGTCTTGGCGTTCATGGCGTTTTCCTCGGGCTTCAATGGTTGAATCGTTGAGTGGGCCGAGGCGTTCTGTGTGTGCCTCGATGGAGCTCATTTAAAGCTCGCGAGGTATCGCGCATGTGTCGGCAAATGCCGTGTATAAATCGCTACGTATCCGCACGCGCCCGGGATACACAGCGATACAAAACCCTGTAAAAATCCGCTTTTTGCGTCGGCGTGTATCCGTCACAGCGCTGGATACACTGCAATACAAAGGCAGGCAGGCGGCCTCGCGCAGGCTCGATAGACTGCTCGGCAATCCCCTTTGATTGAGGTTTGGCCCCATGGAACATGTCGATCACATCCTGATCGTCGACGACGACCGCGAGATTCGCGAACTGGTCGGCAATTACCTGAAGAAGAACGGCCTGCGCACCACGGTGGTTGCCGATGGCCGGCAGATGCGCAGTTTTCTAGAAGCCAATACCGTCGACCTGATCGTGCTCGACATCATGATGCCCGGCGACGATGGTCTGCTGCTGTGCCGCGAATTGCGCTCGGGCAAACACAAGGCCACACCGATCCTGATGCTGACCGCGCGCAATGATGAAACCGACCGCATCCTCGGCCTGGAAATGGGCGCCGACGACTACCTGACCAAACCCTTCGCCGCCCGCGAACTGTTGGCGCGGATCAATGCTGTGCTGCGCCGCACCCGGATGCTGCCGCCGAATCTGGTGGTCACCGAAAGCGGCCGGCTGCTGGCGTTCGGTCGCTGGCAGCTCGACACCTCCGCCCGGCATCTGCTGGACAAGGACGGCACCATGGTCGCGCTCAGTGGTGCGGAATACCGTTTGCTGCGGGTGTTCCTCGACCATCCGCAACGGGTGCTGAGCCGCGACCAGTTGCTGAATCTGACCCAGGGCCGCGACGCCGATCTGTTCGACCGATCCATCGATCTGCTGGTCAGCCGCCTGCGCCAGCGCCTGCTGGATGACGCCCGCGAACCGGCCTACATCAAGACCGTGCGCAGCGAAGGCTATGTGTTTTCGCTGCCGGTCGAAGTCCTCGGAGCCCCCGCATGAATCTCGCCCTGCACTGGCCGCGTACCCTCGCCTCCCGCTTGTCGCTGATTTTCCTGATCGGGTTGATCCTCGCTCAGGCGCTGTCGTTCGGCGCGCAGTATTACGAGCGCTACGAAAGCGCGAAAAACACCATGCTCGGCAACCTCGAAACCGACGTTTCGACCTCGATTGCCATCCTCGACCGACTGCCCGCCGAAGAACGCCCAATGTGGCTCAAACGCCTGGCTCGCAAGAATTACGGCTATCTGCTGAGCGAAGGCGAACCGGGTACACCGCTGGATCCGCAGGACGTGCCGATTGCCGTCACCTCGATCACCGACGCAATTGGCGAGGCCTATCCGCTGACGTTCACCGATATTCCCGGCCCGAAAAAACACTTTCAGGGCCACCTGCGCCTGAGCGACGGCAGCCCGGTGACCATCGATGTGCGCCCGTCGATGGTGCCGCTGTCGCCATGGCTGCCGGTGGTATTGCTCGGGCAACTGGCGCTGATGCTCGCCTGCACCTGGCTGGCGGTGCGCATCGCCATCCGCCCCCTTACCCGCCTCGCCAACGCCGTGGAAACCCTCGACCCGAACGCCCACCCGATCAACCTCGACGAAAAAGGCCCGAACGAAGTGGCCTACGCCGCCCGCGCCTTCAACTCGATGCAGGCGCGCATCGCCGCGTACCTGAAAGAACGCATGCAACTGCTGGCGGCGATCTCCCACGACCTGCAAACCCCGATCACCCGCATGAAGCTGCGGGCAGAGTTCATGGACGATTCGGCCGAGAAAGACAAACTGTGGAACGACCTCGGCGAGATGGAACATCTGGTGCGCGAAGGTGTGGCCTATGCCCGCAGCATCCACGGCTCGACCGAGGAAAGCCGACGCACCAATCTGGACTCGTTCCTCGACAGCCTGGTGTTCGACTATCAGGACATGGGCAAAGAGGTGCAGTTGAGCGGCAAGAGTGAGGCGGTCATCGACACCCGTCCCCACGCGTTGCGCCGGGTGCTGGTCAACCTGACCGACAACGCGCTGAAGTTCGCCGGCGCTGCCGAGCTGCTGATTCAACGCGACAGGAACGAACTGTCGATCAAGGTCATGGATCGCGGCCCGGGCATCGCCGAAGAAGAGCTGGCCCAGGTGATGGAGCCTTTCTACCGCGTCGAAAACTCGCGCAACCGCAGCACCGGCGGCACCGGGCTGGGGCTGGCGATTGCCCAGCAACTGGCGATGGCGCTGGGCGGTTCGCTGACGCTGAGCAATCGCGAAGGTGGCGGGTTGTGTGCGGAGCTGAAATTGCCGCTACAGGCCTGAACCAACAAAAAGCCCTGTGGGAGCCAATGCTCTCACAGGGCTTTTTGTTGTCGGTGAGATCAGTTGATGCCGATCACTCCGTCCTCATGCAGTTGCTGCAACAACGCCAGACCGCTGTCCATGAATGACACTGTTTCCGGCAACCCCGCCTCCAACGCCAACCCTTGCAGTTGCTCACGACCATTGAGCAACGGGAACTCCTCGATCCGCTGCAACAACCGCCACGCCAGCGGGCTCAGCTCGGAAAACTTCACACTGAAATCTACCGCACGCCGTACCAGCAACAACGTTGGCTGGGCCGGTGGTGTAGACGGTTGATGGTCAGGGCTGAGGATTTGCACCGGCCAGGTGTACGCCAACGGCCAGGCCAGTGCCGAAACCTGCAACGGCTGCTCCAGCAACTGCACCGGATCACTCACAGGCAAGGCTTCCGCGTCGGACTGCTGCAAAACCATTTCCACCCATTCGTAATGCGCCAGCTCGACCAGAAACGCCGGCCAGTCGCCCTTGCTCAACACGGCAGGTTCCGAGGCGAGGTAGCCGACAAACTCCTCGGCGATCTCACCGAATTTCGGCGTCTGCGCGCGGTAGTCCCGCAGGAAGCCGCGGATCAACATGCGCCAGCGTTCCTGACCGATGATCCGGATCAGCACCGGAAATGTGCTGCCCAGCAGTTGCGAGACATTGTTGAACACCAGATCGCGATAGACATTGACCCGCGCCGCGTTCATGGCGGCGGGTGGCGCTTCATGTTCTGGATCGCGCAAATAGCGGGTCAGGGCCTGTTGTTGCAGCAGAAGATTATCCACGCGGGCCTCCTTCGGCTTGCAGGCGGCGGACGGTTTGCAGTTCGGCCACCAGTTCAGAAAACGCCGGGAAATTGAAATCACGTTCCAGCAAGGTTGGCTGCGCACCGAATCGGCCATAAGCGTCTGCCAACAACGACCAGACCACCGGTTTGACCGAGGCGCCGTGGGTGTCGATCTTCAGTGTGTCGGACTCGTCGAAATGCCCGGCCACGTGCATCCCGACCACCCGGCCCGGCTCGATGGCGGCCAGGAACGTCTGCGGATCGAAACCGTGGTTGATCGAATTGACGTAGACGTTATTGACGTCCAGTAGCAGATCGCAATCGGCCTCGCGCAGCACGGCGTTGGTGAAGGTCACTTCGTCCATGTCCTGCCGGGGCGCCGCGTAATAGGAAACGTTTTCCACCGCCAGTCGCCGGCCAAGAATGTCCTGGGCCTGGCGGATCCGTGCGGCGACGTGGCGCACCGCTTCTTCGGTGAACGGCAACGGCAGCAGGTCGTAGAGGTGACCGTCGTCGCTGCAATAGCTCAGGTGTTCGCTGTACAGCGGTACTTTGTGATGATCGAGGAAGGTCCGCACTTCCCGGAGAAAACCGACGTCCAGCGGCGCCGAACCACCGAGCGACAACGACAGTCCGTGACAGGACAACGGATATCGCTCGGCCAGCTCACGCAACGCGGCGCCATGAGCGCCGCCGACGCCGATCCAGTTTTCCGGGGCGACTTCCAGAAAGTCGAAATCGCCGGTGCGAGCGGCTTGCAGGTCTTTCATCAGGCCGCGACGCAGGCCGAGCCCGACACTGGCCTGCAAGGTGGGGTGGGGAATCTGCATGGGCAAGGTCTCTGCTGAGGAGCCGCCGGGGGCGGCGACTGACAGGCTCAGTTAAACCGGCGGGTGTATCGCGGCTGTGTGGGTAATGCGGGGGAAGTGGCGGGATTTGTATCGGCGGCGGGCCTGTACACAGTGGGATACAGACACCGTCGCGATACACAACCCCGAAATCCACACAGCCCGCTCCCGCCGGCGCCAACAGCGGCTAGACTCAATCAGTACCCAGTCGAGGGGGATGCAGGACAGCAGTGTCGCCCTGCCCGTTTCCACGACCACCGCCCGGTGGTGAATGCCTCGACCCCCAACGCCACCGGACTGTGATCCTGTCAAAGGAGCACATGAAATGGACGAGGCCAGACTCAACGAATTCATGGGCAAACTGGTCAACGACATGGGCGGCGCGGCGATGCTGGCCAATGTCATTGTCGGCGAAGAACTCGGCCTGTATCGGGCAATGGCCGACAGCCAGCCGGTCAGCCCCGAATCCCTCGCTGCAAAAACCACCTGCAACCCGCGACTGGTGCGCGAATGGCTGAGCGCCCACGCGGCGTCCGGCTACATGGAACACCACGACGGCAAGTTTCGTTTGCCGGAAGAACAGGCGCTGGCCCTGGCCAAGGAGGATTCGCCGGTGTACGTGGCCGGCGGCCTCGGGGTGGTGGCGTCGTTTTTCCATGACAAGGACAAACTGGTCAAGGCCATGCGCGGCAACGGCGCCCTGCCTTGGGGCGATCACCATCCGTGCATGTTCACCGGCACCGAGCGCTTCTTTCGTCCCGGCTACAAGGGGCATTTGATCGCCGAGTGGCTGCCGGCGCTGGACGGCGTGGTGGCCAAACTCGAAGCAGGCGCCAAGGTCGCCGACATCGGCTGCGGTCACGGTGCGTCCACGGTGATCATGGCCCAGGCGTATCCCAACTCGCGGTTCGTCGGCTTCGACTATCACGCGCCTTCGATCACCGTTGCCACCCAACGGGCCGAAGAAGGCGGCGTCAGCAGTCGTGCGCGGTTCTTCCAGGGCACGGCGAAAAGCTATCCCGGCGATGACTATGACCTGATCTGCTATTTCGACTGCCTGCACGACATGGGCGATCCGGTCGGTGCGGCAAAGCATGCGTTTAAATCCTTGAAAGACGACGGCACGGTGCTGCTGGTCGAGCCGTTTGCCAACGACACCCTGGACGAAAACATCACGCCGGTCGGGCGCTTGTTCTATGCCGCGTCGACGTTCATCTGCACGCCAAACTCGCTGTCCCAGGAAGTGGGGCTCGGCCTCGGTGCGCAGGCGGGAGAATCGCGCTTGCGCAAAGTGTTTACCGAAGCAGGTTTCAAACACTTCCGGCGTGCGACGCAGACGCCGTTCAACCTGATTCTGGAGGCTCGCAAATAACCTCGGGCAGCGGATGCCTCTGAAAAGAGGTGTCCGTCGGTGCTAACCTGCAAGGCACTTACAGCCTGCGGAGCGCTGATCATGCTCGACCGTCCCCTCCCCGACCCGCTCGACTATCTGCAAGAGGTCATGGCCGACGGCGACTTCATTGTGCTGACCGGCGCCGGCATCAGCACGCCGTCGGGCATCCCGGACTACCGCGACACCGACGGTGTGCGCCGTGGCCGGCAGCCGATGATGTACCAGGAATTCCTCGCCGCCCCGGAATCGCGTCGGCGCTACTGGGCCCGGGCCATGCTCGGCTGGCCGCGCGTGCGCCAGGCACGGCCGAACGCTGCCCATGAGGCGTTGGCCAGTCTGCAAAGCCAAGGGCGGATTGGCGGCCTGATTACCCAGAATGTCGACACCCTGCACGATCAGGCCGGCAGTCACGACGTCATCGAACTGCACGGCAGCCTGCACCGGGTTCTGTGTCTGGATTGCGGTCAGCGCAGCGAGCGGGATTCGATTCAGCAATTGATGGAAACGCAGAACCCGTATCTGGCCGGCGTCGATGCCGTGCAGGCGCCGGACGGCGACACTCTGCTCGATCCAGCCTTCGAGGCGCGCTTCCAGGTGCCGCACTGCCCGCATTGCGCAGGCGAACGGATGAAACCGGACGTGGTGTTTTTTGGTGAGAACGTGGCGCAGCCGACAGCAGCGCGGGCCATGGCGCTGGCGGAAAATGCCGCCGGGATGCTGGTGGTGGGTTCGTCGTTGATGGCGTATTCGGCGTTTCGCTTGTGCCGGGTGATTGCGGATCGGGGCAAGCCGCTGATTGCGATCAATCTGGGGAAGACGCGGGCGGATGAGTTGCTGGATTTGAAGATTGAGGGATCGTGCGAACAGCTGCTGCCGCTACTGGCACAACGCCTGACTGCATGACCTGCCGAGGTCAGTGTTCAGCCTTGAGAATGTCAAAAAGCGCCTGAGCCGCCGCCGAAAGTTCATTCCCCGGATCCGTCAGCACGCCAATCGCCCGCTCAACCACGGGCTCGTGCAAGGTCAGGCAATGCGCGCCCAACTCGCGCATCTGCCCGGCACACAACGCCGGCACCGCACTGACGCCTAGCCCACTCGCCACCATGCGCCCGACTGTCGCCAGTTGATGGCTTTCAAATTCCACCGGCAGTTTCATGCCCCGGGCCTGCAAGTGTTCCTCCAGCATCACCCGAACCGTGGACGGTCGTTGCAGGGTGATGAACGGTTCCTGCAGCAAGGTCTGCCAATCAATGTCGCTACAGTCGGCCAGCGACGAATCCTGCGGCACCACCGCAACGAAGCGATCCTTATAAAGAGGCGTGAAGGTCAGCGAGGTGTTCTGCATCGGCTCGAACGCCACGCCAAGTTCCACCTGACGATCGCGCACCATTTCCAGCACTTGCTCATTGATCACGTCGTTGACCGTCACGTTGACGTTCGGATAACGCGCACGGAAGGTCTTGAGGATCGGCGGCAGCAGGTTGCCGGCAAACGATGGCATCGCCGCCAGCGTCACCCGCCCACGCTGCAGGCTGAAGCGCTGGCGCATTTCGTCTTCGGCGTTGTCCCAGTCGGCGATCAGGCGCCGGGCCAGCGGCAGCAGCGATTCGCCCTCCGGGGTCAGCGCCACGTTGCGCGTGTTGCGGCTGAACAGGCGCCCGCCCAGGCCCTCTTCCAGCGCTTTGATGGTCAGGCTCAGCGCCGATTGCGACAGGTGCAGGCGCTCGCAGGCCACGGCAAAGCTCAGGCTCTGGGCCACGGCGAGAAAAGCGCGTATCTGCTTGATGGTCATGAACGATTCACTCAAGGGACTAAGCTGAACACCTCATTGATCGTTCCCACGTCGAGGCGTCGAACCGTCCGCGTGGTAACGCAGCCCGTGACGCTCCGCGTCACTGGGACGCGGAGCGTCCCTAGAGGCATTCCCACGCAGAGCGTGGGAACGATCAACGAGGTCAATTATTGAGCTTTATCAATCAATCAACCTTAAAAATCAACTTAACAAATATATCCTTCAGCGCGACACTCCAGTCATTCGGCTAGCCAGCCGCCCGACAAACAATAAAAGAGGTGCATATGGCAGGTTTCGACAAGCGCGTGTATTCCTACGAGGAAGCCATGGCAGGTCTTGAAGACGGCATGACCGTAATCGCCGGCGGCTTCGGCCTGTGCGGCATCCCGGAAAACCTGATCGCCGAGATCAAGCGCAAGGGCACCCGCGACCTCACCGTCGTCTCCAACAACTGCGGCGTGGATGGCTTTGGCCTCGGCGTGCTGCTGACCGATCGCCAGATCAGCAAGGTGGTCGCCTCCTACGTCGGCGAAAACAAACTGTTCGAAGAGCAACTGCTTAAAGGCGACATCGAAGTCGTCCTGACCCCGCAAGGCACCCTCGCCGAAAAAATGCGCGCAGGCGGTGCCGGCATTCCGGCCTTTTTCACCGCCACCGGCGTTGGCACTCCGGTTGCCGAAGGCAAGGAAGTGCGTGAATTCCACGGTCGCAAGTACCTGATGGAAGAGTCCATCACCGGCGACTTCGCCATCGTCAAAGGCTGGAAAGCCGACCACTTCGGCAACGTCATCTATCGCCACACCGCCCAGAACTTCAACCCGCTGGCCGCCACCGCCGGCAAGATCACCGTGGTCGAAGTCGAAGAAATCGTCGAACCCGGCGAGCTGGATCCGGCACACATCCACACGCCCGGCATCTACGTCGACCGGGTCATTTGCGGCACGTTCGAAAAACGCATCGAACAACGCACCATCCGCAAATAATCCAGGCTGACGGAGAACAAGAACATGGCACTTACCCGCGAACAAATGGCTCAACGCGTCGCCCGCGAAATGCAGGACGGCTACTACGTGAACCTCGGCATCGGCATCCCGACCCTGGTCGCCAACTACATCCCCGAAGGCATGGAAGTCATGCTGCAATCGGAAAACGGCCTGCTCGGCATGGGCCCTTTCCCGACTGAAGACACCATCGACGCCGACATGATCAACGCCGGCAAGCAAACCGTGACCGCGCGCATTGGCGCGTCGATCTTCAGCTCCGCCGAATCCTTCGCAATGATCCGCGGCGGTCACGTCGACCTGACCGTGCTCGGCGCCTTCGAAGTGGACGTGCAAGGCAACATCGCCTCGTGGATGATCCCCGGCAAACTGGTCAAGGGCATGGGCGGCGCGATGGACCTGGTGGCCGGCGCCGACAACATCATCGTCATCATGACCCACGCGTCCAAGGACGGTGAGTCCAAGTTGCTGAGCCAGTGCAGCCTGCCGCTGACCGGCGCCGGTTGCATCAAGCGCGTCCTGACTGACCTTGCGTACCTGGAAATCGAAAATGGCGCTTTTGTCCTCAAGGAACGCGCACCTGGCGTCAGCGTCGAGGAAATCGTCGCCAAAACCGCTGGTAAACTGATCGTCCCGGATCACGTACCGGAAATGCAGTTCGCTGCCGAGTGAGGAATTCGAAAATGCAAGACGTCGTCATTGTTGCCGCCACGCGTACCGCGATCGGCAGTTTCCAGGGATCGCTGGCCACCGTCTCCGCCGTGGATCTGGGCGCAGCGGTCATCCGCCAGTTGCTTGAGCAGACCGGTCTGGACGGTGCTCAGGTCGATGAAGTGATCATGGGCCAGGTACTGACCGCCGGCGCCGGCCAGAACCCGGCGCGCCAGTCGGCGATCAAGGCCGGTCTGCCCCACGCCGTACCGGCCATGACCCTCAACAAGGTTTGCGGTTCGGGCCTCAAGGCCCTGCACCTCGGCGCCCAGGCGATCCGTTGCGGCGATGCTGACGTGATCATCGCCGGCGGCCAGGAAAACATGAGCCTGGCCAATTATGTGATGCCGGGCGCGCGCACCGGTCTGCGCATGGGTCACGCGCAAATCGTCGACACCATGATCAGCGATGGCCTGTGGGATGCGTTCAACGATTACCACATGGGCATCACCGCCGAGAACCTGGTCGAGAAGTACGAGATCAGCCGCGAGCAGCAGGACGCCTTCGCCGCTGCGTCGCAACAGAAAGCCGCCGCGGCCATCGAGGCCGGTCGTTTTGTCGATGAGATCACCCCGATCCTGATTCCGCAGCGCAAAGGCGATCCGGTGGCGTTCAAGGTCGACGAGCAGCCACGCGGCGACACCACCGCCGAATCCCTGGCCAAACTGCGTCCGGCCTTCAAGAAGGACGGCAGCGTCACCGCCGGCAACGCTTCGTCGCTGAACGACGGCGCGGCTGCCATGATTCTGATGAGCGCCGAAAAAGCCAAGGCCCTGGGCCTGCCGGTCCTGGCGAAAATCGCTGCCTACGCCAACGCGGGCGTCGACCCGGCGATCATGGGTATCGGCCCGGTGTCCGCCACTCGCCGCTGCCTGGACAAAGCTGGCTGGAGCATCGGCCAACTCGACCTGATCGAAGCCAACGAAGCCTTCGCCGCGCAATCGCTGGCGGTGGCCAAGGATCTGCAATGGGATCTGGACAAGGTCAACGTCAACGGCGGCGCCATCGCCCTCGGTCACCCGATCGGTGCATCGGGCTGCCGCGTGCTGGTGACCCTGCTCCACGAAATGATCAAGCGTGATGCGAAAAAGGGTCTGGCGACCCTGTGCATCGGCGGCGGTCAGGGCGTGGCCCTGGCGCTGGAACGCGCTTAAGCGCAAAAGAGGTTCAACAGCGGGCGGCGGATCCACGACATCCACTGCCCGTTGGCAACAAACCCGGTACGACTCACGTCGCACCGGGTATTTTTTTGCCCGGTCGTCAGCCAAATTTCACCAGATTCAGCACCGGCAACGGCCCGCCCGGGAACTGCACCAGTCGCGCACCCACGCTCAACTCGCCCAGATCGATACCGAAGAAGCCGAGCTGATCGATCAGCGCTCCCACTTCAGCCTTGGCCTGCGCATCATCCCCGGACAGGAACAGAACACGCTTGCCCCCCTCCGACGCCGGATCCGCTTCCAGCAAACGCGCCAGCAAGTGGTTGAACGCCTTGACCACCCGCGCGCCCGGCACCCATTCGGCGAACACTTCGCTGGACGGCCGCCCCTGCAAATCCACCGGTTTGAACGATGGCGCTTCAATCGAATTGTTGGCGTCGATAACGATCCGTCCACCGAAGTCCGGGAGCCCGGCCAGTGCGGTCGGCAGTTTCGACCAGTTCACCGCGACCAGCACGATGTCCTGAGCCGCTGCTTCTTCACGGGTAACGGCACGGGCAGTCGGGCCGAGTTCCGCGACCAGCTCGGCCAGGGTCTCCGGCCCGCGACTGTTGGCGATGACCAACGGGATGCCCTGACGCGACAAGGCTTTGGCAAACGCTGAACCGATGGCGCCAGCGCCGATGATTCCGATAGTGCTCATGGTGTTCTCCTCAAAGTGGGGGTAAGACTCGAAACGAATCTTGCGCTTGCCATTCCCACTTGATTAGCCGGTAATGTCTTGAATGATCTTCAAGCATCGCTATCAGGTCGAACCTATGGAAACCCTTGCCAATCTGGAATCTTTCGTCCGCAGCGCCGAGACCGGCAGCTTCTCCGCCGCCGCACGGTTGCTGGCGCTGACCCCGGCGGCGGTCAGTCGCAACGTGGCCATTCTTGAACGCAACCTCGGCGTGCGGCTGTTTCAACGCTCGACCCGCAAGCTGTCGTTGACCGAGGCAGGTGAAGGTTTTCTGGCGAGCATCGGCGGCAACCTCGACGCCTTGCAGGCAGCGATTGCGACGGTGGCGACCGAGCGCGGCGAGCCGGCAGGCGTGCTCAAGATCAGCCTGCCGCCGACGTTCGGCATCGATCACATGCTGCCGCTGCTGCCGGAGTTTCTGGCGCGCTATCCGCTGATTCGCCCGGAATGGCACTTCGAGAATCGTCAGGTGGATCTGATCGCCGAGGGCTACGACGTGGCGATTGGTGGCGGCTTCGAACTGACGCCCGGCGTGGTCGCCCGGCCATTGTCGTCCGCCGAAGTGCTGGCGGTGGCGTCGCCGACGTATCTGGCCGGCCGCACACTGCCGCGACATCCGGCTGATCTCGCCGATCACCACGGCATCGTCATGCGCGGCCTGCGCACCGGGCGCCTGCGCCAATGGCAGATGCACAACGAAGCCGGCGAACAGGCCAGCGCCCTGCTCAACCCGAACATCGTCCTGAATGACCCGATGGCCATGCGCACCGCGGCGTTGTTGGGTCTGGGCGTGACGATGCTGGTGCTGCCCGATGTCAGTGCGCAGATCGAACGCGGTGAACTGGTGCGACTGTTGCCCGACTGGCAATGCGATGCCGGCGCGATTTCGCTGTACTACCCCAGCCGCACTTTACTGCCGGCCAAGACCCGGGTGTTCATTGATTTTGTGGTGGAAGCGTTTGGCCGTTAGGCCGCCAGCTGCAGAATCAACCAGGCATTCGCCCCGCTGATCACCACAAACAATCCCCACGCGAGCACCTTGGTCGGCAACCGGTTCACAAACGGCCCCATCAGTTGCTTGTCGTTGGTCATGCGAATCAGCGGATACAGCGCAAACGGCAGTTGCAGGCTCAACACCACCTGGCTCAACACCAGCAACTTGCCCACCGCGCCGTCGCCCATCAGCCACACGCCGATGAATGCCGGAATCAGCGCCAGCCCACGGGTGATCAGGCGCCGCTGCCAGCAAGGGATCCGCAGGTTCAGATAGCCTTCCATGATCACTTGCCCGGCGATGGTGCCGGTGAAGGTCGAACTCTGCCCCGAGGCCAGCAACGCCACGCCGAACAGCACACTGGCCAGCGCGCCGCCCACCAATGGGTCGAGCAAGTGATAGGCGTCCTGGATGTCGACCACGTCGGTGTGTCCGGACTGATGAAAGGCTGCCGCCGCGAGAATCAGGATCGCCGCGTTGACCAGCAACGCCAGCGCCAGCGAACCGATGGTGTCGATGCGCGCCAGTTTTACCGCGTCCTGCTTGCTGGCCAGATCCTTGCCGATCAGCCGTGTCTGTACGATCGACGTGTGCAGATACAGGTTGTGCGGCATGACAGTGGCGCCGAGGATGCCGATGGCCAGGTACAACGGCGCGGCGTCGCTGATCGCCGACAGCGACGGTTTGAAGCCCAGAGCGACGTCCGGCCAGTACGGTTTGATCAGCAACAGCTCGACGAAGAAACACGCGCCGATGGTGCCCACCAGCACCAGCATGATCGCTTCCAGCCGGCGGAAACCACGGTTCTGCAGGGCCAGCACCAGCAAAGTATCGAATGCTGTCAGGGCGATGCCGAACGTCAGCGAACACCCGAGCAACAGGTGAAACGCCAGCGCACAGCCGAGCACTTCTGCCAGGTCGGTGGCGATGATCGAGATTTCCGCCAGCACCCATTGCAGCCGCGCCGTCGGAGTGCTGTAGCGTTCGCGGGACAGCTGCGCCAGATCGCGCCCGGTGGCGATGCCCAATCGCGAGCACAGACATTGCACAACCATGCCCGCCAGACTCGCCAGCAATACCACGAACAACAGGCTGTAACCGAAGCGCGAACCGGCCTCGATGGCGGTGGCCCAGTTGCCCGGATCCATGTAGCCGATCGACACCAGCAAACCGGGGCCGGCAAAGCGCAGCACGCGTTTGAAGAACGAGGCGTTGGGATCGACCGGAACACTGCCGGCCACTTCCGGCGGGCAGAACGGCGCCGTAGCGATTTTGGGCAAGCTGAATTTCACGCACACATCCAGAAACAAGTCGAAAGACGCAGCTTAGACGTTTCAGTCGGCGCGCCCAAGCGCAGATGTGCTGCGATCAGGGTTTGGCAGTACCCAGCAGTTGCTGGCGCAGTTCGGGATTGCGCGTGCGTGGATCCAGCCAGATATTGAAAAAAGCCTGGGCGAACAGAGGGTCATTGATCTCGTGCTGCAACTGTTGGCCAACAAAAAACCGCGCGCCCTGCCCTGGCAGATACACCCCGGTGATCCGCGTGCCGGCCTGCACGTCGACGAACGATTGCTGCATCTGGGCCTGCCACACCGCCAGTTGCGCAGGACTGATGGAGGCGCCTGCCAGGCGTTTGATCTCGTCGACGCTGGCCTTGACCAAATCTTCGCGGGACACGCTGCGCCGATAGATCAGCTCCAGGGCGAAGGGCTGACCATCGGCCAATGGACGCGCGGCGCTCCACAACCGGGCGTTGTAAACGTCGAAACCGAACACGCTGAAATCGCCGGTGCCGATGATCTGCGCGCCGGGCACCGCGTCTTGCCAACTGGCCCAAGTGGGTGTCAGCAACAACGCCCACAAGCCGATCCCGCAGCATCCACGCAACAACTTCGGTGTATTGCTCATCGCGGTATCGACTCCGGTAAACCCTGATACTCAGAGCATAGTCGGCTATTGCGCTCGTCATTTTGTATACATGTTTTGCATGCATATGCAGCAATCCGTGAACCACAATGCTAACGTGGCCCTTATTGACCCGACGGAGACACCTGCGTGCTGATCCTCAAACTGCTGCTGATTCCCGGTTTCCTGCTGCTGATTTCCCTCGCGGGCAAGCGTTGGGGCCCCAGCGTCGCCGGGTGGCTGTCGGGGTTGCCAGTGGTGGTCGGGCCGATTCTGTTTTTCCTCGCCATCGAGCAAGGCCCGGCGTTTGCCGCGCAATCGGCGGTGGCGGCGCTGTCGGCCATGTTTGCGATGATCGCGTTTTGCATCACTTACGCGCAGGTGGCGCAGCGGACGAGCTGGCCGCTGGCGTTGGTGGTTTCTTTATCGGTCTGGGCCGTGCTGGCGTTGATCCTGTCGCTGATACCGGCCTCTCTGCCCTTCTCGATTGCCGCCGCTGCAACTGCCCTGCTTGCCGCGCCATACCTGTTTCCCAAGGTGCAACCGGTGGTCAGCGGCCCCGCGCCAAAGTCGGACAAACTGGTCTGGCGGATGATCGCCGGGGCCGCGCTCACGCTGGTGGTGACGATGCTGGCCAGCACCGTCGGCGAGCGCTGGAGCGGTCTGCTCGCGGTGTTCCCGGTGCTCGGCAGCGTGATGGCGGTGTTCTCCCAGCAGACCCGTGGCCCGGCGTTTACCGCCGCGTTGTTGCGGGCGACAGCGACGGGGATGTATTCGTTTTCGGCGTTTTGTCTGGTGCTGGCGCTGACGGTTCCCAATCTGGGTTTCGGCGGTTTCGTGGTGGCTGTGGCCGTTTCGGTGGCGATGCTGGGCGTCACCCGGCAGTTGCTGGCCAAACCCGCGCCGGCACCGTCGCCGAACTGAACCCGCCCGGACAAACCGCTCTGGAGTGCCGGGTGTGCTCCGTGGGATGATCGCCGCCCAAGCGCGACCATCCCTCGGAGATTCGAATGTCATTGCTTAGCAAGAAAGCCGTCGTCCTGTTGTTGGCGGCGGTGGCCGGTTTCGGTGCCATCAATGCTCAGGCAGCCAAAGCCAAAGAGAAGGCTGTCACCGAGAAAGTCTCGATGCTCGACGGCAAATTCAGTTTTGTCCTGCCCAAGGGCTTTGTCGGCGACCCGCTGCCAGCCGGGCCGACCGGTGCGAAGGGCACCATGTACAGCAACGACGCCACCAAGACTGTGGTCATCGTCGCCGAAAACCAGATTCCCGAAGGCAACAACGTCAAGGACAACGACAGTGCATTCCTCGACGGCACCGTCTCCGATTTCATCGACGCCCAACGCAAGGCCCTGCCGGACTTCAACAAGCTCAGCGAAAAGAGCCTGACCCAGAAAGGTAACGGCCTGGGCTTGCGTCAGGTCGACAGCACCGCCACCCAGGGCGGCGGCCAGACTCTCAACACCACGTTGCTGGCCGGTTCCGGCACGCGCATGGCGCTGGTCCAGGTGATTTCCCGAGCCAGCGACAAGAGCGGTCACGAGGCACTGGTGAAAACCATCCTCAAGGAAAAGTGATCTTCACGGGTTGAGTTGCTGCAACCAGTCGTTCAAATCCCGAAGCTCGGCCGCACTGATGCTGTGGCCGACGCCGGGATAGGCATGAAATTGCGGTTTGTACGACAGCTTCTGCAACAACGCATCGGCCTCGGTGCCACCGCTGTAAGGTACACGGTCATCCGCCGTGCCGTGGCCGATGAAGATTTCCAGCGGCGGATGCTGCTGCTCTGATTTCAGCTCGCTCTTGAGCACCGGCAATATCCGCCCACTCAATGCCGCGATGCCACCCACTACCGCCGGCTGCCGCAGCCCTACCTCGTAGGTCATCATCGCGCCCTGGCTGAAACCGATCAGGTACACCTTCTCCGGTTGCGCGTGATATTTCTGCGCCGCTGCGGCGATAAAGGCCCGCAGTTTCTGGCTGCTGGCCTTCAGATCATCCGTCTCGCCGTTGTAGGCACCTTCGCCTTTCTTGCGAAACCACTGGAAACGCCCTTCACCCAACGCCATCGGTGCCTGCACCGACAGGTAGTTGTACTGCTTGGGCAGCTGAAATTTCATACCGATCAAGTCTGCTTCGTTGCTGCCATAGCCATGCAGGAAAATCACCAGCGGACGCTGTTCGGCGTCCGGGTGAACCTGGGCCAGGTAGTTGAGCGGCAGATCGTTTTGCAGCGAGGTCTGAGCCTGAACGGCAGTGGACGCGAGCAGCGTCAACAGCGCAAACACCTTCAACATAAGCCTTCCTTCACACAGTGCAGGGTTCGGCGCAGAGCCTAACACTGTGATCCGGAGGATGGGGTGTCAGTCGTTGATCAGCTTGCCGACTCGAATCGGCTCGCGCCCCGCCACTTTCGCCTGCCAGATGCCCGGCTGGGTGTAGCGTCCGCGATCGATGGCGAACAACACGCCACTGGTGCCCGCGCGCACGGTGGTCACGCGGTCGTTCAACGGATCGACCACTTCGAACAGCGCATCGCCGCGCTCGACCCACTCACCGGCATCGCGCAGGAAACTCACCACGCCGTGGTGCGGGGCGAACAGGTATTCGGTGCCTTCGAACGGCATGCCTTCGCAGCATTCCTGCGGCGCCTTCGGCCATTCGCCGCTGATGAAGCCCTGCTCGGCCAAAAAGCCCAGAATCGCCTCGCAATTGGCCTGAGCCTGATCGACGCGGGTGTCGCCCATGCTGCCCAGTTCCAGTGTGGTAGCGAGGTTGGCCGGTGGAATCGCAGCCTCCGGGAACATCCGCGCCAGGCGCAACCACGGCGAGGAGCAGGATTCATCGAACGAACTGCCACCGGAATCTTCACACAACAGCGCCACGCCAGCCTTCAGGCGTGCGGCGAGGGATCGCCACTGCGGCCAGTGCTGCGGCAAGGCGTAGATATGAATCGCGGCGTCGAAATCGCAATGCAGATCGAGGGTGATGTCGGCCTCACAGGCGTGGCGCAGCAACAGGCGGTGCAGCGCTTCCAGTTGCGACGCCGGCGCTGGCAACGCATCAAGCACCTGGCCCATGGTCTGGCGGATCAACGCAATGTTGGCTTGGGCATCACCACCCAACTGACTCCCGATGCGCTCGGCCACCGGCGCACTGAGTTCGACGAAGGAGCGGTTGAAGTTCTTGCCGCTGCCCAGTTCGAAACGGCCCATGTGACTGCCTTGCAGATGCTGATCGAGGCCGATCGGGTTGGCCACCGGCACCAGTTCGATCACGCCTTGCAACTGATCGTTGCTTTCCAGCTCGGCCAGGCGCTTTTTCAGTTCCCACGCGGTGCGCATGCCCGGCAGTTCATCGGCGTGCAGGCTGGCCTGGATGTAGACCTTGCGCGGGCCGGCGCCATAACGGAACACGCTCAGGGAACGTTCGCTGCCCAGGTGGCTCCAGGGCAGAAGGTGGTCGATGCGTTGCATGGGGAACTCCGGAAATTCTGTAGTCGTTGCCGAGGCAATGACTGCATTGAAAATGTGCTGACAGGATAAATCACGGGCGAAAAAAAAGTGGCCACCGAATGAACGGGGCCACTTTTTTCTACGGCGTATTAATGGCCGTACACGTCAAAGTCGAAGTACTTGTCCTGCACTTGCTTGTACTTGCCGTTGGCGCGGATTTCGTTGATGGCGGTGTTGAATTTCTCAGCCAGCTCGGTATCGCCTTTACGCACTGCAATACCGGCGCCGCCGCCGAAGTACTTGGCGTCTTCGTAGGTCGGGCCGACGAATTCAAAGCCTTTGCCGGCGTCGGTTTTCAGGAAGCCGTCGCTCAGGTTGACCGAGTCGGCCAGCATCGCGTCGATACGACCGGACACCATGTCCAGGTTGGCTTCCTGCTGCGAGCCGTAACGCACCAGTTCGATCCCGGCCGGCACCAGCACTTCGGTGGCGTAACGGTCGTGGGTACTGGCGCGCAGCACGCCGACTTTCTTGCCTTTGAGCTCAACCAGCGGGTCTTTCACGCCCGAGCCTGCCTTCATCACGAAGCGCGCCGGGGTGTGGTAATACTTGATGGTGAAATCGACGTTTTTCTTGCGGTCGTCAGTGATGGTCATCGAGGACAGGATCGCATCGATCTTCTTCACTTTCAGCGCCGGGATCAGGCCGTCGAACTCTTGCTCGACCCAGGTGCATTTGACTTTCATCTGCTCACACAGCGCGTCGCCGATGTCCACGTCGAAACCGGCCAGTTTGCCGTCAGGGGTTTTCATCGAGAATGGCGGGTAACCGGCTTCGATACCGATACGGATCGGTTTGGCGTCTTCGGCCACGGCGGTCAGGGACAACATCGACAGTGCCAGGGCACCGAACATAACCAGCTTTTTCATTTATTACTCCCGTGTGCGGAGGCTTTTATTGGCAGCTTTCGATTGTCAGGTTCGGCCTTGGGCTGTGTAGCGCAAAGAAACCGAAGTGGCCGGCAGTCTATGGCGGCGCGCACGGGGCAAATTGTGTTTAAGCGACAAATACTTACAGAAAATCGGCGAGTGCCATCACGTGGGAAAAGTGTGCGCCAGAGCGGTGCAAGGGTTGTAGGACAAAGCCGACAAAAGGTGCCGCCGAAGCGGCAACCTTCTGGCTATCAGCAGTCGCAAGCGATCGGCGCAGTGGCGACGCGCGCTGTCGCAACACTCAACTGGAAGCCTTCATCCAGCCACCCGGTCACCCCGCCGATCATCTCCTTGACCGGATAACCCAACGCCGCCAGCTTCACCGCAGCTTTGTTGGCACCATTGCAGTGGGGACCGGCGCAATAAACCACGAAAAGCGTGTTTTTCGAGTAGTCCACCAACCCTTCCGCCGTCAGCAAACGCCCCGGAATATTGATCGCTCCCGGCACATGTCCACGTTCGTAGGCCAACGGCCCGCGCACGTCCACCAGCACAAAGTCGACATCACCGGCTTCCTGGCTGCTGAAGACGTCGGAACAATCGGTTTCAAAGGTCAGACGGTTGCTGAAATGCATCAGGGCAATGGCCGAAGGCGCTGCAGGGATTTCGCGAACCAGGCTGGGCATGTTGAATCACTCCTTTGTCGGTGGGGATGAACAGACTTTATCGGGCCGTCGCTTGCCGCTACAGTGGCGCACAAGACACTCACCGGGAATTTTCCGCCAAATGCCTGATTCACCTGGATTGGTCGCGATTCTGGCCTACGACGGCCTCTGCACATTTGAATTCGGCATCGCCGTGGAGATCTTCGGCCTGGCCCGGCCGGAGTTCGACTTTCCGTGGTACGAGCACTGCATTGCGGCGGTCGATCAAGGCCCGATGCGCGCCATGGGCGGGATCCAGGTGCTGGCCGATGGCGGTCTGGAATTGTTGGCGGATGCGCGCACCATCATCATTCCTGGATGGCGCGACCGCAGTGCACCGGTGCCGGAAGTCTTGCTCGAAACATTGCGTGACGCGCATTCACGCGGCGCTCGGTTGCTGTCGATCTGCTCCGGTGTGTTTGTGTTGGCAGCAAGCGGCCTGCTCGACGGGCATGGCGCCACCACTCATTGGCGCTACACCTCGGAGCTTGCCGAGCGCTTCCCGGCCATCGATGTCGATCCTGATGTGCTTTACGTCGATTCCGGCCAATTGATCACCTCCGCCGGCAGTGCAGCGGGGATCGACGCCTGCCTGCACCTGGTGGCGCGGGACTTCGGCACCCAGATCGCCAACTCGGTGGCGCGGCGGCTGGTGATGTCGCCGCAGCGCACCGGCGGTCAGGCGCAATTCATTCCGACGCCGGTCAGCCCGACGCCGCGCAGCGACCTGTCGCGCGTGATGCAGTGGGCCCGCGAGCGCCTGCACGAACCGCTGGAAGTGCGCGATCTGGCCAGCGAAGCGGCGATGAGCGAACGCACCTTCCTGCGAAAATTCAGCGAAGCCAGCGGCCAGTCACCCAAGGCCTGGCTGCAACACGAACGCCTGGCCCGGGCCCGGGAATTGCTGGAAAGCACGCCGCAGAACACCGAACAGATTGCCCTGCGCTGTGGCTATCGGTCGGTGGAGAGCTTTCGTGTGGCGTTTCGCAGCGTGGTCGGGGTGCCGCCGTCGGTGTATCGCGAACGCTTTGGTCGCGAGATCAAGGCTTGCGCAGAAGATAGGTGTCCATGATCCAGCCATGCTCGGCCCGCGCAGCCTTGCGTACCCGTTCTATCTCATCGGCAACGTCGCCGAGCTTGCCATGGATGAGGATTTCGTCCGGCGTGCCGAGGTAGGCGCCCCAGTAGATCTCTGTCTCCTGATCCGTCACCTGATGGTAGGAATCTTCGGCGTCGAGCATCACCACCAGACTGTCCGTGTCACTCACCTGCCCTGCCGCCAGGCGTCGGCCGGTGGTGATTTCAATCGAGCGGCCGATGGTGTTCAACGGCACCTTGTGTTGTGCCGCCAGGGCCTGAACGCTGGTGATGCCGGGAATGACTTCAAATTCAAACGCGCATCGCCCCGAATCCAGAATCGCCTGCAGGATACGAATGGTGCTGTCGTACAGCGCTGGATCGCCCCACACCAGAAAACCACCGCACTGCCCGTCAGACAATTCGTCATTGATCAGGCGTTCGAAGGTTTGCTGCTTGGCGCGGTTCAGATCATCGACGCTGGCGCTGTAGTCTACATCGCCGCGCTCGCGCTCCGGGCTGTGGGCCTCGGCGAAACGGTACGTACGATCAGTGATGTAACGCTCGCAGATTTCTCGCCGCAGGTCGATCAGCTTGTCCTTGCTCTGGCCCTTGTCCATCAGGAAAAACACGTCCACCCGGTTCAGCGCCTTCACCGCCTGCATCGTGATGTAGTCCGGGTTGCCGGCACCGATGCCGATCACCAGCAATCGCTTCATGGCTCTGCTCCTTCCACACTCATGCCGGACAAGCGTAGCCGCCAGCGCCCGGTAAACCGCAGATCGACCGCCGCCAGCGGCTCGACATCAATGCTGTGAAACGCCTCGCCCTGCGCGACCTGCATCAATGCAGCACGAATCACGAACGGATGGGTGACCGCCAACACGTGTCCCGGCGTGGCTTGCAGTGAAACCAGCCACGCGGCCACTCGTTCACGCAGTTGCGCCACCGACTCACCGCCATGGGGTGCGGCGTGCGGATCGTCGAGCCAGGCTTGCAATGCCTCGGGTTCGTTCCGCTGCAAATCCTTTATCGACTGACCTTGCCAGCGTCCCCAGTCGCAATCACGCAGGGCCTGATCAATATGTATGTCGTGGCCAAACCACGCCGCCGTCTGGCGAGTGCGCAGTTCCGGGCCGCAAATCAACCGTGACGCAGTGTCCAGACGCGAAGCCAGCGAGTCGGACGCCAGCGCCACGTCTTCAACAGGCTCGTTCGTAGGAAAACACGCCAATTTTTGTGCGACTGTTCTGGCATGGCAGATCAAGGTCAAACGGGTGGTCTGCACGGGAGGCTACTCGGCTGAAAGACAGGACGGTCATCGACATAATCGCTGATGAAGCGGCAATTGTGCCGTAAACCGGGATGCTCCGGGCGAGTCGATTGGATGATCCGAGCGTGTGAAAGCGGCAATGTCTGACACCATTATGGGCAATGGACTACAAAACTGGTCGACATACGTGTAACTCTTGCGTTACGGGCATCCCGCCTCATTTTGGGGCCTGATTTAAACGCGGAAAAATTCGCTAGACATGTAGCGTCAGTTACATAAATACTGTTTTAACGGATTGTGAAGCGAATTCAACACCCCATCCAGCAGGAGCCCGGATGCCCCCTTTAAGAGACCTGATCACCGACCCCGGCCTTGACCTGACGCCGTCGGAGCGCAAAGTCGTTCGCGCCTTGCTCGATCAGTATCCACGCAACGGGCTTGGCCCGATGGCGCGCCTGGCCGAACATGCCGGCGTCAGCGATCCGACCATCGTGAGGCTGGTGAAAAAGCTCGGCTTCGGTGGTTACGCCGAATTCCAGGACGCCCTGCTCAGTGACATGGACCATCGCCTGCGCTCGCCGCGCACTCTGTTGCAGCCGCGCTCGCATCAGAACAAGGACGATGCCTGGAGTCATTATCTGGCTCATAGCCACAACCTGCTGGCCGAAACCCAGGCCCTGACCCAGCCGGAAGATGTGCGAATTCTGGCCGACTGGCTGCTCGACACCCGCCATCAGGTCTACTGCTTCGGCGGACGCTTCAGCAGTTTGATGGCGACTTACCTGCTCAATCATTTGCGTCTGCTGCGCCCCGGTTGCTTTGCGCTGGAAGACAACGCGCAACTGCCGGATCGTCTGTTCGACCTGCAACGTCAGGACGTGGTGCTGGTGTTCGACTATCGCCGCTACCAGACCCAGGCCCTGCGCGTGGCGAGCGCGGCGAAGAACAGCAACGCCCGCGTTGTGCTGTTCACCGACATCTACGCCTCACCGCTGCGCGAGCTGGCCGACATGATCATCAGCGCCCCGGTGGAGTCGGCCTCGCCGTTCGACACCATGGTCCCGGCGCTGGCCCAGGTTGAAGCATTGATTGCTTGCCTGACCCTGCGTAGCCCGGACCTGGCCGATCGCCTGGAAGGCATCGATGCCCTGCGCAACGACTTCGACACCCATTTGCTGGAGGATAAATAAGGATGTTCAGCCTTCCCCATCGCTCGCCACGGGACCTGCCGTTTGTCACCGATCACACCGCCCTGTTGCTGGTGGACATGCAGCGCGCCTGGCTCGAGCCGCAGTTCGACCCGCACCTCGAAGGCCCGGACGCCGCGTATTTCCTCAACCGCACGCGCTCGCAAGTGGTACCCAATCAGGTTCGCCTGCTCAACGCCTTCCGCGAAGCACGGCAGAACGTGCTGCACACCCTGATCGAAAGCCTGACCGCCGATGGCCGTGACCGCTCGCTGGATCACAAACTGTCGGACATGCACCTGCCCAAGGGCAGCCCGCAGGCACAGGTCATCGCCGAACTGACCCCGGCGGAAAACGAGATCGTGCTGCCGAAAACCTCGTCCGGGGTCTTCAACTCGACCAATATCGACTACGTGCTGCGCAATCTGGAAACCCGCCACCTGATCATCGCCGGCATCGTCACCGACCAGTGCGTCGACATGGCCGTGCGCGATGCCGCCGACCGTGGCTACCTCGTCACTCTGGTGGCGGACGCCTGCGCGACCTACACCGAAGCACGCCACGACGCCTGTCTGAACGCAATCAAGGGTTACTGCTGGATCACCGACACCGACACCGTGCTCGGCCGGTTGCAGGAGATGCAGTCATGAGCGAACGCCTGTCGCCGTTGCCGATGACCACCATCGTCACCACCGACCTGATCGGCGTCACCCGTGGCCGTTCGTTTCCCACCGATGAGCTGGAGCATTATCAGGCCGCCGGTTGCGGCTGGGTACCAGCCAACAGTGCGCTGACGCCGCAGGACATCATCGCCTCGACCAGCCCGTGGGGCGCTTATGGTGATCTGCGGCTGATTCCCGATCTGGCCAGCCGCGTCACCGTCGGCAACGGCCCGGACGCCACAGCACCTGCGCTGGATTTCATTCACGGCGATATCCGCGAAACCGATGGCCGGCCGTGGGCCACCTGCCCGCGCACCCTGTTGCGCAACGAGGTCGAGCGCTACCGCGATGAGCTCGGCTTGCAGGTCAACGCCGCGTTCGAACACGAATTCAATCTGCACGCCGGGTTTGCCGAACATCTGGCGTTCTCGCTCGAAGCCCAGCGCCAGGGCGCCGAATTCGGTGGCTGGCTGCTCAGCGCGTTGCGCGCCGGGGGCGTTGAGCCGGAAATGTTCCTGCCCGAATACGGCAAGCACCAATACGAAATCACCTGCCGCCCTACCCTTGGCGTGGCGGCGGCGGATCGCGCGGTCAACGTGCGCGAGATTACCCGCGAAATCGCCCGGCAGATGGGTCTGGATCTGAGCTTCGCGCCGAAGACCGCCGCCGACGCGGTGTGCAACGGCGTACACCTGCACGTCAGCCTGCTCGATCTGGCCGGTCAGCCGATGTTCTACGACGCAGGCACCAGCAATGGCCTGTCGACCCTCGGCCAGCACTGGGCGGCGGGTGTGCTGCATTACTTACCGGCGCTGTGCGCATTCACTGCACCGACGCCGGTGTCGTATGAACGCTTGCAGCCGCACCACTGGAGCGCTTCCTACGCTTGCCTCGGCCAGCAGAATCGCGAAGCGGCGCTGCGGATCTGCCCGACCGTGAGCCTGGGGAACAAACCCGTGGCGAAGCAATACAACCTTGAGTTCCGCGCCATGGACGCCACCGCCTCGCCGCATCTGGCAATGGCCGCGCTGCTGATCGCCGGACGCCTGGGGATCGAGCAACGTCTGGCGCTGAACGCGATCACCGATGAAATCCCCGATTCACTCAACGACGAACAACGCAAGGCCCGGGGCATCGTTGCCCTGCCCGCCTCCCTGGCCCAGGCACTGGATTGCCTGCGTCGCAGTGAAGCGCTGGTCGAAGCGCTGCCAAGCGCGTTGCTCGAGACTTTTTTCGCCCTTAAAACCGAGGAACTGGCGCTGACGGAACAGCTCTCGCCCGCTGATCTTTGTGAGCACTATGCACGCCTGTACTGAATCCGCCGAGCTTGGGTTGTACACCCGACCGGTCTACAACCTGAGCCGTGAAGATTCGACGCACCCGCTGATTCTGGTGTGCGAACACGCCAGCCGCTACATACCCGAGGCCCTGAATAATCTGGGCCTGGATGACACGGCCGCGCGCGAACACATCGCCTGGGACATCGGTGCCCTGGCGCTGGCCGAGCAACTGTCGGAGCAACTGGGCGCCACGCTGTTGAGCGCCAACTATTCGCGCCTGCTGATAGACCTCAATCGCCCCCGGCATGCGCCCGACAGCATCCCGGCGCAGAGCGAGATCTATCAGGTGCCGGGCAACCGCGAGCTTGACGAGGCCACCCGCGAATACCGTCGCCAGTGCCTGTTCAAACCGTTTCACACACGGTTGCAACAACTGATCGATGCACGTCTGGCCGAAGGTCGGCCGGTACGGGTGGTAGGGATTCACAGTTTCACCCCGGTGTACTACGGCCAGCCGCGCGAGCTGGAGGTCGGCGTGCTGTTCGGTCAGGCCCGGGCCTATGCCCAACGGATGCTCGACGGTCTGGAACGACACCCGCTGAAAGTCGCCGGCAACCAGCCGTACAGGATTGACCCACTGGGCGACATGACCGTGCCGGTACACGGCGATGCCCGGGGCCTGGAGTCGGTGTTGATCGAAGTGCGCAACGATCTGCTGCGCAGCCCGGAAGCGGTGACTCGCTGGGCGAATTATCTGGCTCCATTGCTGTAAGGATTGTTGTAACCACTGCTGACGCTGTAAACGACGGACCGATATAACAACTAAAACGACCGATTGGCTGACAAGGAGTTGCGCTTCATGGAAATAGAAGAGTTCGGCTACAAACAGGAGTTGAAACGTAGCCTGACACTGACCGATCTGGTGGTGTACGGGATGATCTTCATGATCCCCATCGCCCCGTTCGGCGTGTATGGCTACGTCAACGCCGAGGCACCGGGGATGGTGCCTCTGGCGTACATCATCGGCATGGTGGCGATGGTCTTCACCGCGCTGAGTTACGGCAGCATGGCCCGGGCCTTTCCGATTGCCGGATCGGTGTATTCCTACGCGCAACGGGGCCTGAATCAACACGTCGGTTTCATCGCCGGCTGGCTGATGCTGCTCGACTATCTGCTGATTCCGCCGCTGCTTTACGTCTACGCGGCGATGGCGCTCAACCATTTGTACCCGGACATTCCGAAAGTCGGCTTCATTCTGGCGTTCCTGGTCAGCGCGACCTTCGTCAACCTGCGCGGCATCACCTTTACCGCTCGCATGAACATTGTGTTCCTGCTGGCGCAACTCGTGGTGCTGGGCATTTTCCTGTTCTATGCCTGGAATGCCCTGCACAACGGTGGCGGCAACGGCCAGTTGACCCTCGCGCCGCTGTATCACCCGGAAACCTTCAACTTCGCCCTGCTGATGCAAGCGGTGTCGATTGCGGTGCTGTCGTTCCTCGGTTTCGATGCGATTTCCACCCTTGCCGAAGAGATCAAGGGCGATCCGGGCCGCAGTGTCGGCAAAGCGGCGCTGATCACGCTGGTGGTGATGGGGGTGATTTTCGTCGCACAAACCTGGATCGCTACCGATCTGGCAGCCGGCATGGGCTTCAAGTCCGCTGACACCGCGTTCTATGAAATCGCCGAAATCGCTGCCGGCAGCTGGCTGGCGACCCTGACCGGTGTCGCTACCGCTTTGGCCTGGGGCGTGGCGGTGGCGATCACTTCGCAAGCGGCGGTCTCGCGCCTGCTGTTCGGCATGGCCCGCGACGGCAAGCTGCCGAAAGTGCTGGCCAAGGTCCACCCGAAACACAACACGCCGTACCTGAGCATTTATCTGGTGGCCGTGCTGTCGCTGGTGATCTGCTACCTGTTCATCAATTCGGTGGACACCCTGACTTCGCTGGTCAACTTCGGCGCCCTGAGCGGCTTCATGCTGCTGCACCTGACCGTGATCAATTACTACTGGCGCCGGCAGAAATCCGGCCAGGTGATCCGTCACCTGATCTGCCCGGTGATCGGCTTCATCATCGTCGCGGCCATCATGTACAACATGGGCGTCGATGCACAGAAACTCGGCCTGATCTGGATCGCACTGGGTCTGGTGTACCTGTTCTTCCTGAACAAGCTCGGCGCCAGTACCGCGCTGCCTGACCCGAGCAATGGCTGACAAGAAAAAGAGCGGCGTCTGACAACAAATCAGGCGACCGCCGCTTTAACGCGTGGAAACCGACAGTGATAGTCAGGTTCGGCGAATGGGCCGAACCTTTTGATACAGGAGTGCATCCATGCTGGTCTTACGCCCAGTCGAGCCAAACGACCTGCCTCAATTGCAACAATTGGCGCGCGACAGCCTGGTGGGCGTCACGTCCCTGCCGGACGATAGCGAACGTCTTAGCGAAAAAATCGCCGCGTCCTGTGCCTCGTTCGACAGCGATGCGGCGGCTCAGGGCCCGGAGAATTACTTCTTCGTGCTGGAGGACATCGACAGCCATCGACTGGTCGGCTGCTCGGAAATCCTCGCCACCGCAGGTTTCAACGAGCCGTTTTACAGCCTGCGCAACCGCCACTTCACCAGCGCCTCGCGGGAGCTGAACATCGAGCACGGCGTGCCGGCGCTGTCGCTGTGTCACGACCTCAGCGGGCATACGCTGCTGCGCGGTTTTCACATCGATGAAGCGCTGGTGCGCACGCCGTTTTCCGAATTGCTGTCGCGGGCACGCCTGCTGTTCATCGCCGCCCACGCGCCGCGATTTGCCGAAGCGGTGATCACCGAAATCGTCGGCTACAGCGACGAGCAAGGCCATTCACCGTTCTGGGATGCGCTGGGCAAACATTTCTTCGACCTGCCCTACGTCGAAGCCGAGCGCCTGTGCGGCTTGCAGAGCCGTACGTTTCTCGCCGAACTGATGCCGCAATACCCGATCTACGTGCCGATGCTGCCGCAAGCCGCGCAGGACTGCATCGGCCGCATCCACCCGGACGGTCAGGAAGCCTTCGACATCCTCGAGCGCGAGGGTTTTGAAACCAACAGCTACATCGATCTGTTCGATGCCGGCCCGACCTTGTATGCACGCACCGCCAACATCCGTTCGATCGCGCAGAGCCAGACAGTCACGGTTCAGGAGGAACCCCTGATCGATGCTCGCGGTCGCTATCTGGTGAGCAACGATGCTCTGCATGGCTTTCGGGCGGTGGTCGCCGAGCTGGATTTCCAGCCCGGTCAGCCCCTGGCGCTCGATCCGGCCCTGTGCGCGGCGCTCAACGTCCGCGCTGGCGGCACGATCCGGTTGATCGCCCTGTGAACCGCGCCCCTACCCAACGACAGTGCCCGAGCTGGCGCGCAAAAGGAGTTGCAGCATGATTGTCCGTCCGGTCCAAGTCAGCGACCTGCCAGCGTTGATGACGCTGGTGCAACAGGCCGGGCCGGGGTTCACCACCCTGCCCGCCAACGAAGATCGCCTGGCCCACCGGGTACGCTGGGCGCAACGGGCGTTCGCCGAACAGGTCGAGCGGGCCGATGCCGATTACCTGTTCGTGCTTGAAGACGACGAGCAGCGCGTGGTCGGCGTCAGCGCTCTGGCCGGGGCCGTCGGCCTGCGTGAGCCTTGGTACAACTATCGGGTCGGGCTGACCGTCAGCTCGGCGCCGGACCTGGGCATTCAGCGGCAGATCCCGACGCTGTTCCTCAACAACGAACTGACCGGCCAATCGGAGCTGTGCTCGCTGTTCCTGCGCCACGACCAGCGCCATGGCAGCAATGGACGCTTGCTGTCGCTGGGGCGTTTGCTGTTTGTTGCCGAATTCCCGCACCTGTTCGGCGAAAAGATGATCGCCGAACTGCGAGGCAGTGCCGACGAGCAAGGCTGCTCGCCGTTCTGGGACAGTCTGGGCCGGCACTTCTTCCAGATGGACTTCAGCCACGCCGACCACCTGTCCGGTCTCGGCAATAAAGCCTTCATCGCCGAACTGATGCCGCGTCAGCCACTGTATACCTGCCTACTCACCGAACAGGCTCAGGCCGTTATCGGCCAGGCCCACCCCAACACCGAACCGGCATTGAAAATCCTTCAGTCCGAGGGCTTCGCCCACAAAGGCTACATCGACATCTTCGACGGCGGCCCGGTGATCGAGGCGCCGATCCGTAGCATCCGCACCGTGCGCGACAGCCTGGAACTGACCCTGAGCATCGGCACGCCGGACGATCAGGCGCCGCTGTGGTTGATCCACAACCGCCGCCTGGAAAACTGCCGCATCACCGTCGCGCCGGGACGCCGGGTTGGCAGCAGTCTGGTGATCGACCGCCTCACCGCAAAACGCCTGCAATTGCAGCCGGGCAACTCAGTGCGGGCGGTGCCGCTGCCCAATCAACAGCAGCAGGCGGTGGCGGCCTGAGCGCCCATACCTGCTGCGAAAGAGCCTGAACAGGATTTTCCTGGTTAACTTCCTCGTTAATTCGTCATGATCCTTGACCCATTGGCGTGATAGCCTTTTCACCTTCGGCGTTGACACCTTTGCTCAAGCCTTTCCATTCCTTTGTATTGGTGGAACTCGTATGACCAGGCTTTCTCATCAAGATTTGCGCCGTAACTTCCGTCAGCTGCTGGCTTCCGACACCTGCTATCACACCGCCTCGGTGTTCGATCCGATGTCCGCCCGCATCGCCGCTGACCTGGGTTTTGAAGTAGGGATTCTCGGCGGCTCGGTCGCCTCGTTGCAGGTGCTGGGTGCCCCGGACTTTGCCCTGATCACCCTCAGCGAATTCGCTGAGCAGGCCACCCGTATCGGCCGAGTCGCCCAATTGCCGGTGATCGCCGACGCCGACCACGGCTACGGCAACGCGCTCAACGTGATGCGCACCATCGTCGAACTGGAACGCGCCGGCGTCGCCGCGCTGACCATCGAAGACACCCTGCTGCCGGCACAATTCGGCCGCAAATCCACCGACCTGATCACCGTCGCCGAAGGCGTCGGCAAGATCCGCGCGGCACTGGAAGCCCGGGTCGATTCGGAGATGGCAATCATCGCCCGGACCAACGCCGGCATCCTGCCGAACCAGGAAATCATCAGCCGCACCAAGCAGTATCAAGCTGCTGGCGCTGACGGTATCTGCATGGTCGGGATCCAGGACTTCGATCAGCTCGAGCAGATCGCCGAACACCTGACCGTCCCGCTGATGCTGGTCACCTACGGCAACCCGGCACTGCGCGACGACAAACGCCTGGCCGAACTGGGTGTACGCGTAACCATCGACGGCCACGGTGCCTACTTCGCGGCGATCAAGGCGACCTACGACAGCCTGCGCGAACAACGCCAGATCTTCACCCAGGCCTCCGACCTGAGCGCCACCGAACTGACCCACACCTACACCCAGCCTGAGGAATACATCCTCTGGGCCAAGGAATACATGAGCGTCAAAGAGTAACCCCGCACCACGCTACAAAGAGGCAGAGCGGCCCGACGCCATCACGAGTCCACTCGCATGGCGCCCGCCGCGAAACCGCTAGACCGCCGTTTTGAAGCCCTCCTCCCGCTGTAATGCCCGCGTCTGAATCACGTTCAGAATGGCGCAGCCCTCTCGCATCAGCAGATGCACCGCGCTGGTAATCCGCGTCAGATCACAATCGGAAATGCCCTTCAGGTCGAGACTGGAAAACGTGTCCGCCAGATCGCGCACGACCACAAAACGGTGCATCGCACACGCGGCCATGTCGCTGAGTTCTTTTTGGGTATTGATGAAGAGCACCGGGGATTCGGCGTCGTAGGTGTCGATGGGGAGGTAGCGGGGGATTACTTGATCCGACATTGGTGTAACTCCTGTAATTAGGGCTATCACCATTCGCGGCCAAACGAAGAGGGTGGCAGCCGTACGCGGGTTGGCCGACCGGATACAGGAACCGGCACACCCGAAGGTGTCCCACGCACAGCCGCCAAAACACAACAACTTCAGGCAAAAATCGCTGAATATGTTGGACAACTGTACGTTCCTGTATCGACCGGCCAAGGTCGTTCGCGGAGTTTTCCGCGAGCCCGAACTATAGGGGTCGATACTGAAACGCGGCAACAGGGTACGTTGTAGGAAAGGTCTTGGAAAGTTGTGCGCCGCTCACACTTTCCTCATTTCCCACAAAAGCCCCCTCACCCTAGCCCTCTCCCGGAGGGAGAGGGAACCGATTGGGGGATGCTCAGGATATTCATCGACCTGGATGCACTTCACCGAATCCATAATCGACTCGGTGTTTCAGGTCGATGTATAGCGCAAGACACCTCGGTCAGCTCCCTCTCCCTCCGGGCGGTCCGACGTTTCGGGAGGGCTGGGGTGAGGGAGAAATCTGCCTGACACCCCGCCAACTCCGCTACTCCACCGACCGGCTCACCGCCCCTTCGCCAACTCCATAATCATCCGCGACAACAGATAAATCCGCGGCGCCACGCTCTCCACCTCCGCGTATTCCTCCGGCGTATGAATGTTGCCGCCGACAATCCCGAACCCGTCCAGCGTCGGCGTCCCAACCCCGGCCGACAAACTGGCATCCGCCGCCCCGCCGCTGCCTTCTTCGGTCAACTTGCGGCCAATCTCACCGTAAATCCCCTGGGCCATCGCCATCAATCGATCCGACTCCGCCGTCTGCGGCATCGGTGGCAAGCCGCGCTGCAATGAAGTCTTTACTTCGGTATCGGGAATCAATTTGTCCTGCGACACCCGCGCCAGATCCTTCTCGATCCGGTCGAATTCTTCCGGCACCGCCGCCCGCACATCAGCCTTGGCTGTGGCCTGATCCGGGATCACGTTGGTGCGGTCGCCGGCCTTGAGCACGGTGAAGTTGATGGTGGTTTTCTTGGCTTCGTCGCCGAGCTTGCCCAGTTGCAGGATCTGGTGCGCCGCTTCCATCGCCGCGTTGCGCCCCAATTCCGGCGCGACGCCGGCGTGGGCGGCCTTGCCCTTGACCTCGACCAGTGCGGTGGCGCTGCCCTTGCGCCACACCACCAGTCCATCCGCCGGACGGCCCGGTTCAAGATTGAGGGTCACGTCGTGAAGCTTGGCGGTTTTCTTGATCAGGTCGGTGGCGACGTCCGAGCCGGTTTCTTCGCTGGCATCGAGCAGGAAGGTGATTTGCGCGTAGTCCTTGAAGTCGAGGTTCTTCAGGATCTTCAGCGCGTAGATGCCGGCGACAATCCCGCCCTTGTCGTCCATCACCCCCGGCCCGTAGGCGCGGCCGTCCTTGATGTGGAACGGTCGCTCGGCGGCGGAGCCTTCCTTGAACACCGTGTCCATGTGCGCCATCAGCAGGATTTTCGCCTTGCCGGTGCCTTTGAGCGTGGCGAGCACGTGGTTGGTTTTTTCCGGTGTGTTGGGTACCAGTTCTATGGTCGCGCCGAGCTTTTTCAGCTCTTCGATGGCGATTTCGCTGACTTGCTTGAGCCCCGGTTCATAGCCGGAACCGGAATCGATATTGACCAGCCGTTCGAGCAATTTCAGGGCTTCGGGCTTGTATTGCTCGGCATCGGCCAGCACTTGTTTGTGCGGTTCGGCGAAGGCGCCAGCGGTGGCGAAAGACAGGGTCAGGCCGAGACCGGCGGCCAGCAGGGAACGAGGGAATTTGAACGTCATGAATCAATCCTTGTTTCGTGTCGGGTACTGAACCGTACCTGACATCGCGCCAAGGCTCTATCCCGGATGCGACACTCGATCCGTTCAAACCGAATCGAATACCTCGCGTCGAGGTTTGTTATCGCTGCAGCAAATCACCCGGTTACGCCCGCCGGCCTTGGCTTCGTACAGCGCCTGATCGGCGTCATCCAGCCAACGCGTCGCGTCGCCGTGAGCCGGGTCAAGCGCCGCCAGACCAATGCTCAGGCTGACTTTCAGCGCCGGGTTCTGTTCGTACACCAGAAAGGAAAAACGCTCACGCAACGCTTCCATCGCCTGCGCCGCATTGAACAGCGGCAAGTCCGGCAGGATCACGCAAAACTCGTCGCCGCCGTAGCGCCCCGCCACATCGGCCATACGCAGGTTCTGCTTGAGCATCTTGCTCAGCTGACGCAGGACGATATCGCCCGCCACATGCCCGTAGGTGTCGTTGATTGCCTTGAAGTGATCGATGTCGATCAGCGCAATCGCAGCGCCTGTCTGCTGGCGTTTGCAGCGTTCGAATTCGATTTCCAGTTGATCCTTCCAGGCGCCGTGATTGAGCAGACCGGTGAGGCTGTCGGTGCGGCTCAGGGCCAGAAGTTCACGTTTATGCAAGCCAAGGGTGTAGGCCTGGCGAAAGCAGATCCAGCCCAGCGCCAGCGGATACAGCGTCAACAACGGCAGACAGGCATAAAGCTGTGCCGGTGTGGTTATCGGGACGAACGCCGGGGCAAATACCACCAGCCCGACACCGACACCAAGCAACTGCGCCGCCGCCCCGGCCAGCAGAAAACGCACACCGCCGATGGCGACGTTGTTCATCGCCATCATCGAAATGGTCGTGGCACTGGGCAAGGGATTGAAGTGCATGGCGGCGACCCAGAAGCCACCGAGGAAGGCGTCGATCAACAGGTTGCGGTGTTCGGCGTGGTACGGAACCTTCGCCCGGCGGGCCCATTGATAAGCAAGGTGCGGCCAGACCAGGCCGTTGAACAGCATCAGCGCCCAGACCCAGGCCGGCGGGTCGAGCGGGTACATCGCGACGCTCACGCACAAAAGCCCCAGGACCAGCCCGAGGGTTCGCGATGTGTAGAGCCTCCTGGCCAGTGAAAGTCCCTTTCCTCCCGTTCTTCCCATAAGGGCCTCGACCACTCGACGGTACTGCGCAGACCGCAGACCCGATGTGCTGGGAGTCTATCAGGGCAACGTTAAATAGCCATCACCGGCCAGCGGGCCGAATACCTCGTCATCAGCACCACACGGCGGGCAAATGATTGGCTATACATGAAAGGAAGAAAATGGAAAAAAGACTCTAAGAAGGAGGCCCATGCAGACCTATCAAGTGTTGATCATCGGCAGCGGTTTTGGCGGCCAGTGCGCGGCGGTCAATCTGCTCAAGGCCGGTATCGACGACTTTCGCTTGCTGGAACGCCGGGACTTTTTCGGCGGCACCTGGTGCCAGAACACCTACCCCGGCGCAGCGGTGGATGTGCCGTCGCCGCTGTATTCGCTGTCGTTTGCGCCTTACCGCTGGACCCAGATGTTCGCCGAACAGGCTGAACTGCATCGCTACACCGACCATGTAATCGAACGCTTCGGCCTGCGTGACCGGGTGGAACTGCAGGCCAACGTCGAGCGCGTCGAATGGGACGACACCGAAAAGCGCTGGGCCGTACACACCGGCACCAAAGGCATTTTTTATGCGCAGTTCCTGATCAATGCCACCGGGCCGTTGAGCCAACCGGTTATCCCACACTTCCCCGGTCAGGATCGCTTTCAGGGCAAGACCTTTCATACAAATAATTGGGATCACAGCTACGACTATCACGGTAAACGAGTAGCGATTGTCGGCAGCGGCGCCAGTGCGGCTCAGGTGATTCCGGCGATTGCGCCGAAGGTCGCCCGATTGCACGTGTTTCAGCGCACCGCGCACTGGGTGCTGCCCCGGGCCGACCGTACGTTCGGTCGGTTCCAGCGCTGGCTGCTGGGTCTGAAACCCGCCTACAAACTGCTGCGCTGGATGATCTACTGGCAATTCGAAACCCGGGTCATCGCCTTCAAATACTCGAAACCGGCGATTCACATGGTGCAGCGCCAAGCCCTGAAGTTTCTCAAACGCCAGGTGACTGACCCCGAGTTGCGGAAAAAACTGACACCGGACTTCACCATCGGCTGCAAACGGGTGCTGCTCTCCAGCACCTATTACCCGGCGCTGACCCGGCCCAACGTCACGTTGCACAGCCGCGAACAGGGCATCGCCAGCCTCGATGAAACCGGCATCGTCACCACGGACGGTCAGCACATCAACGTCGATCTGATCGTCTGGTCGACCGGTTACGACGCCACCGACGGCGTGATTTCCTACCCGGTCAGCGGAAAAAACGCCGTGCAACTGCGCGATGTGTGGGCGCAATACCCGCGCGCCTACCTCGGCACCAGCCTGCCAGACTTTCCCAATCTGTTTATCGTCACCGGGCCGAACACCGGCATCGGCCACACCTCGGCGCTGTTCATCATCGAATCGCAGATGAACTACATCCTCGACTGCATCCGCACCTTGCAGGCCAAAGGTCTGCGCAGCATCGAAGTTCGCCCCGAAGCAGAACGTACCTACACTCAGATGATTCACCGGGAAATGGAACGCACGGTCTGGAAAACCGGCGGCTGCCACAGTTGGTATCAAAGCAGGAGCGGTCACGTGATCGCGATGTTCCCCGGCTTCAGTTTCAGCTACCACCGGTTGACCCGGGCGCTGAAACCGGCCGACCACATTCTGTCTTGAACAAGGAAGACCCACGATGCTTTTGCTGTTTGTCGCCCTCGCGGTTTTCGTGGCCTGGAGCTGGTTGAGTTACCCGGCGGTCGGCCACTGGCTCTACGATCTGAGCGCGGCCCTGGAGGCCAAGCTGTACCGGCTGCACAAGATCGAAGTGCCGATTGCCGAAATGACCGTGTCGACCTGGCAAGGCGGGCCTTATGAAGCGTCGAGCAGCATCTTGATGCTGCACGGCTACAGCGCCGAAAAGAACCTGTGGCTGCGCTTTGCCCGGCATTTTGTCGGGCAGTATCGGGTGATCATCCCGGATCTGGCCGGCCACGGCGAAACCGGCTTCAAGGCCGGCGGTGGCTACGACATTCCGGTGCAGGCCAAGCGCATGATCCAGTTGCTCGACGTCTGCGGCGTCGAGAAAGTCCATGTGATCGGCAACTCCATGGGCGGCTACATCGCCGCGTGGCTGGCGGCGACCTACCCCGACCGCATCGCATCGGTGGCGCTGATCGACCCGGCCGGCGTCACTGCGCCCGAGGCCAGCGACATGGAGCGCCACCTGGCCCGTGGGCACAATCCGTTCCTGATCAATTCCCGGGAAGAATTCCGACGTTTCTATGCGATGACCATGGCCTCGCCACCGTGGGTGCCCGGTCTGGTACTGGATGCGATCGCCCAGCGCTACGAACAATGCCGCGACGAACTGGAAGAGATTTTCCGGGACTTTCGCGCCAGCCCGCCGATGGAGCCGAAACTGCCGGACATCAAATGCCCGGCGCTGTTGCTCTGGGGCCGCAAGGACCGGTTGATCGACGTCAGCAGTGTGCCGGTGTGGAGCAAAGGCATCAGCAATTTGCGGGTCGATGTCTGGGACGGCGTCGGCCATATGCCGATGGTCGAGCAACCGTCGAACACGGCACGTCTGTATCGCGAGTTTCTGGGGGAGCATTCGCGTCAGGACAAGTAAACGGTCAGTCGTTGGCAGAATGAAGTCCGTAGGATTCTTCGTTTGCCCGCGTCAGCGAAGGCTGCGATCTTTTCCAACACCTTTTACGTGACCGTGCCAGGATTTTTTTTCATGACCGTGCAGCCTTTCGTCAGCCCCGACCTGATCCGCCAACGCTTCTCAAAAGCGATGTCCGACATGTACCGCGAAGAAGTGCCGCTGTACGGCGCGTTGATGGAACTGGTGGAACAGACCAACCGCGACGTGCTGGCACGCGAGCCGCAAATCGCCAGTCAACTGCACAGCACTGGCGAAATCGAACGGCTGGACATGGAGCGCCACGGCGCAATCCGCGTCGGCACCGCCGCTGAACTGGCCACCCTCGCCCGCTTGTTCGCAGTGATGGGCATGCAACCGGTGGGCTATTACGATCTGACCCCTGCCGGGGTGCCGGTGCATTCCACGGCGTTTCGCGCGGTGCATGAAGATGCGCTGCAGGTCAGTCCGTTCCGGGTGTTCACTTCGTTGCTGCGACTGGAATTGATTGAAGACCCCGAGCAGCGGGCCTTTGCGCAATCGGTGCTGGATAAGCGTTCGATCTTTACGCCATCGGCGCTAAGGCTGATCGAACAGGCTGAATCTGCTGGCGGCCTGAATGAGTCCGAGGCCGGGGAATTTGTCCTGCAAGCGCTGGAGACTTTTCGCTGGCACCACAGCGCCACCGTCACCGCCGCGCAATACCAGACGCTCAGCGCCCAGCATCGCCTGATCGCCGATGTCGTCGCGTTCAAGGGCCCGCACATCAACCACCTGACCCCGCGCACGCTGGACATCGACATCGTCCAGGCGCAGATGCCGCTGCACGGCATCACGCCCAAAGCGGTGATCGAAGGCCCGCCGCGTCGGCAGCATCCGATCCTGTTGCGTCAGACCAGTTTCAAGGCGCTGGACGAGCCGATCGCCTTCACCGACCAGACGCAAACCCGCGGCAGCCACAGCGCCCGCTTCGGCGAAATCGAACAACGTGGCGCCGCGCTGACCCCCAAGGGCCGTGCGTTGTACGACCGACTGCTGAACGCGGCGCGCGATGAACTCGGCGATTTCCCCAACGAAGCCAATGCCTCACGCTACAACGCCCTTATGACCCAGCATTTCAGCGAATTCCCTGACAGCCTCGAGGGCATGCGCGAGCAGGAACTGGCGTATTTCCGTTATTTCCTGACAGACAAAGGACTGGCGGCGGGTCATCCCGCTGACGTTTCGCTGCAAGCATTGTTGCACGACGGCTATGTGAAAGCCGAACCGCTGGTGTACGAAGATTTCCTGCCGGTGAGTGCAGCGGGGATTTTTCAGTCGAACTTGGGGGACGCGGCGCAGGCGCACTATGGCGAGCATTCCAACCGACAGGCTTTCGAACTCGCCCTCGGGCGTTCGACCATTGATGAATTGGGGTTGTATGCCGAGACGCAACAACGCTCGATTGAAGACTGCCTGGCGGTGTTGAATCGATAACGCGGCGATTAGCCATACTGCGCAAGAAGTTGCGCAGTTCCCCGTAATAAAACCCCTATAAAACCTTTGAAACCCTTGTGCCACGTGCCCTTCAGCCAAGTGCGCAAGAAGTTGCGCAGTACTGCGCAACTTCTTGCGCACTTTTTGCCTGGATCCCCGCCCCTTTTCGCTAAAACCAAGGTCGCTCAGCGCCAACTCATTGGTTTATAAGGCTTCGAAAATCTTGGCACGCTCTTTGATAACAGTCAGCCACCCACCGGGCGATTTCGCCTCCCGGGCACCCTAACTTTATCCGCAAGGAGCACCTCCCATGGCAACACCAGCGTACATGTCG